>NZ_BAABRT010000019.1:0-82411 GCF_039545115.1 Microbulbifer aestuariivivens | reverse complement strand
AAGCAAGAGCAGACGTATTTAATTACATCGAACGATTCCACAACCCGAGAAGGCGGCGTAAAGTGGCCGCTCAAGATCGAAAATTTACAGCCGTTTTAAAACCGTCCGTAGAAACGGGGTAGAACCCCTTTCCGGCCTATATCACGAAGATAGTGATGGTTTACTCGTTGTCTATACGGTCTACAGGTCACTGACGCTTGCGGTTACCCGGTGTATACTTGCGCCATGAAATTTTGTTGTCATTGCGGCAGTGCGTCCGTTTCTTTCGCTATTCCCGAGGGTGATGACCGCCCCCGCCACCTCTGTGGCGGGTGTGGCGCCATTCACTATGTCAATCCGCGGGTCATCGTCGGGGTGCTTCCCTATCTGGGTGAGCGCGTGCTGCTGTGCAAGCGCGCCATTGAGCCGCGCCTGGGCCTGTGGACGCTTCCGGCGGGCTTTATGGAAAACGGGGAGACCAGTGAGGAGGGGGCGCTGCGGGAATCCTGGGAAGAGGCGCGGGCGAGTATTCGCGTGGATGATCTCTACACCGTCTACGATATCCCCCACATCAATCAGGTGTACCTGCTCTACCGGGGCGAACTCACGGACACCAACTTTGGCCCCGGCCCGGAGTCACTTGAAGTGGCGCTGTTTCGGGAGGAAGAAATCCCCTGGGATGAGATCGCCTTCCCGATCATGACCAAGACGCTGATGCACTATTTCAGCGATCGCAAAGAAGGCCAGTACCGCCTGCATCGGGGCGCCATCACCCGCAAGTTGTGAATTGTACGTTTTAATTACCCGTGCGCTGAGTAGGCAGAGCGGGCGCTTAAGCCGACGCTGCGAAGCAGAGAGTGAGGCTGCGCGCTGTTACTGGCAGCGGTCATCCAGTTTCCAGAGGTCGAACGCGGGCTCCTCGTAAGGGTGAGCGCGCCGCATCGCCGCCAGGGCGGCATCCACCAGATCATCGGCGCAGACCATTTCGACACGGTACTCAGCCACCCGCTCTACCGCCCCAGCCTGGCCAATAAAGGGCTGGCTGCCCTCAAGCGGCCGGAACTGTCCTGTCCCGGGCACTTGAAAGCAGCAGCTGTCATAATCCCCGATACGGCCGGCGCCGGCGGTAAACAGCGCCTGCTTCACCTCTTCCAGGTGGCTCTCCGGAATATACACACAGAGTTTGTACACGCTGAGCTCCTTATATTGCCGTGAGCTTCGAAAGCGCTCAGTACAGCAGAGTCATCAGTTTGCGCTGGTACTTGGCTGCCAGTGGATCTCCACCACCGAGGCTTTTAACCACGTCCAGATAGGCCTGCTTGGCGGCCCCATCGGCGTAATTCAGGTCACCGCGGAGGATATCCAGCAACAGCTCCAGCGCCTCTTCGTGGCGGTGGTTCTGGCTGTACTGCACCGCCAGCTTGTATGCGGAGTCGCGATCTTCAGGATTGCTGGCCAGCGCCTGTTCCAGTGCCTTGATCTCGGGGGACTCCGCCGCCTGCTGCTTCAGTTCCAGCTGCGACATCAGCTGCTGGTAGTCGGCATCCTGGTCCGCCAGCAGGATTTTGCCCAGTATCGCCTCCGCATCGGGTACCCGGTTTAACTCCAGCAGCACCGCTGCCAGCTGCTTGGCGACATCCGCCCGTTCGCCGGATTCCGCGTAAACCTGGCGCAGTGTCGGCAACGCCTCGTCAAGCTTGCCCTCGCCCACCAGCTTCTGCGCCTGCTGGAACTGCAGCTCCCAGGCCTTGGGCAAATACTTGTCCAACATTTCGCGAATCTGCTTCTCCGGCTGCGCACCGGCGAAACCATCCACCGGCTGGCCATCCTTCAGCACCATCACCGTGGGCAGGCTGCGCACACCCAGCTGGCCCGCCAGCATCTGTTCGGTGTCGGCGTTGACCTTGGCCAGCAGGAATTGCCCCTGATACTCGGCGGCAAGTTTTTCCAGTACCGGCATCAGCTGCTTGCACGGCTCGCACCAGTCCGCCCAGAAATCCACCACCACCGGGCGCTTCATGGACTCATCGATCAGCACCCGCTGGGCGTTTTCCGCCGTGACATCGACAATATATTCGTTCACAACCTCTCCCTTTATTCTGTGATTCAGCGGTAGAGGGCCTTGCAGCCCTGCCGCAGATCGAGCGCAGTGCGCTCGCCATTACGCAAACAGCGGATCACCATGCCCCGAGGGGCGATCCATCATCCGCTCAATTTATCTGCCCGCAACACTGCCATCCCACAGGGCGATAGGCCAGCGTCATTTGCATCTAGAATTCCCAGGTATGAGAAGGGTGGCCCTCCAAACCCCGGCCTCATCCAATGCTGGCTTAAGATTGGTGCGCAGGCCCGCCTTTTCAACCGGCATCAAAAATCTCGCTGAACTTCCGCTGTGCCAGTCGCTCGGCCAGCAGCGGTTCGCCGGCCTCGATGGCGGTGAATATTTCGCTCTCAGCCGCCTCGATGGCCGCCCGCAGGGAGGCACTGCCACCCAGCTCAACGGCACTGGCCATGGCCACCCGGTGTCGCTCCCAGCGATCGGGGGTGCACACCTGCCAGCGACCGGAAAAGTCCACGGGATGAAACAGGCTGCTGCAGGTGGCAGCGGTGCCGGTAAAACTGACCCGCGGCCCCTCTTCGCGCAGTTGCACAATCATGGCATTGGTGGTCTGCGATGGGCGCAGAAAAGCCAGGGGTGAGCCGGCCGGCGCGGCGTGCATGCACAGATCGCCATTGCCGCTGGGCGACGGTTTGTGGTGGTGGCGGAGAATGGCGGCAAAGTGCCGGAAGCCAAGCTGCTCCTGTGGCAGCGCGCGCAGGGCACTCAGGCTTGCGGCCCTGCGCTTGCGGCTGGCGCCAAAATAAGGGCGCAGCCAGGTATCGAAGGTCTGCCTGAACCCGGCCTTGCCCGTGCCGGCACCGCTTAGATCGGCATGCATCCGGTCGGGATTGCCGTCGATGGTGAGGCCGTTGGAAATACTGTCGAATTTGTCGACCCGGCACGCAGCCCACTGCCGGCCGGCGGTTTCCAGCTTCCAGGCGCTCTGACTGTCGGCGATGAGGAAACTGTTGTCGTAACGGAAGCCCCGCTGACTGTAACCAGCGGGGCCACCCTGACCATGAGCCTCCAGCAGTGCGACAATCACCTCCAGCGCCTGCTCGGCGGTGGTGGCGCGTTCCAGGCCGAGCCGCACCAGGTCCATGCCCAGCAGCGCCGCTCCCTCTTTTAGCACCTTGCGGGAAAAAATGGCCTCGTTGCCGATCGCCACGCCGCACTGATTGACGCCCATCTCCGCCCCCCACATCCAAGCGGGGCGACCAATGATGCAGGCATTGCGATTCGGCACCTGAGGGATTTCGATCCAGGTGCAGCGCACCGTGGGGCTGCTGTCACCGCGCACGGCGGGAATCACTTCAACGCGCTGGGCCTCATAGGGGTCGCGGTCGCTGTTTTTGGCCAGCCAGGTTTGCCCCTGGCCCCGCCACACCAGAGTGTCACACACAGTCCCCACTCCGCTCTTCAGCCCTCAGCGTCGTGCTGCCCGGGGCAGCTTTTTGCTGCAGTGCATCGCGGACCTCGGCGACAGCGCGTTCGGCAGCCTGCAGGGCGCCCTCCATATAGCCGAACCACTCCGTTGCCGCCTCGGTGCCGGCGTAATGCACCGGGGCATCGTCGCTGCGCAGTGTCGCTCCGTATTGTGTCCAGACACCGGGCGGCATCAGTGCGGCATAACAGCCGCGGGTCCACTCTTCGCTGCTCCAGTCCCGGTCCACATACTCCAGCGGCTCCCGCGCCTGCTCGCCAAAATAGCGGGCAAAACAGTCGAGCACATCGCGACGACGCACCTCCGGGTCGACACTGCTGTAGTGGCGCGCGATATCCCCCTCGAGAAAACCCATCAGCAAGCCGGAATCCTTGCCGGCTTCGGTATTGTCGAACATCACCCGGACCGGCCCCTCCACACTGGTCACCTGACCGGATAGGCCCTCGTCCCGCCAGAAAGGCCTTTCGTAACGGGCTATGCATTTAATACAGCTTCCAGCCGGCATCCGCTGCCACAACTGGTCGCGCCGGGCGGGCAGCGCGGGGGAGAAGCGAATGCGCAGTGCCTGGTTGGGTGGCAGCGCCATAATAAGCCGCTTGCAGCGAAACTCACCGGCGTCGCAAAGCACCCGTAAAGTGCCGTCCGCTTCCCGCTCGACGGCATTCACCGGCGCGTTCAAGTACAGGTCATCGCCGAGATCCCGGGCCATGTGGGTGCAGAGTCCGGCTGTGCCACCGTGCACACGGTCCTGCTGGGCGCCGCCGGTAACCGAGAGCAGTGTTTCCAGTGACTCTCCGGAACGGGCATAAAACAGAGCATGCAGGAGCGATAGGTCTTCGGGCTCGGCGGCGAAAACGGCTCCGATACCAATCGAAAACACTTCCCGCGCACGACGGGTTCGGCAATTGCTCTGCAGCCAGCTCGCCAGGGTCTGCCGATCCCACTCCGCGGCCTTGGGGTGTGTCCACGGTTCAGCCGCATCAATACTGCGGGCCATCTTTTCGAAGCGTGCCATCGCCTGCCCCAGGTCGAGCAGCGCCAGGGGCCCGATCGGCGGAATGGTGCCGCGGTAGCGCCTGGTGCGCTGTCCCTGCCAGAGCAGGTTGTCGCCGGTATCGTAGAGGGGCCAGGTCTCGAACCCCAGCTCCTCAATCAGCCGGTACATCCGCTCCTGCCCGGGTCCGACCCACTGACCACCGATATCCACAGTATCGCCATTGGCAAAGCGATGGTTACAGAGGCGACCGGCGACCCGGTCACGGGCCTCCAGCACCGTAATGCGGTAGTGCGGCCGCAGCAAGCGAGCGGCATAGAGACCGGAAATACCGGCCCCCACCACAACCACATCCAATAGATCCGCGGGCACGTTATTTTTTTTATTGTCAGTCATAACCAGCCTTTTTGTTTAAATCGGGAATAAACCACCCGGACTAAATCACCTGAACGAGACCATCTGAATTAAGCCCTCTCAGCGAAACCATCTCGGCTAAGCCGCCTTTAAGCCGCCTTAAATAAACCGCACCGGCAAGAAACGGCAACTGCGATGAACGAGAGTCCCGAAAGCACCGAGAGCACCGAGAGCACCGAGGGCTCAGCGGTATCGCCGTGTCGAGCAGGGTTCGGTTCCCCCTGCACTGCAGCCATGGCCTGCCAGCACCGCGTCGATTCCAAATAAGCAGCGGCAGCGACACAGGGACAGCGGCAGCGGCAGCGGCAGCGGCAACAACGATTCACCGGGTTTCCATTTTCAAGTCGTCCTGCTCTCCTTATCCGCGACAGGGGCCCGGCCACTATTATCCATGACTGGGACCAAGGTACCACTCCAGCCTTATGCAGCGGTAATCGGTTTCAGGGCTGAAGCCGCTAGCGCAGACTCGAACTTGGCCGGCCCGGCACAGCGGACTTGGCCGCTGACCCAACTGGCGGACAAAAAAAGACCGGGATCACCCGGTCTTTGCGTTGTCGCCAGCTCTCTTGGCGGTGCCTCAGTAGTGTATTAACGGCGCCTCAGCGACACCCTACCGACACCTCGTCGAAAGCTGGCTTACTGTAGTACTGCCTGGTGGAATCTTAACCGTGCCGATCCCCACTGCCGACGGCGGCAGTGGCCGGCTTCGCACCCGTTTGATCACCCGGATGGTCGCCTTTTTGCTCGCCGCCCTGCTCGCTGTGAGCATCCGCGTTTTCGTCTGAGTCCGCATTCTCATCGAGCGTGAACTCGTCGGAGATTGGCGCCTTGCGCAGCACCATAAAGCCGCTGATACCGGCAATCAGGGATGCCAGCAGCACACCGGCTTTGGCCTGAATCAGCAGTTCCTCGCTGCCATAGTAGGCCAGCTCGGAAATAAAGATGGACATGGTGAAGCCAATCCCCCCCAGCAGCGCCACGCCGACGATGTGATGGAAAGTGGCGCCCTTGGGCAGGCTGCCCAGCCCCAGACGCCAGCCAATCCAGGTGGCACCGACAATACCGATCAGCTTGCCGAACACCAGCCCCAGAATGACGCCGAGGGTAACCGGGTTTAACACCGCCGTGCCGGTGGTAAAGCTGTCGATGGGAATGCCCGCGTTCGCCAGCGCGAAGATGGGGATGATCAGAAAAGCCACCGGGGTATGCAGGCGGGTTTCCATCCGCTGCAGGGGCGACTGCGCCAGCTTGACCCCATTGCCCAGCGCCATCACCCGGGCGCGCAGGGCGTCATTGGCAATGATCTTATCGCCCGGGCGGAAGCTGCGGTCGAAACTCTTGATGATGTCCTTGACGAAAGTACTGAAAGCCACCGGATCATATTTGGGGCGAGCGGGCATGGCCATGGCGGTTACCACCCCGGCCAGGGTGGCGTGAATGCCGCTCTTATAAAACGCGTACCAGAGCAACAGGCCAACGAAAATATAGGGGGGAGAACCGCGTACGCCGGCCGCATTCAGCAGCCACAGGAGCACCACCAGTCCGCCGGCAGCGCCCAGGGCAATCATATTGACGCTCTCGGTATACCAGATCGCGATCACCAGAATCGCGCCCAGGTCATCGACAATCGCCAGGGCGACCAGGAACATCACCACCGCCCGCGGAACACGATTGCCCAGCAGGGCAATACAGCCGACGGCAAAGGCGATGTCCGTGGCCATGGGAATACCCCAGCCACGGGCGGCGTCACCATCCGGGTTGAGTCCGGCATAGATCAACGCTGGCACCACCATGCCGCCGATGGCCGCCATAATCGGCAGAACCGCCTGCTTGAGCTCGGAAAGCTCACCAACGAGGAATTCGCGCTTGAGTTCCAGCCCAACCAGAAAGAAGAAGATCGCCATCAGCGCATCGTTGATCCAGTGGTGGACCGTGAGGGAAAGCGCCCAGTCTCCGGCGCCGATGCTGATGTACATATGCAGCAGGTGCTTGTAGACCTCCTGCAGGGGGGAATTGGCGATCACCAGGGCGACAATTGCCGAGATCATGAGCAGGATGCCACTGCTGCTCTGGCGGTGAATAAACTCTTCAAAAGGCGTCACCAGTCGCCCGAAAGCGCTCTCGAGAGGCGCCTCAAACACCTTGCCCTTGCGGATCCTGAACTTCCCCAGAACGCTTTTCGCCATCAGCTGCCTACCTCCTATCCAGCTTACTGCTTCTAACCAGTGGGGCCAGAGGTTAGCATGGCAGCCTTCAACTCCACCATATTTTTAGGATCAAACCCCTCTGATGCGCCTGGATGTTCTTCTGGTTGAACGCCGTTTGGCGAATTCCCGTACACATGCCAAAAAACTGATCGAAGGTGGCAGGGTTTTGCTGGATACCGGGGCCGGCTGGCACCCCGCGCTCAAGGCGGGGCAGGCGGTTCTGGCGCACCAGGCCATCCGTGTGGAACCGCTGCCCGAGGATCGCTATGTGTCGCGGGCGGGACTCAAGCTGGAAGCCATTCTGAACCACACCAGTCTCGGTCCCCGGGGCTGGCAGGCGCTGGACATTGGCTGCTCCACCGGCGGTTTCAGCGACTGCCTGCTGCAACGGGGCGCGGAGCTGGTGGTGGGTATCGATGTGGGCCACGACCAACTGGCGGAAAAGCTGCTCCAGCATCCGCGCATGCACCTGTTCGAAGGGGTAAACGCGCGCCATCTGGAAGCCGCGCAACTAAGCCCCTATGGAGAGCAGGGGTTTGATGCCGTGGTGATGGATGTCTCTTTTATTTCGCAGACTCTGATTCTGCCGCGCCTGCCCGCGCTGATGCGGCCCGGCGCGCAGCTGCTCAGCCTGGTCAAACCGCAGTTCGAGGTGGGACCGGAAAATATTGGCAAAGGCGGGCTGGTGCGCGACACCGGGCTTTACGATGAGGTCCGTAAGAAGATCACCGGATTGTGTGAAACGCTCGGGCTGTCGGTAAGGAGCTATATCGACAGCCCGATTCTCGGGGGCGATGGCAACCGTGAATTCCTGCTGTGGGCCCAGAAATCCTGAACCCATCCCGGCAAACCCCGGCAGCAATCTGTTAGGTCCCCGGCGACTCCGGCCGCAACCCGCCAGGCCCCCGATGGCCCGGTTGAACGCACCGAGGGAGCAAACGCACAGGGGCAAAAGCAGTCACGCCCTCAGGCGCGGTAGAGAAAGTCTTCCAGCTTGGCTTTAAAACCGAGGCTCGGCGCTTCCGTTGGCGAGCGTGTGCGCGGCGGACGCAGCACCAAGTCACCCTGGCAGTTGGGGCACCTTTGAGAGAGCGCTTCTGTGCAATCCGGACAGAAGGTGCACTCGTAAGAACAGATATAAGCCTGTTCGGACAGAGTAAGTGCTGCTCTGCAGCGCTCGCAGGTGGATTTCATCTTCAACATGACAACTTTGATTACCTCCTTCAAATAACGCCCCCGATTTTTTTCCGGGGCGATGTTACTGAGGCGGTCATCTTGCAGTTGATGATTACGCCTCGACTTCCTTATCAGTGCGGGCAGCCATGATGAAATCATTTTTGTGCAGGCCGCCAGCCTCATGACTCCACCAGGTCACTGTCACCTTGCCCCACTCGGTCAGCAGCGCGGGATGGTGACCAACCTCTTCCGCAAGTTCACCAACACGGTTGGTAAAGGCCAATGCCTGTTTGAAATTGCGAAATTTGAAAACGCGCTCCAATTGCATCACCCCATCGCGGGTGACTGGAGTCCAGTCTGGAATTTTGCGCAGCAGTTCAGCCAGTTCTTCGTCGGATACCAGTGGCGCATCGGCGCGACAGGCTTCACATTGCTGCTCGGCGAGCTCAGTCATCAATCGGCCCTCAGGAGGTTTGAATCATTATGGACAAGAGTGAACGGGAATCACTCTAGCCACGCCTGAAGACCGAGACAAGCGCACCAGTTAAAGAATTATTTTATTTGGTTTGGCTAAGCTTTAATGGGACGGAGTGCTAAAAACGCCAAGGGTTTTGCCGGAAATTAACCTCAACTGAGCAATAAAAAAGAATTAGCCGCCACACTCAATGATCCACCTTGCGACAAACCAAGGAGTAAAATGAAAATCACGCCTACTTCCCTAGCGGATTTTGTCCCAGTCCTCCTGATAGTCCTGACCCTGCCGCTGACTCTCGCAGGCTGTGATCTCCAACAGCGCAACCCTGAAGACAAAGGTGCTGATCGCGCCAGCGGCACCGTCGTGGCCACAGCCAATGCCAGCGGCAACAACCAATCAAGCAGCGATTCCGCAGAAAACTTCGATGCACTGTCTACTCAGATGATGACAGAGCTTTGGCGGCTTTTTCCCTCCTGGGCCATCAGTGAAGGTTACTACGCCGTCGCCGACCAGCTGCAGGTACCCGACGATACATACCGCGAGAAGGTGCTGCAATTCTCCCGCCGCTACCGCGACCGCTTCTCGGCCATCAATACCGAAGCACTGGACTCCAATGACAGAAGTGACCTGGTGCTGATTCTGAATTTCCTCAACCGACTGGAATGGCAAATCACCGAGTTTCAGTCCCACCTGTGGAACCCGGCTGAATACAATGTTTCGCATCCCTTTGCCCTGATTCTCAATACGGAGTATGCGCCACTCGACACGCGACTGCGGACTTTCAGTGAGCGGCTCAAGAAAGTACCCGCCTACTACCGGGCGGCGGAGCAGACACTGCAAAAACCCGCCTCCCCACAGCTGATGCTCGCCATCGAGCAAAATGAAGGGGCCATGAGTGTTTTCGGTGAGGCCGCCGAAGAGAAGCTCGCCCAAAGCGGCCTGAGTGAAGGTGAGAAAAAGGTTTTCCGGCAGCGCCTCGCGGCGGCGCGCAAGGCCATCGAGGAATACATCACCTTTCTGCAGACACGCCACGCCGAGCTGGAGATCAGCCAAGACTACAGGAATTTTCGCATCGGCGGGGATCTGTACGAACAAAAGTTCAAGTACGAAATTCAGATCGGCATGACCGGCAAGCAGCTCTATGAGAGAGCGCTCGCCGACAAGGAAAAGCTGCACGACAAAATGGCGGAGCTGGCCAGTGAGCTGTGGCCAAAATACTTTCCAGGCCAAAAGCCACCGAAAGACCGCCTGCAAAAAATCGCCATGGTGCTGGATAAACTGTCTGAACACCACGCCACCAAGGAAACCTTCAAGGCCGAGGTGGAAAAACAGATTCCGGAGCTGGTGGCCTTCGTCAAGGAAAAAGACCTGCTGACGCTGGATGAAAACAAGCCACTGGTTGTGCGCACCACGCCGCCGTATATGCGCGGCTTTTCCGTGGCCTCCATCAACGCCCCCGGCCCCTATGACAAGGGCGCCAACACCTATTACAACGTCATGCCGATCGAGGAGTTCAGCGACGAGCGCGCCGACAGCCTGCTCAGGGAATACAACCAGTACCTGATGCAGATCCTCAATATTCACGAGGCCATTCCCGGCCACTACACCCAGCTGGTGTACGCCAACCAGTCCCCCAGCCTGATCAAGAGCATCCTTGGCAATGGTGCGATGGTGGAGGGCTGGGCGGTTTATACCGAACAGATGATGCTGGAAGCCGGCTACGGCGACTTTTCCCCGGAACTGTGGCTGATGTATTACAAGTGGCGCCTGCGCGTGCTGATCAACACGCTTCTCGACTACGAGATTCAGGTGAAAGGCATCGATGAGCGGCGGGCACTGGACCTGATGGTGCGCCAGGGTTTCCAACAGCAAGCCGAGGCCATGGGCAAGTGGCGCCGCGCCACCCTGAGCCAGGTGCAGCTCACCAGCTACTATGCCGGTTACGCCGATATTCTGGCGCTGCGCGAAGAGATGAAAGCAAAGCTCGGCGACGACTTCGACCTGAAGACCTTCCACGAAAAATTTCTCAGCTACGGCAACGCGCCGGTACCGGTGATCCGCGAGCTGATGCTGGAAGAGCTGACCGCACCTGACCAATCCAACAGGCCCACGAGCCGAAACTAAGCCGAAACTAAGCCGAACCAGGCCGATTAAACTGCGCCGGCCCCTATCCGGCCAACGGCAACCACAAGGGCAGAGGCAGAGACAGAGGCAGAGGCAGAGGCAGAGGCAGAGGCAGAGGCAGAGGCAGAGGCAGAGGCAGAAAAATAGTCCTGCGCACAAAAAAAGGCCGCCCTCCCCGGGGAGAGCGGCCTTTAATTTTTTGCTGGGGCAAACAAGCCCGCTGCCAGAAAACCGGCAGGGCCCGGCTCTGCACTCTGTCGCGGGCCCAATTCCAGACTTAGTTATCGGGCGCCCCGAACTCCAGTTTCTGCCAGCGGCTGTGGCGGTCGAACTTCAGCGAGCGAACCCGGCCAAGCCCCTCCACGTTGATCTGGTTGACCTGCTCAGGCCAGAAATCCTGCAGTGCATCGAATCTGAACCACAGGGTCTCCACCGCTGCCGGCGCCGGCATTTCCTGGTACACCCAGATGAATTTGCCATCCACCTCCTGCCCCACATGGGTCAGCTGCACAGGCTCCGCGCTGCCGAGCCCCATGTCGAAGTGGGCGCTCACATAGCGGGCAAACTGCAATTGGGCCTCGGGGTTTTCCAGCAGGTAAGCCTTCTTGCCAACGATCTCGCCCAGTGCGTGCTCAGCATCGTGCACATAGAAGCGGTGCATCACTTCCACATTGCCAGTGCGCTCGTTGAACAGTACCTGGGTGATGGCCGCCTTCATCTGGTGGGCCTGCACCTGGCAGGCCATCAGCAAGGTCAGAATCAGTAACAGTATTCGCATTGCCACTTACTTCTATTGTCACCTACTTCCATTGCCACTTACTTCTTGTGAAAGCCCGGCTCCGGGTCTTTCTTCTCGGTCTTCATGTCGTGCATGATGTCGCGGTAAACCCCCTCGCTGCGCTCCTCGTCCTTGTAGGCTTCGATGCGGGACTTGATGATGCGCCGCGGGTAATGGTTGTTTTCATTATCCACGTCCGCAGTTTCCCAGCGCGGGTCCACAACCACCTGGACGAGTTCCTTGTCGGTTACCACCAGCTTGGACACGGCCTTGGGCGAGCGGCGCCAGATTTCGGCCGGGATATAGCGGTCCTCCACACTGCCGTCCGCATAAGTGAGCTGCAGCAGGATCGGCATGACCAGGCCGCCCTTGTTGGAGAAATCCATAACATAGTAGTGCTTGTCTTCCTCCACGGCGCGCTCCAAGGCCCGGCGCTCCCAAGGCTGCAGATCCTCCAACAGCTGCGCGTATTCGTTGCGCTCTTTGTTGGTGACAGTGAAGCGGTCGTGCTCGTCATAGAAGTCGCGGATATCCCGGTTCCTCTCCACCCAGGTCTTGTTGCCGGCCTCGCGCTCACGCTTCTCAAACAGCGGTTGTGGCTTGTCGGCCTCTTCACGGCGGCGGCGCTCGAAGTCGATATCAGGATTCTTGGTATCCAGACGAAGCTGCGAAACCTTGTCGATACTGATGTCCACGTGGTCGGTGGAGTAGAACCAGCCGCGCCAGAACCAGTCCAGATCCACGCCGCTGGCCTCTTCCATGGTGCGGAAGAAATCGGCGGGGGTCGGGCGCTTGTACATCCAGCGGTTGGCGTACTCTTTGAAAGCGAAATCAAACAGCTCGCGGCCGAGCACCACTTCACGCAGGATATTCAGCGCCGCGGCCGGCTTGGTGTAGGCATTCGGCCCGAGGCGCAGCACCGAGTCGGACTGGGTCATGATCGGCACCTGGATGTCGGACTTCATATAGTCGACGATATCCCGCGGCTCCACGCCCCAGGGCATTTCCGGGTCCCATTCGCGGCCGGCAACGCCGTCGAGGAAGCTGTTCAGGCCCTCGTCCATCCAGGTCCACTGGCGCTCGTCGGAGTTCACCAGCATGGGGAAGTAAATATGCCCCACCTCGTGGATCACCACGCCGATCAGGAAGCGCTTTTCGGCCTGGGTCCAGGTGCGTGAGCCATCCTCGTGCAGGGTGGTGCGCGGGCCGTTGAAAGTGATCATGGGGTATTCCATGCCACCCACCGGGCCGTTGACGCTCTGCACCACCGGATAGGGGTAATCGAAGGAGAAGCGGCCGTACACCTCCATGGTGTGGATCATCGATTCGGTGGAGTATTTCTTCCACAGCTCGCCGCCCTCTTTGGGGTAGAAGGACATGGCCATGACTTCCGGCATCACCTCGCCCCCCTGCTGGTAGCCCTTGGCATCCCACATGAATTTGCGCGAAGAGGCCCAGGCGAAGTCACGCACATCATCTGCTTTGAAGCGCCAGGTGCTGGAACGGCGGGTACCGGCTTTTTCGTTTTCCAGCGCCTCTTCCTCGGTGACGATAAAGACCGGGCGCTTGGCGGTGCGCGCCTTTTCCAGCCGCTGGCGCTGGGTCTCGGTCAGCACCTCTTCGGGGTTCTGCAGTGCACCGGTCGCGGACACGATATGGTCCGCCGGCACCGTGAGCGCCACCTCATAGTCACCAAATTCCAGAGTGAACTCGCCACTGCCGAGAAACGGCTTGTTGGTCCAGGCTTCGTAGTCGGTGTAGGCGTGCAGGCGCGGGAACCACTGCGCCAGCAGGAAAATATCGTTGCCGCCTTTGCGCGCATCGTCCGGGAAGTGCTCGTAACCGGCGCGGGCCCAGACTGCGTCCTCCTCCAGAATATTGAAGGCAAAGTCCATGCTGAACTCGATCTGCTGGCCGGGCTTCAGCGGCTGCGGCAGGTCGATGCGCATATTGGAACCGACGATGGTGGACTTGAGGGCATTGCCCTCGGCATCGCGCAGATTGGTGATGGTGTAACCCGGCTGGTTGTCCGCCAGCCACTGCTGACGACGCAACTCACCCAGGCTGATACCCGCCGGGGCCTCGTCAGACTGTGCGCGGGTAGCGCCACCGCCGAAGGTCTCCGTGGTCTCGGCGATGGAGTCGGCGCGGAAACGGTTCTGGTCCAGCTGCAACCACAAATACTTAAGGGTATCCGGGGAATTGTTGCTGTAGGTGATGGTCTGGCTGGCGGTCAGGGCGCGCTTGTCCTCGTCGAGGCGCGCGTCAATGCGGTAATCCACTTCCTGCTGCCAGTAGGCGTGCCCGGGCTCACCGGCGGCATTGCGGTAGACGTTGGGCGTGGGCAGAACTTCATCCAGCTGGCGAAACTTGTCTTCAAAATCGCCTTTGGTCTGGGAGATGGCGGCTTGCGCGGAAGCCGCGCAGCACAGGGTCGCGAGCGCGGCGGCTGCGGTGCGGAACACTGAGGTGCGGAACAATAGGTGCATATAGTACATCCGGTTTTTTCTGGCCTATTGGTTGATTTACGCGCCAAGCCTCGCGAAGAAAGCCCAGTGCCCGGTACCGTCCGGGCCTGTGCGCGTGTCAGGGAAAATGGCGACCGATCAGGGGGCGCCGGGGGCCGGCTGACGGTACCGGTGGGCACCGTCAGCGGCTAAAGGGTCAGCGAGCGTTCAGGCAACGCCCTCTTCGATCTTGGCTTTCCAGATCACCGGGCCGGTGTTGTGAACCGACTCGCCCTGGCTGTCCACAGCCACGGTCACCGGCATGTCCTCGACCTCGAACTCGTAGATGGCTTCCATTCCCAGCTCCGGGAAAGCCACCACCTTGGCATCCTTGATCGCCTGCGCCACCAGATAGGCGGCACCGCCCACGGCCATCAGGTAGACGGCCTTGTTGTCGCGGATGGCTTCGATGGCCGCCGGGCCGCGCTCGGCCTTGCCGATCATGCCCAGCAGGCCGGTTTCTTCCAGCATGGTGCGGGTGAATTTGTCCATGCGGGTTGCGGTGGTCGGGCCAGCCGGGCCTACGACTTCCTCGCGCACCGGGTCCACCGGACCCACGTAATAGATAAAGCGCCCAGCCAGGTCCACCGGCAGCGTTTCACCTTTGGCCAGGATGTCGACCATCTTCTTGTGTGCGGCGTCGCGGCCGGTAAGCATTTTGCCGTTCAGCAGCAGGGTCTCACCGGGCTGCCAGCTGAGCACGTCTTCGCGGGTTACCTCGTCGAGGTTGACGCGGCGGGTATTGGCGCCGGCCTCGCGGGTGATCTCCGGCCAGTCTTCCAGCTTCGGTGGCGTCTGGCGGGCGGGGCCGCTGCCATCCAGGGTGAAGTGTGTATGGCGGGTCGCCGCGCAGTTGGGGATGATCGCCACCGCCTTGTTGGCGGCATGGGTGGGATAATCCTTGACCTTCACATCCAGCACGGTGGTCAGGCCGCCCAGGCCCTGGGCACCGATACCGAGCTTGTTGACCTTGTCGTAGAGTTCAAGGCGCAGCTCCTCGGCACGGTTGGATGCGCCGCGCTCCTGCAGATCCTGAATATCGATCGGGTCCAGCAGCGACTCTTTGGCCAGCAGCATGGCTTTCTCGGCGGTACCACCGACACCGATACCCAGCATGCCCGGCGGACACCAGCCGGCACCCATCTGCGGCACCATGTTCAGCACCCAGTCCACCACCGAGTCGGAGGGGTTCAGCATGGCGAACTTGCTCTTGGCTTCACTGCCGCCACCTTTCGCCGCCACGTACACCTCAACGGTGTCACCGGGAACGATCTCGTAGTGGATGACCGCCGGCGTATTGTCACCGGTGTTCTTGCGGGCACCGTCCGGGTCCTCGAGGATGGAGGCGCGCAGCACGTTATCCGGATTGTTGTAGGCCCGACGCACCCCTTCGTTGACCATATCGGTCACGCTCATATCGGCGTCCCACTGCACGTTCATGCCCACTTTCAGCTTCACCGTGACAATGCCGGTGTCCTGGCAGATGGGCCTGTGCCCCTGGGCACACATGCGGGAGTTGATCAGGATCTGCGCCATGGCGTCCTTGGCCGCCGGATTGGCTTCCTTTTCATAGGCCTGATTCAGGGCCTGAATGAAATCCTGCGGGTGATAGTAGGAAATGAATTGCAGCGCATCGGCGACGCTGTCGATCAGATCATCCTGACGGATAGTGGTCATAGCCAGCTCCGGTTTCCGGTTGGGGTCTCGAGGCGGGCGATTTTACACGAATTGATGGGCAGTTGGGGACTGGGAGCCATCGGCATCTCGGATGATTGTCCACTATATCGGCCTTCACAAAGAAAAGCCCTGGCACTTCTTAAGCGGAATTGAAGCCCATCAGATAGAGGTCCAGCGGGCTGTAGAAACGGCCCGCAGGGGTAGCAGTAGCGTTGCCATTGTCGCGCCAGGGATGGACTACTCCACCGAGTCGTCGGAATCAAGGAAGAAGCTCCAGTGGGAGCTGTGCTTGCCCAGCAGGATATCGCTGGGGGCCTCGCCCTCTTTACACCAGGCTCTCGGTCAGGCCCGGCACCAGCGCCATGCTGGACGGCCTGGAAGACAGCCGCTGAATACGCGTGGGCTGACCGTTTTTGACTATATAGATCCAGATCAGATCAGCGGCCTCGTCCGCGCCGTCGCGCTCCTGCAAGACCAGATGGTTGCCGAGAATCGGGCGGACGCTGTATTGCCCGTCGGCGAGGGATTCACCCGGCAGCTTGATCACGGCTTTTTTGTCGGCCACAGCGGTGGCGACTAAGCGGATGCCCTGCAGCGTGTGGCCTGTGCCTGCAGCACCATCAGCCACAACAGAAATATCACACCCTGTAAAACCTTTCTCATGATTCCATTCCAAAAACCAGCTTAAAATTCTTCTCTTCACCAAGCGCACTCTGCCAAGTGCCGATAGCAAAGGTGGTGCTGCACGGCATCTATTAAACCTCCCAGCACATGCAAAATCGCCCTGCATTACCGTTGCAGTCCGCCGCAAAACTTTGTTGCCACAAATGACTTTTCAAACCCTTAATAGGGGTTGAATCAAGCGGCAAAACTTTACTCTGACCCCAATTATTCGCTCTGACCCCAATTATTCGTAACGTTTTATTATCAGTTTTAAATAATTTCCTACCTCCATCAATGAGAGGCCAAAACATCATTCATCACTTTTATTAGCCTTTGAAAGCTACCAATATCATTAATGATAATTTCATCTAAATCGAAATTATCTTCCATAATTATTTCATTGGTGATTAATACCATATCCAAGGACTTAAGTGTATTAACCCTCTCATCCTCAGACAAGCAATTAAACCTGGGCAAAATATAAGTTTCTATAACTTCCTTAAGCTCTTGATCTGAACCACCATTAATTAATGCAATTCTATCAATATCCTCGCCAGACAGAGGTGACTCTGCACTGATGGGATCTAACAACAACTGAATATAATTTTCTGATGATCCTAAAATATTCTTTTCTGTCGACATTAGAAATCTATCCTCAACACACTATTCGGTACATTCGCCTCAGGGTGAACCGGGAATGAAGTAAACGGTTCATCTGTTACTTGATTAAAACGAACGCGACTTTCATAAGACTTGTCGGGACTCATTCTATACTTATTTTTCGAATATCCCTCACCAACTTGATCTTTATGCTTGAATACAATATCTCTTATATTCATTGTTGATTTGCTCTTAATTCTTTGGGCTCTTTGAATTATATTCCACTAATCTCTCGCACTAGGGAAGCGCGTGGAGTGTTGCCTGCTTCGTGAACTTACATCAGGTCTAGGGTTGATTCCTAATCTAGCCCGTTTTCTTTGTTGAACTCTGGTCGTTGAAGCTCCATGACTGGTCCTAAAGTGCGCATTAGTAGTAAGCGAGTCTTCTAGTTTTGCAAGTCGATTACTAGCTAAGGATTCTGCTCGCTTATTAATTTCTGCCCTTCTTGCCGCAGTTGCTTTACCTTTCGTGAAAAGTGGGGTCAGAGTAGAATTTTGCCGCCAAATATCACTTAGAACTTCACCAACAATCATGCGATAAGCCGCCTACGCGAAGTGATCATTCTCTTCCCCATCGCACGATGGTACGATCCGAGTCTCAATATTTCACTCCGGCACCAATCAATTCATAAAACCTTTCTCATGATTCCATTCTAAAAACCAGCTTCATATTCTTCTCTTCACAAAGCGCAATCTGCCAAGTGCCGATAGCAAAGGTGGTGCTGTACGGCATCTATTAAACCTCCCAGCACATGCAAAATCGCTCTCCATTACCGTTGCAGTCCGCCGCAAAACTTTATCGGAAAAGTGGGGTCAGAGTAGAATTTTGCCGCCAAATATCACTTAGAACTTCACCAACAATCATGCGATAAGCCGCCTACGCGAAGTGATCATTCTCTTCCCCATCGCACGATGGTACGATCCGAGTCTCAATATTTCACTCCGGCACCAATCAATTCATAAAACCTTTCTCATGATTCCATTCTAAAAACCAGCTTCGTATTCTTCTCTTCACAAAGCGCAATCTGCCAAGTGCCGATAGCAAAGGTGGTGCTGCACGGCATCTATTAAACCTCCCAGCACATGCAAAATCGCTCTGCATTACCGTTGCAGTCCGCCGCAAAACTTTATTGTGCACAAATTACTTTTCAAACCCTTAATAGGGGTTGAATCAAGCGGCAAAACTTTACTCTGACCCCAATTATTCTGCCGGGGCTTTGAGTTGAGTGGCTACCCTATTTGGGATTTTTAGATCACTATCCTATCCTTTGACTAATACTCAGACAATAGGCTACTCAATTCTGTAAAAATCTGAGTGTTAACTTGTATATTTTTTTCCTCTAATGCTCTAACCATCATCTGTAACCCATCCTGCATACAGCCAACTAAATAAGCCCTAATCGCATCCTCATCTTGAGATTGCCACATTTCTTTGGGAACCCCGATATCAATGGAGACATACCTTTCTTTCAGGTCAACATCGATATTTTCACAACCTTCGAATTCCCATTGGGATATTTCTCCATCCACACGAAGAATAAAACAAAACTCATCTATTTGATCACAGAATCCAGCTTCGCCTAATTGCTTAAACAATTTTTTAATCTCCCTAAAATAAGGAAGGATTACTTGCGAACTTTCTCTATCTCCAAATTGAGCTGACATACTAAATAACTGTTTACTCATCTTTTCGTTTTCCTGCCCAAGGCTCCTTATTCAAAGGCCCAGGATTTGTTTCAACTAACTCACGTTCTTTTTGCAAGATTTCCTTTCTTGGTCCGTGAAAAGTGGGGTCAGAGTAGAATTTTGCCGCCAAATATCACTTAGAACTTCACCAACAATCATGCGATAAGCCGCCTACGCGAAGTGATCATTCTCTTCCCCATCGCACGATGGTACGATCCGAGACTCAATATTTCACTCCGGCACCAATCAATTCATAAAACCTTTCTCATGATTCCATTCCAAAAACCAGCTTCAAATTCTTCTCTTCACCAAACGCAATCTGCCAAGTGCCGATAGCAAAGGTGGTGCTGCACGGCATCTCTTAAACCTCCCAGCACATGCAAAATCGCTCTGCATTACCGTTGCAGTTCGCCGCAAAACTTTATTGTGCACAAATTACTTTTCAAACCCTTAATAGGGGTTGAATCAAGCGGCAAAACTTTACTCTGACCCCAATTATTTCTTCCCGCGCTGCTTTACTTTCTGCAATATTGCCCAGTACACGTTCGCGAGTTGAAAGCGTTCCAATACTGTCTGGAACATTAAATCACGAGCAGAATAAAATGTCGTACTTACTTATAACTCTCTATTAATTTAGCTATATCTGTACGCCCCCATTCATGGCAATACGCTAAAGCATCCATATCTTTCATCGTTTGACCGGTGTACTTCACCTCCACATCGATACCAAAATCAAGGAGCTTTTCAGCGATATCAATATGTCCAGCATGAATCGCTGCAAAGAGCGGGTTGCGATCGGGTTCAGAGATATCAATTTCAGCATTCCTCTCAAGAAAGAACTCCAAAAGTTCAAGATTACCTTCGTGAGCCGCTGTGTTAAGAGGGGTGACACCTGATGGGCCACCCTTAACATTTATATCTAAACCTTTCTCAATTAAAAACTCGACCAACGCTTTATGACCATACTGAGTTGCAACATGAAGCCATGATCCTAGCGGAGTAACTAAATTAATTAGGCTGCTATCAGAATCAAAAATTGTTTTCGCCAACTCTAGATTACCAGCCCTAACAGCCTCATAAACATCTTTAGGAGTATACTTTTCGTTCATAAACTATCGTCTCTCCGCTGCGGTATTTCCTAGCGCTTTCAATGCATCAATCATTGCTTCGCGAGTACCAATCATTTCATCAGTCATTTTAAGAGTATCGGTGACCTGTTGTAATGCTTTAATATCATGCTGACCCCTAATTCGATTGGGAGCCCAAACCAGGTTCTCAAATCCAAGGATAGGATCAATCTCATATTTCTTTAACAGGTCTTGCCCCTCTACAACCAGTGCCTGCTGATTCTCACCAAGTCCTCGTTTAAAGAGTATGTGATGAGCATGAGGATCAGGCATACCTGCTGGAGCGTCGCCAACTTGGGTTTTAAGATAAGCACCAAAATTAAAAGTATCTAAATCAATGCTATCTGAGATTGCTAACTGCTGCCTAGAAAGTAAAAGATCAGGTGCAATTTGAGGCCCTTCATTTACTCCCATTCTAGTGTTTGGAACTATTTATTAAAAAGCATCTTCCTCAAGACATTCTGAGCTTCTGCCTCTTCACCTATAGACTCTTTAAAACAATCATCCAGCACATCAAATTTAAGTACACTTCCTAAATCAGTGACGCGCTCTATCGAAAAATTATCTACCCCTAAATCCTCCAATAGAGCCTTGCTCATCCACATAGTTGAACCAACACATTCAATGTATCCTTTCTTCAACTCCCATCGACCTGGATTCATAGAAATATCAATCACTTCACTTTCAAGAGGAAATGGCAAACCATTACTTTTCTTCGACAGACTCGAATGATCACGCCCTTCGGACTCATAGTAAGCAATGTCTTCCATATTTTGCCAACGGTCATATTCTCCGTCATATAATCTACCCTGAACAAAATCTGGTTCGTTTACTATTTGAGAAACCCACTGTTCCGCAGACTCTTTAGTAGTGGCCAAATTTTTTATATCTAATCTAGAAAAATCTAGATCCGCAATATATGAAAACTCAACACTACCTCCATTAAGCTCAATAAAGAAGCTATCAGCCTTACTCTTAAGTAGAGTTTCAGAAACATCGGCAAATCCTAGTTCTTTACCACTGAATCCATCAATAACTTGCTTATCGATATATTGTGCTTCAACTTCTTTCGTAAGCTTATCCCATAGCTTATAAACTTCAGGGAAATCTTTTCCTTTAAGAACAATTTCAATTTGGACCATGAGAATTATTCACCAAACTCTTTAATGATTACAGGAATATTGCGTTTCTTACCATACTCGATTAAATGCTTCGCATCATCAAAACCACCTGGCTGAACCCTAATATCCAATATTTTAGTTGCCGGAACGTCAGAAACAGTTATGGTAGTTTTTTGCAAGTGATCAATATGGGACCTCATATCGTATTCCCAAGATTTACCACCAGTATTAACTGTTTTCAGACTAACAACATTATTCCCTTGTTGAAAATCAATTGAAGGGAAGTTATTCGACTTAAATGGTTCGCCAGTTTTGGGATTAATAAAGTTATCGGAACGAGCCCAATCTTTCTAGTCAGTTTCGGTAAGATATGACTCAATTTATCTGCCCCGAACCTTCGGATCTAGATCCCATACTTCCTTGCCCAACTTGTTTGGAACATACTCACGCGCCTCATTGCCAACTGAATTGACAGGTTCTCCGCGTTCCCTTCCATCTATAGACGGCGTTTTTTCACTTGAAAAACCACTATCACCTTCTTTAGTAAACTTACCCTTAAGCTTCTCAAAACCAGCGGATGCCGCAGTAACGTAGCCCTCGGCAGCCTTTGCTACAAAACGACAAGGTTTAACTACACTACACGCTGTCGCACCCGAAGCCACAGCAGCATTTTCAGCAAACTCATCTACTGTGCGTTGTAAACGCTTATTAGCAAACTCAGAAATATTGCTACTATTTTCGATATCAGTTGCTAACTCATCAGCCAAAACATCAATGAAACCACTAGCAAGATCTTTATCAAATTGCTTCAGGTTATCGATGGTCATGCGATAGCTTTCATACTGCTGAGTAGAGCAGCTTAATGATACGCCACCAGCACAGCGACTAACCGGCCGATTCCCATCCGGATCAATCCAAACCGTAGGATTTGCATAGGCATAAAGATACTTATGCAAACTCGGTGCGATGGTGTTGTCGCCTTCCCAGGGGTCGTGGCTGAGGAAGCGGCCGGTATCCGGGTCGTAGTAACGCGCCTTGGCGTAGATCAGCCCGGTCTCACTATCTTCTTCATGACCGGTAAAGCCGAAGCGGTTCCAGGAGCTGCCGCTTTCACTGCGCTTGTTGCCCCAGGCATCGTACTGGTAACGCGCCTGCAGGGTGCCGTTGGCACTGGTGAGGTTGGTGACGCTGCCGAGGGCGTCGAAAAGGTAAAACTGGGTGCCTTCGCTGATATGGGTCAGGCTCAGCAGGCGGTTGGGGCCGTAGTTGTATTTGGCCAGGGTGAGATTGTTGCTGTCTGACTGGGTCAGCACGGCGAGGCCGTCGTAGGTGTAGCGCACGGTGCCGCGCGCGCCGTCTTTCTCGATGCGCAGGCCGCTGACATCGTAGAGGAACTGGCCCACGCTGGAGCCGCCGATCATCACCTGGCGCAGGTCGTCGCGGGCGTCAAAGATGAAGTCGCTGGTTTCGCCACCTTTGGTTTTACTGACTTGGTTGCCGTTGCCGTCAAAGCCATAGCTGACGCTGTTGCCGTCATCCAGGTGGTCGGTGATGTCCGTCAGCTGGTTGCGTTCGTTGTAGGCATAACTGAGGTCTTTTTCCGTTTCGCCACTGGCGCTGTTGAAGGCCACTTCGCCAATGCGGTTGTAGGCGCCGTCGTAACGGTAGGTGACGGTGTGACCTGTGCCGACGGGTACATCCGGATAGGTGACGGATTCCAGGCGGTCGAGGTCATCGTAGCCGTAACTGGTGATCTCCTCTCCGCCGCCGTTGGTTTCACGCTGTTCGATGCGGTTGCCGTTGTCGTCGTACTCGTAGGCAAACTGTGCCACTTGGCCGCCGTTCTGGGTGTGGCGGATGCTGGCGATGCGCCCGGCGGCGTCGTAGCTGTAGCGGGTTTCGGTGTTGTTGGGGTAGCTGACCTGTCGAATGCGGCTGGAGCGGTCGTAGGTATAGGTGGTGGTGGGCCCGGCGGGTCCGGGCCCGATATTGATCAGGGGCGGGTAGGCGCTGGTAGAGGCCGAGTTTACTGCGCGGAGGAGGCCGTGCTGGCACCCGACTGCAGGGAGCGCACCGCATCACGCAGCTGCACCAGATCGCGGTTCACCGAGCGGCGGTAGGCATCGATGGACTCCACCGCCTCTTCATTGGCGCCGACACGTACGGTGAGGTCGCTGCGCACGGAAGACAGCTGACGCTCAAGGCCGGTCAGTTTGTCGGTGATTTCGCGCTTGCTGGAAGTATTGTCTTTGCGCAGTTCGGCCAGGGCGGTCTCCACGGCGGAAATCTTCTTCACGCTGTTGCTAAGCCCGCTGACCTTGCCGGCCAGAGCAGCCAATTCCTTCTTGGCAGCCGCCGCGGCACTCTTGTTGGCGGCGATACTCTTGCGGTTGGTGTCATAGGAAACGCCCCACAGCTTGCGGATCTCGGAGGCGTTGTCCTTGACCTTGGCGTTCAGCACTTCAACGGAGGCGGTAGATTCCTCGTCCGACATCTCAAAGCGCTTCTCCAGCTCGACGATACGGTCCTTGGCATCATTCAACGCGGCGCGGCTCAGCTGCAACTCGCTGTAGAGAAAGCCGGCGGCAGCGAGGCCCGCCACAGCCAGGATCAGAGCCACCACGCCAACGATGGAGATGCCACCGCCGCTGTCCTCAAGGTCCAGCGGGGCCGGGGGCTGCATGCCGGCGCCGATGGGTTTGCTGTCCAGCTGTGGCTCAATGGACGGAGCACCGCCTATAGTCGGCTCTTTGCGTTGCATACAGACTCGTACCTACTCGTATCTAATCGTAACTGCTCGTGTCTATCCTGCCCCCACCGCCACGCCGCGAGAGAATGGAGCCTGTGCACAGCTCAACCTAACAGGGCAATCTAACGGCCCGTTCGGGCAGGATTGGTCGGCGAGTTATACCAAAAACTGCCGAAAAAGTAACCGCTTGCAAGATAAGATTCCCCGCCCCTCTTGCCTTTGAAAAATCCGCCCCCAATAGATGGGGCAAGCGCGCGGATTGTGCGCCGGCTTAATTCTGACACACACCCTGTGTAGAATGGCCAGACTCTCGAATCCTGACCAACCAGACAATAGAAGGAACACAGAATGGCTCACGTTCTTCCCGAACTCCCCTATGCAATGGACGCCCTGGAACCGCACATTTCCAAGGAAACCCTGGAATACCATTACGGCAAGCACCACAAGACCTATGTCGACAAGCTGAACGGCCTGCTCGAAGGCACCGCTGAAGCCGACAAGACCCTCGAGGAAGTCATCAAGTCCTCTTCCGGCGGCGTGTTCAACAATGCGGCCCAGATCTGGAACCACACCTTCTACTGGAACTGCCTGAGCCCTAACGGCGGTGGCGAGGCCACTGGCGCTGTTGCAGAAGCCATCAACAAGGCTTTCGGCTCCTTCGACAAGTTCAAGGAAGAGTTCACTGCCAGCGCCGTGAACAACTTCGGCTCCGGCTGGACCTGGCTGGTGAAGAAAAGCGACGGCTCCGTGGCCATCGTCAACACTTCCAACGCCGCCACACCGCTCACCGAGAGCGACCAGACTCCGCTGCTGACCTGCGATGTATGGGAGCACGCCTACTACATCGACTACCGCAACGCCCGCCCGAACTACATGGAAGCGTTCTGGAAGCTGGTTAACTGGGACTTCGTCAACCAGAACTTCGCCTGATCGCAGTGATCTGAAAAGCGGGCTTACAGCCCGCTTTTTACTTTTCAGCCACCCCCTGCGGTGGCGTCCTCCCCAACCCCATAAACCCACAAGGATTAACACCAAACGGGAATGCCAAACATGCAGTTCACCAAGACCCTGATTGCCGCAGCCATAAGCACGCTGGTAATAACAGGCTGCGACCGCGCCGAGGACAAACCGGCACCAAACCAGGATGCCGGAGCCAGCGCAGAAAGCTCGATTGAAAACGCGAACACCCATTCCAAGGCAACCGCTCAAGACACCTCAGTCAACCCAGAGACGGTCGCCAAGGCCAACCAGCTGTTTGAGGATCACTTCGAGGAGCTGCTCGACCGCAGCCCGGTCTTCAAAACCTTCCTCGGCATGAAAGAGGATTACGATCAGTGGGACAACCTCTCGCCGGAGTTCGAGCGGGAAACCCATGAAATCGTCAAGCGCCAGCTGGCCGAGCTGAAAGCCATCGACGCCAGCGAACTGGATGACTCCACCGTCCTGAGCCTGAAACTGGCCATCCGCAACAAGGAAGAAGAGATCGAGGGCTTCAAGTGGCGGCTGCATACCTATCCCGTCAACCAGATGTACGCCGAGCAC
The DNA here is from genome assembly GCF_039545115.1 of Microbulbifer aestuariivivens. Lineage (NCBI taxonomy): Bacteria > Pseudomonadati > Pseudomonadota > Gammaproteobacteria > Cellvibrionales > Microbulbiferaceae > Microbulbifer > Microbulbifer aestuariivivens. Next base: position 56,988 of record NZ_BAABRT010000019.1, on the reverse strand, counting down.
ACTCAAGTGGCGTCGCTGCTCATCAACCAGCACCGCATTGACAGTGTCGAGGACGCCGACGCCTACATCGCGCGCCTCAATGCCCTGCCGGCGCACTTTGACCAGCTGATCGCCAACCTCAAAGAGCGTGCCGACGCCGGCATCATCCCGCCGAAGTTTGTTTTTCCCTATGTCATCAGTGATGGCAAAAACCTGATTACCGGCGCGCCCTACAGCGAGGGCGAGGACAGCACCCTGCTCAAGGACTTCAAGGGCAAGGTGGAAAAACTCAACATCAGCGACGAGCAGAAGCAGGCCCTGATCACCAAGGCCGAGGCCGCGATGCGCGAAAGCGTGCAGCCGGCGTACGAGGCGCTGATCGCCTATCTCGGTGAACTGGAACAGCAGGCCAACACCGATGATGGCGCGTGGAAATTTCCCGATGGAGACGACTACTACGCCCATCGACTGAATGTTTACACCACCACCGACATGAGCGCCGACGAGATCCACCAGAAGGGCCTCGAGGAAGTGGCGCGCATTCACGACGAAATGCGCGGGATCATGGAGCAGGTCGGCTTCGAGGGCTCACTGCAGGAATTCTTTGAATTCATGCGCACAGACCCACAGTTCTATTACCCGAACACCGAAGAGGGGAAACAGCGCTACCTGAAAGAAGCCACAGCCCTGATCGACAACCTGAAAGAGCGCCTGGACGAGCTGTTTATCAGCAAGCCAAAGGCAGAACTCACCGTCAAGGCCGTGGAGCCATTCCGGGAGAAATCCGCCGGCAAGGCGTTCTACCAGCGTCCGGCCCCGGACGGTTCGCGCCCCGGCATCTATTACGCCAACCTCTACAACATGAACGACATGCCCAGCTACCAGATGGAGGCGCTGGCTTACCATGAAGGCATCCCCGGGCACCATATGCAGCTGTCCATTGCCCAGGAGCTGGAAGGCATTCCCAAGTTCCGCAAGTTCGGCGGCTACACCGCCTATACCGAGGGCTGGGGGCTCTATTCAGAGCTGGTGCCAAAGGAGATTGGCCTGTATCAGGACCCCTACTCCGATTTCGGCCGCCTGGCGATGGAATTGTGGCGCGCCGCGCGACTGGTGGTGGACACCGGCCTGCACAGTAAGAAGTGGACCCGCGAGGAGGCGATCGAGTATCTGGGCAAGAACACCCCCAATCCGCAGGGTGACCAGAAGAAAGCCATCGAGCGCTATATTGTCATGCCCGGCCAGGCCACCGCTTACAAGATCGGTATGCTGAAAATCGTCGAACTGCGGGAGAAAGCCAAGGCAGCCCTCGGCGACCGCTTCGATATTCGCGAATTCCACGATGTCGTGCTCGCCAACGGCGCAGTGCCGCTGGACGTGCTTGAGGAACTGGTGGATGAGTGGGTAGCGCAAGTGCAAGCCCGGCAGTAACCAGAGCAAGCTCTCGGGGCGGCGATAAAAGGCACCCCCTGCACTTTGCGAAAACGGGCCCCTCGGGGCCCGTTTTTTATTCCGCAGACAATTGATCTCAGAGCGATGGCTTTCTGGCGGTGCTCACCAGGCACTACTTCCCAGCCTCTGCCCACTGGTCTCTGCCCTCAACTCAAGGCCCTGGCACCTTTGCTCTTACCCCTGTGCTCCGGTCCCACAGCTCTGGCCCCAAAGCTCTGGCCCCAAAGCTCTGGCCCGGCCGGAAAGTGGCTATGAGAGAGGCTTGACCGGGGTTTTGTAATCACTGGGCTTTAGCGCCAGCAGCGAACAGGTAAGCCGCTGCAGAATATTTTCCGCCGTGTTGCCCATGATGAAACCGGGGATGCCGGTGCGCGCGACGGTACCCATCACCAGAATATCCAGCTGCTTTTCCTCGATCAGATAGGGAATAAAGGAATCCGGTCTCGCGATCGCGTGGTGCACTTCCATCGGCCCCTCGATACCCGATGCGTGAATCAGCGCATCCAGCTTGGCGCGGTGTGCCGCGCCGGCCTTTTCCAGCGCCCGATCCAGCTCTTCATCGGAAATATTAATCGGGTAGTTATGCCGCAGGTACTCATCCACATCGTAATCCCAACAGGACACCACATGTAATATCCCGTTGCAGCCATCCGCGAGCGCGCGGGACAGCCGCAGCAAACGGATGCCGAGATCATAGGCGGAGGGCTGCTTGTACTCAGGGTCCACCGCCACCACAACCCGGACCTCCTCGCGGGGGTGCTCGATGGGTCGGCTCAGCCAGACCGGACAGGGGCACTTGCGCAGCAATTCCATATCCAGCGCCTTAAAGCCCTTGCGCCGGGTAGGCCCCTCCACGTTTTTCACCACCAGGTCGTAATCGTCGGCCAGTACCCGCCGGATAATCCTCTGCGCCGGGTTATCGCCCGCGTCCAGCTGAATTTCAACCGGCTCCGGCGATGCATTCATCTTGAGCAGTTCGCGGGCCTTCTGCAGTGACTGCCCGGCGCGGGCCACAAGGCCATCCCCATACACCCCTTCGTACTCGGTAAACTCCTCCGGCAGGTGAGGACACACCACCAGAATCGCCAGTGTCGCGCCGCTGACCCGGGCCGTACTCAGCGCCTGCATTAGCCCATCGCTTTCATCGACTGTGCCATGACTGACAAAGAGTATTTTGCGGAAGTTCTGCATAGGCTTTCTAGACTCCTCTCTGGTCTCCTCACTAGACTTGTTTGCCTGGGGCGATAGCCGCGGGCCAAGCCATGCCAGGTTTGCCTGGGCATCCCTTCATTATGAGCGGCTTAGCCCCCCGGCAACACCGAAGTGGCGCCCAGTCACACCCGAGCAAAACCCTCTACAGGCCAAGACAGCTCATGCGGCATACCGCCCCCCTCAACGCCCACCTTATGGGCATCGACACCCACGAGGAACCCATCGTCTTTATGCGCAGTGACTGCGCCATCTGCCGCGCGGAAGGATTCACTGCCAACACACGGTTGCAGGTGCAGGCGGGCGAGCGCAGCCTGATCGCGACACTGAATATCGTCAGCAATGAACTGCTGGCCGAGGGTTTGATCGGCTTCTCTGACAGCGCCTGGGAATTCCTGCAGCTGGCCGACAGGCAGCCTGTGCGGGTGCGCCACGCGCCGCTGGTGCGTTCCCTGGGCGCCCTGCGGAAAAAAATCTACGGGCATGCGCTGAACGCGCTGGAAATCAGCGCCATCATCCGTGACATCAGCGGTCGACAGTACTCCGATATCGAAATCGCCAGCTTCCTCACCGCCAGCGCCGCCGGCCATTTGAGCGCCGCCGAGGTGACCGCCATGACCCGCGCCATGGTGGGCAGCGGCAACCAGCTACAGTGGCCTGGTGCCGAGCGGATTTTCGACAAGCACTGTATTGGCGGCCTGCCCGGCAACCGCACCACACCGATTGTGATCTCCATCGGCAGTGCCGCCGGCCTGATGATTCCCAAGACCTCCTCCCGCGCCATCACCTCGCCCGCCGGCACCGCCGACACCATGGAAGTACTGACAGAGGTGGACCTGCCCCTGGAAAAACTGCGCGAGGTGGTGGAGCACACCGGCGCCTGTCTGGCGGCCGGTGGCAAGGTGGGCCTCAGCCCGGTGGACGACCTGTTGATCCGCATTGAGCGGGCGCTGGACCTGGACAGCCCGGGCCAGCTGGTGGCCTCGGTGCTGTCGAAGAAGATCGCCGCCGGCTCCAACCATATCCTCATCGATATGCCGGTCGGGCCCACGGCGAAATTGCGCTCGCGGGAGGAGGCCTGCGAGCTCGCCGGGGTTTTCCATCAGGTGGCGGGCGCTCTGGGCATACAGCTGCGCTGTGTGATCACCGATGGCGCCCAGGCGATCGGCAATGGCATCGGTCCGGTGGAGGAGGCCCGGGATGTGCTCGCGGTCCTGCGCAATCGCGCCGATGCCCCACCGGACCTGGCGGAGCGCTCGCTGTTTCTGGCCGCCAACCTGCTCTCCATGGCCTCCGGCGAAGCGCTGGACAGCACCCTGCCACAGGCACGGGAGATCCTGTACTCCGGGCTTGCCTGGCAGCAGTTCCGGCGCATCTGCGAGGCCCAGGGTGGCCTCAAAACTCTCGGCCAGGCGCCGCACCAGTCGTGCCTGCAGGCGCAGCGCAGCGGCAAGTTGCGCAGTATGGACAACCGCCGCCTTGCCCAGCTGGCCAAGCTGGCGGGCGCCCCCAGTTCGCCGCTGGCAGGACTGCGCCTGCACGTGAAGACCGGCGACAGCGTTATCCCGGGCCAGCCCCTGGCCACCCTGTTCGCCGACACCCCGGGGGAGCTGGCCTATGCGCGGGACTACTACCATCAGAACCGCGACCTGTTCGATATCGAGGCGACCTCGTGAAACCGATCCTGATTCCCCTGCAGAGTGACCTGCCACTGTTCCAGCATTTATGTACCGCGCTGGATGCGGAAGCGGGAGAGCTGGAGCGGCGCCGCTTTCCCGACGGCGAGAGCTACCTGCGGGTCCACAGCGCGGTGGCGGCAAAACCCTGCATCGTGCTGGCGAACCTGTCCGATCCGGACGCCAATATCCCGGCTCTGCTGTTTCTCGCGGATACCCTGCGCGAACTGGGGGCGACCAGTGTCGGCGTGGTGGCCCCCTACCTCTGCTATATGCGCCAGGACCGGCGCTTTCACACTGGCGAAGCCGTCACCGCGCCGAGCTTCGCACGGCTGCTGTCGCGCTACTTCGACTGGCTTGTCTGCGTCGACCCACACCTGCACCGCATCCACCGGTTGCAAGAGGTGTATTCCATTCCCGCAGTGGCCCTCAGCGCGGCGCCGCTGCTGGCCAGCTGGATCGCCGCCAGGGACGAACCCTGCCTGCTGGTGGGCCCCGATGCGGAGAGTCGCCAGTGGGTCAGCGCACTGGCCCGGCAAAGCGGCCAGCCAATGATCGTGGGCGAGAAGCAGAGACTTGGCGACCGGGAGGTGAGAATTTCTTTGCCGGCGCTCTCTCAGTACTGCGGCCATAGCGCGGTACTGGTGGACGATGTGATCTCCAGCGGGCACACGGCCCTGGAGGCGCTGCACAGGCTCCGCGAAGCGGGCTTTGCCCGTATCGACTGTCTCGCGGTGCACGGGCTGTTCGCCGAGGGCGCCGCAGAAAAGCTCCGCCGGGCGGGTGTGCGGCACCTGCTGGCCAGCAATAGCCTCGCCGGCGCGGACAACCGGCTCGACCTGAGCCCGCTGTTGGCGCCGGCGATTCACGAATTGCTCAATCGCAGCCGCAGCGGCCGGGAAAATTCACAGTAGAAGCCACGGTAAAAACTACAGTGAAAAGCACAGGGATAAAACACAGGGAAAACCAGCGCAGTGAATATTCTTTTCCTGGGCGCCACGCAGACGGTTACCGGTTCCAAGTTCCTGGTGGAGCATAACGGCAGCAAGCTGCTGGTGGACTGCGGCCTCTACCAGGGCTACAAGTGGCTGCGCGAGCGCAACTGGCAGACACCGGACTTCGATATCGACGCCATCGACGGCATTCTGCTCACCCACGCACACCTGGACCATTCCGGCTATATCCCGCGCCTGTACCAGCTCGGCTACCGGGGGCCGGTGTTCTGCCATCCGGCGACGCGGGATCTGTGCGGCATACTGCTGCCGGATGCCGGCCATATCCAGGAGGAGGACGCGCGCTTCTACGCCCGCCACCGCCTCGGCAAACACGCCCATCCCCAGCCGCTGTACGATGGCGAAACCGCCGAGCGCAGTCTCGAACTGCTCCAACCACTAGGGTTCGGTCAGGAGCAGCGGCTTGGCGGCCTGAGTTTCCACCTGCAGGGCGCCGGGCATATCCTCGGTGCCGGCAGCGCCATCGTCAAAGCCGCTGGCAAAACAGTGGGTTTCTCCGGCGATGTGGGCCGGCCGGACGACCTGATCATGTACCCACCGGACCCCCTGCCGCCTGTGGACCTGTTGCTGCTGGAATCCACCTATGGCGACCGCGCGCACCCGGAGCTGGATGTGCGCAGCGAACTCAAGCGGGTAGTCAATGAGGCCGTGGCCCGCGGCGGCGTACTGGTTATCCCAAGCTTTGCCGTAGGGCGGGCGCAGATGATCCAGCATATGCTGGTCTCGGCGATGTCGGCAGGCGATATCCCCCGCTTGCCGGTATTTCTGGATAGCCCCATGGCCATCGACGCCTCGCATATCTACCGGCACTATCCCAAACTGCATCGGCTCTCAGAGGCACAGTGCCGGGAGATGGGCCGGCTGGTGACCTACACCCGCGATGTAGAACAGTCAAAAGCGCTGGAGGAGATCACCTACCCGCATATCATCATCGCCGGCAGCGGCATGGCCACCGGCGGCCGGGTTCTTCACCATCTGAAGCGCCTGCTGCCCAACCACCGCACCACGGTGCTGTTTGTCGGCTATCAGGCCGGGGGAACTCGCGGTGCGCGTATGCTCGCTGGCAGCAACGCGGTCAAAATCCACGGCGAGTACATACCTTGCCGGGCCAGAGTGGAAATGCTGGACGGCCTCTCGGCCCACGGGGATTACCTCGATCTGACCCAGTGGCTGATGAATTCACGGCTGGAGAAAGGCACCGAGATACAGCTGGTGCACGGCGAGCCCGACGCCGCCGACTGTATGCGCCTGCACCTGAACGATCACACACCCTTCCAGGTGAATGTGGCGCAGTACCGGCAGATACTGCGGCTCTGAGCCGTGCTGGTCTGTGAGAAGTGCTGGTCTGTGAGAAGTACTGGCCTGTGAGCAATGGGGAACATGAACCACCCGCGCCGATCAGCTGGGCACGGCGAAGTGCCGGCCGGGCTCAGATGCCGAGCACTTCCTTGACGAAGGGAATGGTGATCTTGCGCTTGGCCATCAGCGAGGCCCGGTCGAGGGTCTCCAGGCACTGAAACAGCGCCCCGGTATCCCGCGGCGCCCGGTGCAGGATGTACTGAGCCACGTCTTCGGGCAGGTCAAATCCGCGCAGGCGGCTGCGCTGACGAAGAGCGGCGAGCTTGTCGCTGTCGCCGAGAGGCTGCAACTGGAAGACCAGCCCCCACTGCAGGCGCGAGTGCAGGTCGGCCAGGGCCAGGTCCAGCCCGCGGGGAGATTTGCGGGCGCCCAGCAGCAACTGCCCACCACTGTCGCGCACCCGGTTGTACAGATGGAACAGCGCCTCCTGCCACTCGGGATGACCCTCCACCAGGTGCAGGTCATCGAGGCACACCAGCTCGAGCTGTTCGAGGCCATCCAGCATCACCGCCGGGTCCATGGCCATCAGGTCTTTCAGGGGAAGGTACTGGAAGCTGCGGGCGGCTTCCTCGGCGCCCTGGCAGACAGACTGGAGCAGGTGGCTGACACCACTGCCGGACTCCCCCCAGAGATAGATCACCGGCTCCGGCGACTGCCCGGAGGCGAAATCCTTGAGAGCCGTCACCACCTGCCGGTTGGCATCTTCCCCGGAGAGGTAAAAGTTGTCGAAGGTGGCATCGTCCCGCAGGGACACCCCAAGGGGTAACTGCTGCGGCGCGCCCTGATTGCTGCTCATCTTACTGCCAGCGGTAACGCAGTGGGTTTTGCGGGCTGCCGGGAGGGGCGCGGTAGCCGGTCAGATCGATCAGGTCTTCCTCCGCGCTGGCGCTCAGCCTGCGGTTCAAAGCCAGCGCGTCGCGCAACCGATCCAGCCCCACGGTGGCGGTAATGGAAAAGCGCAGCCGATCGTTATCCACGGACAGCAGCTCGGCACTGCTGATCTGCGCCAGGCCCTGCAGGTAATCGATGGCGCCGGTGTAATCGGCAAATTCGTTGATACCGGAGAGTTCCAGCACCAGCGCATTCTGCTGACCGGCCTCCCCGGCGCGGATCGCGTAGCGCTCGGCGAGCAGGTCGGCGGCGCCGGCGATACCCTGCTGCGCCACCTCTTCCAGGGTGTCACCCCGGGCATCGAAGGCATAGGCGCGCCGCCCGTGAATCAGCAGCCAGTTGGCCTGCCAGCGCCCGGCGGAGAGTTCCAGGGCCCGTCCCATCAAAGTGGCATCCGGGCGATAGCGCACTCCGGCGCGTTCGGCTGCCCGTTCATCCTGGGCCCAGAGGTTTGCCAGGGGCATGGCGCTGCGGTCCAGCTCGTCCATGGCCGGGAAATCCACCGGCAGGCCGCGCTCGACCGCCATCTCTTCGAGGGCGTCGTAAACTTCGGGGGACTGCTGTTGGCTCGGCGCGCTGCGCCCGCTCTGCAGTGTATCCACGGCCAGCCAAACCAGTGTGGCCGGGCGATTGTTGGGCCACAAAGGCAGTTGCAGGCGCTGGACCTGCTGCGCAATCGCCTGTGGCTCATAGGACAGATGCAGGTGGAGCTGGTTGTCTTCCACCTCGTAGCGGTAGCTCTGCAGATACTGCTGCGCCCGCTCGAGCTCCGCGCCCAGCTGGGGATCACCGGCCACCGAAGTTTCACCGGTAACGCGCACGAACACCCGCTCCAGCCCGCGGCGCGCGGCTTCCTCGCGATCCGTGGCGCCGCGACTGGGGACGGCCTCCACAACCTCGTAGAGGTCCGCAACCACTCGGGCCTGGGCGGGCATCGCCAGGGCGCAGGCGCAGAGTAGAAGCGCCATCAAATGAGTCGCCAGCCCTTGCCGGAGCAGCTTGTGCATCGGATCTCTCCCAAACATCTTATTTCTTACGGCCCACTGCAGCGAAATCATCACAAAGGCAGCACAAGACCCCCGGAGCTGGCAGTAAGGCGGGCCCCAAGCGGCTATTGTATCAGTGTCGGCCTTTTCTCCCAGCCCCCAGTTCGCACATTGGGACCTTTGTCACCGGGTAGCTCGCCGCGAGACGAAAGCCAAATAGCGGCAGATCGACGCAGGGCGTGGCTACAAACGCGACTCCGGGCTAGAATACGCGCCCTCTCGAATCCCCCTAGTTTGCAGGAAGAATCATGAGCGATTCCAAACCCCAGTCCCTCAGTTACAAAGATGCCGGTGTGGACATCGACGCAGGCAATGCCCTGGTCGACCGTATCAAGCACGTGGCAAAGCGCACTCAGCGCCCGGAAGTCATGGGCGGGCTGGGCGGTTTCGGCGCACTCTGCGAGCTGCCATCCGGCTACCGCGAGCCGGTGCTGGTTTCCGGCACCGACGGCGTCGGCACCAAACTGCGCCTCGCCATGGACCTGGGCATCCACGACACCATTGGTATCGACCTGGTGGCCATGTGCGTCAATGACCTGGTGGTGGCAGGTGCCGAACCGCTGTTCTTCCTCGACTACTATGCCACCGGCAAGCTCAATGTGGATGTGGCCGCCCAGGTTGTCACCGGTATCGGCCGCGGCTGCGAACTCTCCGGCTGCGCCCTGGTCGGCGGCGAGACCGCCGAGATGCCCGGCATGTACGAAGGTGACGACTACGACCTGGCGGGCTTCTGCGTGGGCGTGGTGGAAAAATCCGAGATTATCGACGGCAGCAAGGTCAAAGCCGGCGACAAGCTGATCGGCCTCGCCGCCAGCGGCCCCCACTCCAACGGTTACTCCCTGATCCGCAAGGTACTGGAAGTCAGCGGCGCCGACCTGCAGCAGGATATGGGCGGCAAAACTCTGGCCGCAGCGCTGATGGCGCCCACCCGCATTTATGTGAAGAACCTGCTTGAACTGATGAAGTCCACCCAGGTCAACGCCCTCAGCCACATCACCGGCGGCGGTCTGCTGGAGAACCTGCCACGGGTGCTGCCCGAGGGCGCCAAGGCCAAGATCGATGTCAGCAGCTGGGAAATGCCGCCGGTTTTCCGCTGGCTGCAGCAGGCCGGCAATATCGATGGCCGCGAGATGTACCGCACCTTCAACTGCGGTGTGGGCATGGTGATCTGCGTGCCGGCAGAGCAGGCTGAGCAGGCCCTGCAGACTCTGCAGCAGCTCGGTGAAGAGGCGTTTATCGTCGGCAGTATCGACTCGGCCGCCGAAGGTGACGAGACCGTGGAGCTGGCGGGACTCTGATGACTGGGACATCTGGAATTTCAGGGGTGTCAGAACACAGTGAGGAAAAGCGCTGCCGCGTGGTGGTGCTGATTTCCGGCAGCGGTACCAACCTGCAGTCCATCATCGACTCGGCCGCCGGGGAAAACTCGCCCTACGCGGTCTGCGCCGTGATCAGCAACAAGGCCGAGGCCTATGGCCTGACCCGCGCCCAGACTGCGGGAATCGCCACCGAGGTGATCAACCACCGCGACTATCCCGACCGGGAGGGTTTTGACAGCGCCCTGATCGAGACCATTGACCAGTACCAGCCGGACCTGGTGGTGCTGGCCGGCTTCATGCGGATTCTCACCCCGGGGTTCGTGCGCCACTACAGTGGACGCCTGCTCAATATCCACCCCTCGCTGCTGCCGAAATATCAGGGCCTGCACACCCACCAGCGCGCCCTCGAGGCCGGCGATCGCGAACACGGCGCCACGGTGCATTTTGTCACCGAGGAACTGGATGGCGGCCCGCCGATTGTGCAGGCCACAGTGCCGATCGAACCCAATGACTCCGCAGAGACGCTCGCCCAGCGGGTTCAGGTGCAGGAACACCTCATCTACCCCCTGGCGGTACAGTGGTTCGCCGAAGGCCGCCTGCGCATGAATGGCGAACGCGCCGAGCTGGATGGCCAGCCCCTGCCCCCCTGCGGCCAGCGGATCGACAGCCGCGCCTGAATCGCGCCAGCTACTATCGCGCTCACAATTATCTATCGCGCCAACTGCCCGGCTAACCACCGCACTTGCCACCGCACTAAATCCGCGCGCCGGGGTCAGAGGCTTTACAGGCTTTGCATCCGGCGCCGCTTCACACCTCAACAGGCACGGCAGCCGGATGCTAAAGTGTTGCATCCGCGCTCGGACAACTGGAGGTCAAAGTGCCATTTCGCAAAATCGCCTCGCTGGTCTCATTTTTCACCGTCTTGCTCTCCCTCCCCCTGCTGGCGCCGCTGGTCAGCGCCGCCGAGCTGAAACCCTTCCGCGCCGTTTACGAGGCCCGCTACGGCGCCTTTGAGGTCACCGCCACCCGCTCGCTTTCGGGCAGTGCGGATAACTGGCGGCTGGATTTTCAGGCAGACTCTTTTTTCGCCGACATCAATGAATTCTCGCGTTTTCAAAATCGGGATGGCCAGCTCTCGCCACTGCATTACGAATACCGCCGCTCCGGCCTCGGCCGCAGGCGGCACACTGCGCTCAACTTTGAACAGGCGGACAAGCGTGTGGTCAACCTGACCAACACCAAGCGCACCTTGGAAAACGCGCCGGAAAAAACCCAGGACAAAATCAGCTACCAGCTGCAGCTGGCTCTGGATGTTGCCGCCGGCAAGCAGGATCTCCATTACCTGGTGGCGGACGGTAGAAAAATCCGCGAATACCGCTTTACCGTCGCCGGCACAGAAAAGCTGCAGACCCCCCTTGGGGAAGTGGAAACCATCAAGGTTCAGCGGGTGCGGGAAGACGACGGCCGGGAAACGAACATCTGGTTTGCCCCGGCATGGAACTATGCACTGGTGAAGCTGCAGCAAAATGAAGATGACGAAACCTACCAAATTGCTTTGACTGAATTAACCATCGATGGAAAAAGCATCAGCGCTCGCTGAACAACTGCAAATTTTCCGACAAAAAGCCAAAAAAAATCCGTCATGGAATGGATTTTCTGACTCATTCTCCTTATAAAGTCGCCCGTTTCCTCCGGTGCAGTAGCGTGACAGAGTCGCGCTGCTAATATTTCTTTTTGCACCATGGAACACCCTGCGAGAGTTGAAAGCTTGGAAATTTCTGAAGTCTCGAATCTTTGAAACTTTGGAACTCTGAAAAAAGCTTTCCTGCCGGATGCGCGCATCGGTACTCCCGCATTGGGCGCCCCGGCCAAAAGTCACCAGTAATACAGAGTGGGACCTCATGAAACAGAATTTATTGCGCCGCGCAGCATTGGCTGTTGCGATCAGCACCGTTTCCAGCGGCAGCATGGCTGCCGGTTTCTACCTTCAGGAATCCAGCACCAGTGGCCTTGGCCGCGCCTATGCAGCAGAGAATACGATTGGTGACAACGCCGCGATTCTCGGCCGCAACCCTGCTGGCTCCGCGCTGTTCGACAGCATCAGCCTCAGCGGCGGCCTCATGTACGTCAACCCGGAAATCGACGCGGCGGGCACTACGACCTACTACTTCGACGATGGAAATGGCGGTTTTAATAACTTCAACACCGTCGCCCAAGCGAACGACTATGCCACCGACGCCTTTATCCCCAACGCCTACCTGGCCGTGCCGCTCGACGAGACCTGGTCCCTCGGCCTGGCGATGTTCACCACTTACGGCCTGGAAACCAATTTCGACTCCTCCTGGCCGGTGACCAATATTGCCGATCAGACCGAGCTGCTGACCATCAACATCGCACCCTCGGTCGCCTACGATTTCAACGACCAGTTCAGCGTCGGCGTTTCCGCCAACTTCGTTTACGCCAAGGCCAAGCTGAACACCATGGTGCCGCGCAACTTCCCGGTGGCCTCCGAACAGCGCAAAAAAATCCTCGACTACGACCACGCCGACGACTGGGATGTGAGCTGGTCTATTGGCGGACTGTGGAGAATCAACGACCAGACCCGCCTGGGCATCTCCTACCACTATGAAATCGAGCCGAAGCTGGAAGGCGACGTCACTTCCGACTACCTGCCGACGGCCGCACTGCCTCCAGCTCTGCAACCAGCATTCCCACCATTCGACGATGCCCGGGGCGATGTCAGCCTGAACCTGCCCGATACACTCGAGCTGGGTTTTTACCACCGCTTCAACGATCAGTGGGGCATCGCGGCCGGCCTGATGTGGACCGACTGGGATGATTTCGAGCGTCTGGAAGCTTACATTCCCTCCGCCCGCCTGGGCGTGGAGGACGAGCCTTTCAACCCGCTGCTGGTGAAGGAAGAGAACTTCAAGAGCGGCTTCCGCTACAGCATTGCCGGGGAATATTACCCCTGCGAGGAGCTCACCTGGCGCATTGGCTACGCCTACGATGAGGGCGCCGCCCGCGATGGCCTGAACCCTGCGGGAGCCGCAGAGGCAGAGGCCACGGTCGGCGAAGCGCTGCCGGTTACCTGGCGCTCGCTGTCGATCCCCGACACCGATCGCCAGTGGATCACCTTCGGCGCCACCTACAAGTTCGACAAGCACCTGAGCATTGATGGCGGTTTTGCCTACCTGTGGGGCGACGACGAAACCATCAAGGAGTTCGGTCAAATTCCGGTACCCACTTATTTCGATGGTGGCACCACCAACCTCGAAGCCTGGCTGGTTGGCGCTTCTGTGAACTACACTTTCTAATCACAGACGCCAGAGCCTACCCAACCAAGGCAAACAAAAAGGCCGGGCAGCGCAAGCTGCTCGGCCTTTTTGTTTTCTCCGGCGGGCGTTTCTTAAAAACCGTCTATGGCCGTGCGAATAATCACCGTTTGCTGTATGCCCCTCACCGAACAACGCAAGCGGTGAGCATCAAGGCTGGGGTTTTGAAGCAGGGCTTGAAACCAGGAATTTTTGTTAGGGCTTTGCCAAGTTTAGCTTGGCAGCCTACTGCCAGTGAATACGGCGCGGCCACCCTGGGACCATTAGATCCACCAGCGCCACAAAAGCCACGGGCGACAGTATCCGCCGCTATGGAAAAGAGGCGACAGGTGATAGGTGATAGGTGATAGGTGATAGGTGATAGGTGATAGGAACGCTATCGGCAAAAGAAAGCAGCCAACAGCCGCAACAACTTTTTATCGGCGGAAACACTGCGGGGCCACAGGGGCCGCGGAGCGAGCCGTGCTCCGCGCTACCAACTCCCCCAAAGATGATTATTCCCAGCCGCAGTCGCGCCCTTTGTTTTGCTCTTGCAGATACGCCATCAGCGGCGCGAAGTAATCGATGATCGCAGAAGCATCCAGCTCGCGCTGTCCGGTGATGGCTTGCATGGCTTCAGGCCAGGGTTTGCTGGCGCCCATGGCCAGCATTTCGCGCAGCTTCTTGCCGGCGGCGTCATTGTTGTAGATGGAGCAGCGATGCAGCGGGCCCTTGTGACCGGCGGCCTCACACAGGGCGCGATGAAACTGGAACTGCTGTATGCGGGCCAGAAAATAGCGGGCGTATGGGGTGTTTCCGGGGATATGGTATTTCGCACCGGGATCGAAGTCCGCTTCGCTGCGCGCTACCGGGGCCTGAATCCCCTGATAGTCCTCCCGCAGCTGCCACCAGGCTTTGTTGTAATCCTGCGGCTGCACCTCTCCGTCAAATACCTGCCAGCGCCACTTGTCCACCAGAAGGCCGAAGGGCAGGAAGGCAATCTTGTCCAGCGCCTGGCGCATCAGGAAACCCACATCCTTGTCGCTGCCGGGCACTTCTTCCATCAGGCCGATTTCCTTAAGGTATTTCGGCGTAATGGACAGGGCGACGGCGTCGCCCACCGCCTCGTGAAAACCGTCATTGGCGCCCTCGCGGTAAAGGAACGGCTGATCCTTATAAATGCGCTGGTAGAAGTTGTGTCCCAGCTCATGGTGGACGGTGATAAAGTCATCCGCGGTTTTCTGGATACACATTTTGATACGAATATCGTCCTCGCCATCCATATTCCAGGCGCTGGCATGGCACACCACATCGCGGTCGCGGGGCTTGGTGAACTGGGAGCGCTCCCAGAAAGTATCCGGCAGCGGCTCGAACCCGAGGGAAGTGAAGAAACGCTCGCCCACCTCGACCATCTCCTGCTCGCTCATGCCCGACTCCTGGATCAACGCATCCAGATCATAGGGCGCCTCCATGTCTTCGTCTTTGACCACGTCATAAATATTGCCCCACTCCTGCGCCCACATATTGCCGAGCAGGTGCGCGGGAATCTTGCCCTTGGGCGGCACCACCTCGTCGCCGTAGCGCTCGTTGAGCTTGGCCCGCACATGGCAGTGCAGCGCCACGTACAGCGGCTTGACCTTCTCCCATTGCGCGTCCATATCCGCGGAAAAGTCATCGGCAGCCATATCGTACTTGGAGCGCCACATATCACTGAGGTTGTCATACCCCAGCTCCCGCGCACCGGCGTTGGCGATTTCCACCTGGCGCTGATACAGCGGCTTCATCGGCGGCGACACCTGGCGCCAGCCTGTCCATATCTCCTCAAGCAGCTCGGGATCGCGGCTCTCCGCCATCAGGCGGCCCATCTCGGTGAGGCTGTAGCACTTTTCCGCGTCGCCCTCGCCGGTGCAGTACTTGCCGGAGCCATACATGCCCTGCAGTTTGGACTGCAGCTGCGCCAGCTCGGCGGTCTGCTTGGGGTCCTTGGGTGCCGGCAGAACCAGCGCCTGCTTCAGCATGGTCAGCTGGCGGCGGGTCTCATCGTCCAGCGGCAGCGCGTCGAATTTTGCCGCCTCATTGGCCAGCTCCACAGCCAGGGAGGTGAAACGCTCGGAGGCGAGGGATTCCACATACTGGGAATCCTCATTGATGTAGGTTGAGGCCAGCCAGCTGGCGTGGCTCAGCTCCCGCCCCATCTCGGCCAGACGGGACTGGGCGTCATCGAGGAATGCCTTCGCATCAGCAGGCGTCGGCTCGGCGCCGCTTTGCGCGCTATCGGAGGGCTGGGCGGCGGTGTTCGTCGCCTGAGAGGGAGCCTTGCCGCCATCACCATTGCCGTTGCCACAGCCGGATAAAACCACTGCGGCCGCGACCACTGGGGCAACTACCGCCAGAGCTATTTTTTTCATCGGTTCCCTCTTAGGTTTTATCGGAATCGGTTACGGCATGCCATTGCGTTTATAGCATAGGGAAAAGCGTCAACGAGGGGCGAAGGCGGCTGCGGGCGAAACATCGGCACAGGAATCCCTGTGGTTCTATCCCAGTACAGCGAAAGGCAAGTCGGCAATTCCGGCAAATTCAATTCAACGCCGGAAAAAACAGATTGATGCGCAGGGCGCGGGGATTCATCAAGGCGCTATTTCAGCGGGTGGGATTCACAGGAAGTGAGTTTCCGAGGCCGGAAATGGAGGCAGCCCAACCAGCACACCCTCGGCACATGACGTCACTGCTACCGTTGCTCCCTTCCGGGCCTGGCGGGGTTCACAGCTGTTCATTGCGAGGGGACCGGAAGGGCCGCCATTGCAGTTCTTAAACACCGACCCGGGGCATCCCCAGGGTCCTGTTAAGACTCTTAAGACTCCGACCGATATCGACAGGCGATCAGCATCGAAGAGGCCGGGATTATAGAGACTCACAGGCGCGAGTTCTACCCCTGTTAGCGGTTATACTAGGCCCGCGTTTTCCCCCTGATTCCGACCCAACCCCTAAGGCAGTTCATGCACCTTTTTGTCGACAACCTCATCAATGTTGATTTCAGCTACCTGGACCACAAGCGCGGTCTGGTGGGCGAGACCTGGCTCGCCAGCGCCGCTCTCGATGGCGCACTGGACGAACAGGGTATGGTGTGCGATTTCGGCATCGTCAAGAAAACCCTGCGCAACTGGCTGGACAGCGAGCTGGATCACCGGCTGCTGGTGCCCTTACAGTCAGCGCATCTGGAGCTGCAGCGCAGTGGGGACACCCTGGCACTGACCTGGCAGCTGGAAGACGGTGAACAGATTACCGTCAGCGGCCCCGAGCAGGCCTTTGCGCTGGTGGATGTCGAAGAAATCTCCGAGCAGAGCGTCGCCGCCTGGTGTGTCGGCCAGCTGGATTCCGCCTTCCCCAGCCATGTGGCGAAACTGCAACTGCGCTTTGACTGCGAAGCCATCGACGATGCCTACTACCACTACAGCCACGGGCTGAAAAAGCACGACGGCAACTGTCAGCGCATCGCCCACGGCCACCGCTCCAGAATACAAATCTTTATCGATGGCAGACGCAGCCCGGACTGGGAAAGCCGCTGGGCGCAGCGCTGGCAGGATATCTACTTGGGCACCCGCGAGGACCTGGTCAGCCCTGAGGGGCTGGCCAGCGCTGAGCACAAAGCGCAGAAGCAAGTCGAGTTCGCCTACCAGGCCCGTCAGGGAGCCTTCACCCTGGGCCTGCCCGCCAGCCGCTGTGAACTGGTGCAGTGTGACACCACCGTGGAACAGCTGGCTGTGTATATTGCCGACACCATCGCCAACACCATTGCCGCCGAACAGGAAAAAGGCCGCATTGTACGGGTCCGCGCCTACGAGGGGCTGGGCAAGGGGGCCGAAGTCAGCGTATCCCGCTAGCGCCGGTGGACAGCGCTCCCCCACGCAGCCCCCCGCCAGCCTGCGCTGACCGTCGCCGCAAGATGAGAACCACCTCTTGAACCTGATTATCCTGTTCCCCGATGACTTCACCGAAGCCACCCGCGCAACCCTCACTGGCCGTCGCCACGGGCATATACGCCAGGTGCACCGGGCGCAGCCCGGCGACACCCTCAAAGTGGGGCTGCTGGGCGGCGCCATCGGCCGCGCTGAAGTACTCAGCATTGATGACCATGCGGTGCAGCTTGCGGTAGAGCTGCTGGACCCCGCCCCCCCGGCGCTGCCCCTGACGGTGATCCTGGCGCTGCCGCGTCCCAAAATGCTCAAACGCATCATCCAGCATGTGACCACTCTCGGCGCCAAGAGAATCTATCTGGTCAATGCCTACCGGGTGGAAAAGTCCTACTGGCAATCGCCGTGGCTGGAAGCGGAAAAACTGCGCGAGCTGTGCCTGCTGGGACTGGAACAGGCGGTGGATACGCAGATGCCAACCATCGAGATCCGCAAGCGTTTCAAACCCTTTGTGGAAGATGAACTCGGCGAGATCGCCGCCAACTCGCGCCGCCTGGTCGCCCACCCGGTGACAGACACCCCCTGCCCGGTGGATATCGACGAACCGGTGACTCTGGCGGTGGGGCCGGAAGGCGGTTTTATTGCCTACGAGGTGGAAAAGCTGCAGGAGCAGGGCTTCGAGAGTGTGCATCTTGGACCGCGCATCCTGCGGGTGGAAACGGCGCTGCCGGTACTGCTGGGACGCCTGTTCCCCGGCCGCTGATAGGCTCTAGAGCCACGGTCTCTAGCGCCGTCCCCTGCCCCAATTAGCCCCACCCCTGAGCGCGGCACTGGCATGAAACTGCGCCGGTTTGAACAGGCACCAGCCTGCAACTGGCGGGCACAAAAAAGCCGCGTAAAAACGCGGCTCTAAAATGGTGGCTGCCGCCACCGGTTCTCACAGAGTGGGGCGCAGGCTGCGCCCCCGGGGAGAAAATTCGCTCAAACAAGAAGACGAGCGAGAATCAAGCAAATGTGTTCAGGCAGAGGCTCAGGCCACTGCATCCTGCTGTACTGCAGACTTCTGCAGGGCCAGCTTGGGATCGACGAACTCGTAACCCAGAACATCTGCCACCGCCTGGTAAGTCACCATACCAGCGTGGACGTTCAGTCCCTCCAGCAGGTTGGCGTCGTCCAGCAGAGCCTGCTTGGCGCCCTTGTTGGCCAGGGCAACCGCGAACGGCAGGGTCGCGTTGTTCAGAGCCATGGTGGAGGTACGGGCAACACCGCCGGGCATGTTGGCAACACAGTAGTGCACCACGCCGTCCACCACGTAGGTGGGGTTCTCGTGGGTGGTGGCCTTGGAAGTCTCGAAGCAGCCGCCCTGGTCGATAGCAACGTCCACAACAACCGCGCCTTTCTTCATGCGGCTGATGATGTCGCGAGTCAGCAGCTTCGGCGCTGCGGCACCCGGGATCAGAACCGCACCGATCACCAGGTCAGCTTCCAGCGCATGGCTCTCGATGGCGTCATTGGTGGAGTACTCGGTGCGCACGGCGCCGCCGAAGATATCGTCCAGCTGACGCAGGCGCGGCAGGGAGCGGTCCAGAATGGTCACGTCCGCACCCATACCCAGAGCCATCTTGGCAGCGTTGGTGCCGACAACACCACCGCCGATGATCAGCACCTTGGCGGGGGCTACGCCGGGAACACCGCCCAGCAGCACGCCGAGGCCGCCCTGGGCTTTTTCCAGATGGTGGGCCCCGCACTGCACGGACATACGGCCGGCAACTTCAGACATCGGGGCCAGCAGCGGCAGTCCGCCAAAGCGGTCGGTCACGGTTTCGTAGGCGATGCAGGTGGCACCGGACTTCACCAGCAGCTCGGTCTGCTTGGGATCGGGCGCCAGGTGCAGGTAGGTGTAGAGAATCTGCCCCGGGCGCAGCATTTCGCATTCCTGCGGCTGCGGCTCTTTGACCTTGACGATCATGTCGGCGCTGGCGAAGATTTCTTCCGCCGTGTCGATGATACGGGCACCCGCTTCAACGTACATTTCATCGCTGAAGCCGATGGCGGAACCACCGTCTTTCTGTACCATCACTTCGTGACCGTGGCTGATCAGCTCGCGTACGCTGGCCGGAGTCAGGCCGATGCGGTATTCGTGGTTTTTGATCTCTTTTGGTACACCAATCAACATTTTCTCTACTCCTGAAAATAAAGGACGCCCGCACTGTTAATCGACGGTTTGCCGTCCTGCCTCTGTGATTTCGGCTAGTATAGGAGCAGCCAACAAGTGGATTTCTGATAGATTTTCGATTTAACCAGTGGATTCCACTGATACAGGCCCGGAAATGCTGATTTTTTGAGCGAACAAACTTTTTGGAGCCCCCATGCGCAAGCGCGCCAACGAACTGAGCACCATCGACCGCAATATCCTGCGCGTCCTGCAAAAAAACGGCCGCACAAGCTATGCCGAACTGGCCCGTCAGGTGGGTCTCACCGCCACCCCCTGCGTCGAGCGCGTGCGTCGCCTTGAGAGCGACGGCGTCATTCAGGGCTATACGGCCCTGATCAACCCCGAGTTCCTCGATGCCGCACTGGTGGTCTTTGTGCAGATCCGCCTCAACCGCTCCGCTCAGGATGCCTTCGAGGATTTTCGCAACGCCGTCGCCGCCCTGCCGGAAGTGCAGGAGTGCTATCTGGTATCCGGTAATTTCGATTACCTGATCAAGGCGCGGGTGGCGGACATGAGCGCCTACCGGAAGTTTTACGGGGAGACCCTGCTGACCCTGCCGGAGGTGCAGGAGTGCACCAGCTATGTGGTGATGGAGCAGGTGAAGGAAACCTTGGAGGTGCCGGTGCACTACAACCGTTGAGGGGACTGCAGCCAGTGAGAGGGCCAAGGAGGGCAGTGAGAGGGCCGAGGAGGCCAGGCCCCGGCGATATTGCCCGGGGCCTGCACTTCAGCGTTAGTAACGAATACCCAGTTTTCTGTACACAAAGCCGATCACCCAAGCCGGGCCGATCAGCAGGAACTGCAGGTCTTTAAAGAAAGAGGGTTTCTTGCCCTCCACGTGGTGGCCGATGAACTGGAAAATCCACATCACCACAAACAATATCAGCGATATCTGCCAGACGCTGAAGCCCAGCCGCTCGAGCACAGACCAGCCCCACAGGCACACCACACTCAGGGCCACCATCCCCAGCGCCAGAGAGAAAGACACCACGGCATAAAACATCAGCGCCGGCACCAGCGCCACCACCGCCCAGTTGAGCCAGGGGATCTGCGCCATAAACGCCGGCTGGGGAATGGACCACACCAGGCCGATCACCGTTGCATAGATCACCGGCACGGCGATCCAGTGAATCGCTTTATTGATGGGATTCTGATGGCTCTCGCCATATTCGCTGAACCACTGCTCCGCGCTGCGCATACTCATATCCTCGCGTCTTTTTATTGCTGTAATGTTATTGGCGTTATTTTTGCTGTTATTTTTTCTGTTGTATCGCCACCAATCATGTTGGAGGCCGGCGCAGGAATCAACCATATTTCAGCGACGCACCAGAGGCTCCAGTTGCTGCCGGTAGAGAACGGCCATGGCCTCGTCAAAGCAACAGAAAAGAATCTCGAATGGTGGGCTGCCCCGGTCCAGGTGGTCCTGAACCTGCTCGAGCGCGATCTCGACGGCCAGCTCCGGCGGATAGTCGTAGACACCGCAGCTGATGGCGGGAAAAGCGATGGAGCCCATCCCCTCGCGCCGGGCAAGGGAAAGGCATTGACGGTAACAGCTGGATAACAGCTCCGGCTCACCGAGGTTGCCGCCCCGCCAGACCGGGCCAACGGTGTGGTAAATACGCTTTGCCGACAGGGAAAAAGCCGGCGTTGCCCTGACTTCACCGACCGGGCAGCAGCCGATTTCACGGCACGCCTGCGAGAGCTCGGGCCCGGCGGCCCGGTGCACAGCGCCATCCACCCCACCGCCACCCGCCAGATGGCGATTGGCCGCGTTGACGATTACATCGGCCTGTAATCGAGTGATATCTCCCAGATGAACTTCTACCACTCAGTATCTCCAACCGCGTTGTCGTTTAGTCCTGCGGATGGAAATCCTTTTCGCCCTCAGCCGGTGCAGGGCCCCGGCTGAGGCTACCGCAGGCCGGATTTTCCGGCCCGGCGTGGCGATGCGTCCCGCACTGCCATGCGTGGTGTCGCAGCTCAGCCCATCATTGCGCGGTGTCGCTGCTCCACCTCGGCAGGACATTTCGTCACTGCACTCACTAAAACGATAGCAGCTGCGGAGAAAACGAAACCCGGCAGCAGTTCGTAGACATCGAAGATACCCCCCGCGAGCTGCTTCCATACCAGCACCGTCACGCCCCCCACCAGCACGCCGGCAATGGCGCCGGCGCCGGTCATACGCGCCCAGAACAGGCTGATCAGGATCGCCGGGCCAAAGGCCGCACCGAGGCCGGCCCAGGCGTATGCCACCACATCGAGCACATTGGAGTCCGGCTCCATGGCCACCCAGACCGCCACCAGCGACAGGGCAACCACCGCCCAGCGCCCGACTTTCACCATGGCCTCGGGGCTGGTGCTGCGGCCAAACCAGACATGGTAAATATCCTCCGCAAGCGCCGCCGAGGAGACCAGCAGCTGGGAATCGGCGGTGCTCATAATCGCCGACAGGATTGCCGCCAGCAGAACACCCGCCACCAGCGGGTGGAACAGCACTTCCACCAGCGCCATAAACACCCGTTCGCCATCCGCCAGCACCTGCGTGAGTTCCAGGTGTCCGAACAGCCCCACGGCCATGGCGCCGAGAAAGCCCACCAGCGACCAGACCGCGGCCACCGTCGCGGCCAGTGGCACATCGTTGGCACTGCGCAGCGCCTGAAAGCGCGCCAGAATATGCGGCTGGCCGAAATAACCGAGTCCCCAGGCCAGAGAGCTGAGAATGGCCACCACACCCAGCGCCTGCCCGCTGCTGTCCTGCGTCCAGTGCATCAGCTGCGGCACCTGCTGCTCCAACTGGCCCCAGCTGGCGGCAAAGCCGCCCTCATCCATGATCACCACCAGCGGCACCATTACCAGCGCCAGGCTCATCAACAGTCCCTGAAAAACATCCGTCCAGGACACCGCCAGAAAGCCACCGAAGAGGGTGTAGGAGATCACCGCCGCCGCGCCGATGCCCACCGCCCAGCGGTAATCCCAGCCGAACACCGTCTCGAACAGCTTGCCGCCGGCGATGAGGCCCGAGGCAACATAGAAGAGGAAAAACAGCAGAATAAAGACAGCGCACAGGGTGCGCAGGTAAGGGTGACCCATATTGAAGCGCCGGTGCAGGTAGGCGGGCACCGTCAGGGCATCGTCCAACTCGAAAGTATAGATCCGCAAGCGGCGGGCCATCACCGTCCAGCTCAATAGGATGCCGCTGAACAGACCAATCGCGATCCAGCCCGAGGAGAGGCCGCTGGCATAAGCCGCACCCGGCAGGCCGAGCAACAGCCAGCCGCTCATGTCGGACGCGCCGGCGCTGAGGGCCGCCACCGCCGGCGGCAACGAGCGACCGCCGAGAAAATAGTCACTGGCATTTCTGGTGCGCAGATAGGCGTATACGCCAATCAGCAGGATCAAGGCCAGGTAGGCCACGAAGGTGAGGACGATCAGCCACTGTCCTGACATGGTAACTCCCGTTCAGCTATGCAGATCCGGCCCGCAGGAAGGTGAGAATAGGCCCTGCAGTGAATTTTTGTGTTAATTGCGCGTAAATATTCCTGTTCGCTGGCACCGACTCAATCCACAAACTACATATTGGGGATAGACACGGAAAGTAAGACAACACTATGGGCATTTGTCTGGACGAGTTAAGGCTGCTGGTCATTCGTCCGACCCTGAAACAGCTGAAAGCCTGGACTGCGGGAATGGAAAACCTGCTGCTGGGCACCGCCGCGCAGGAATCGCAGCTCGGCTTTCATCTCAAGCAGGGGCGGCGCCACGGACTGGGCATCTATCAGATTCAACCGCACACCCACCGCGAGATCTGGGACAAGTACCTGATCGAGCATCCGGCGCTGGCCTCCACGGTGCGCGGGCTGGCGAGCCAGCGGGACTTTCTCGATCACCCCCACAGCGAGCTGACCACCAACCTCCGCTATGCCACCGCCATCGCCTGGCTCATATACCGGGCCGCCAACGCCGACCGGGTGGCGGAGGATGACGTGCCGGCCATGGCTAGGCTGTGGCACCAGAACTTCCACCACGGCCCGGCGGCTTCACAGCGGGATTTCGAGCAGAGTTACGCCCAGCTGGTAAGCGGTGCCGACCCTACAGATTCCGCGCCTCGATATACAGGGGAGTCTGCTGTTCCTGAACCGGCTCCCGATCAGCCTCCGGCACCCAGGAGTTCACCTGGCGCTCAATGGCGTGCTCGTCCCGCCCAGCAGCCACTGGCTTAGCGCGGTCCAGCTCAAGGCTGACAAAATCATAGAGGTTCGCGTCCGCCAACTGTGACGGGGATACCCTTGTCAGCGCGGCAAAAATATTCTCGGTGCGCCCGGGGAACTGGCGGTCCCAGTCCTGCAGCATTTTCTTGATGGCCTGGCGCTGCAGGTTTTCCTGACTGCCGCACAGGTTGCAGGGAATGATGGGGAAATTGCGCTGCTGGGCGAACTCCACCAGGTCGGACTCGCGGCAGTAGGCCAGCGGGCGAATAACGATGTTGCGGCCGTCATCGGCGCGCAGCTTCGGCGGCATCGCCTTCAGGCGGCCACCGTAAAACATGTTCAGAAATAGCGTCTCGACGATATCGTCCTTGTGATGCCCCAGCGCCACCTTGGTGGCCCCGATCTCCTCGGCGAAACCATAGAGAGTGCCGCGGCGCAGACGGGAGCACAGCGCGCAGGTAGTCTTGCCCTCCGGCACCACTTCTTTCACCACCGAATAGGTGTCCTTCTCCACGATGTGATAGGGCACCCCCAGCGACTGCAGGTATTCCGGCAGAATATGTTCCGGGAAGCCCGGCTGCTTCTGGTCCATATTCACCGCCACCAGCTCAAAGCTGACCGGCGCCGTCTTCTGCAGGTTGAGCAGAATATCCAGCATGGCATAGCTGTCTTTGCCGCCGGACAGGCACACCATGATCTTGTCGCCGTCTTCGATCATGTTGAAGTCGGCGATGGCGCGACCCACATTGCGGCGCAGGCGCTTCTGCAGCTTGTTGAATTCCAGCCGCTCGCGGCGATTTTCCAGTTCGGGCATGGTGCTTCTCTGAATACAGACCTCAGGGTCCGGGGCGGCAACGCCGGCTGCGCAGGCGCTGCCGGCAATGAGGCTACTCAGATCGACTCTGCCCCGGGAATCAGGCGGCGATTGTACGCATTTCGATCACGGAGTACACGACCCGCTGCTCGCCCCATCCGCCAGCAACCGCTGAACGCAGGGCCACACATGATCCAGCAGCGCTGGCTGCGCCGCCGCCGTTGGATGAATGCCATCGGTCTGCATGGCCCCCTCCACCAGGGCGATGGGTTCAAGGAAGAATGGCACCAGTGGCACCTGCTCCGCCTCGGCCACTTTCGGGTAAACACCGGCAAACGCCTCGGTATAGGCGCGGCCGTAATTGGGCGGCATGCGCATACCCAGCAGCAGCACTTCCACCTCCTCGGCCCGGGCCAGGCGAATCATCCGCTCAAGATTGCGCTGCATGGCCTGCGGCGGGTAACCGCGCAGACCGTCATTGCCGCCCAGTTCCAGAATCATCCAGCGCGGCTCGTGCTCCTGCAGCAGTTTGGGCAGGCGGGTCAGACCGCCGGAAGTCGTTTCGCCACTGACACTGGCGTTGACCACCTTCACCTTCTCGCCCTGCTTCTGCAGGCGGTTCTGCAGCAGCTCCACCCAGCCGTCTGTCGGCTCCAGGCCATAGGCCGCGCTGATACTGTCCCCCAGCACCAGCAGTGTGCCGGCGCGGGCGCCGGCCAGCGGGGCGAGCAGCAACAAACACAGGCCCAAGTGAAGGCACAGGCGCCGGAAAAAATCTGTCGTCATGTCATACTCTCCACTGCTCTACGCGTACAAACGGGTATACGCACAGCTTTGCGCAATTGCCGACAATAAGGAAGACTTTCGATGACCGCCATGCTTCGGGCCGATAACCTGGTCCACCGGGTGACCACCAACGAGGGCCCCCTCACCCTGCTGAACGATATCTCCCTGCAACTGAACCGCGGCGAAAGTCTCGCCATCACCGGCGCCTCCGGCTCCGGCAAGTCCACCCTGCTCGGCCTGTTGGCCGGCCTCGACAAACCCAGCGAGGGAAAGATCTGGCTCGCCGGCGAGGAGATCACAGCCATGGACGAGGAGCAGCGGGCCGCCGTGCGGGCGCGAAGTGTGGGCTTTGTTTTCCAGACCTTCCAGCTGCTGCCCGGCCTGACCGCGCTGGAAAATGTCATGCTGCCCAGCGAGCTGCGCGGCGAGCGCAACGCCGCCGGCCGCGCGGAGGAATTTCTCGTGCGTGTTGGTCTCGAACACCGGCTGCATCACTACCCGCGCCAGCTCTCCGGTGGTGAGCAGCAGCGGGTCGCCATCGCGCGCGCCTTCTGCAGTATCAGCGGCAGCGACGGCATCCTGTTCGCGGACGAGCCCACCGGCAGCCTGGACGCCGCCAACGGCGAGAAGATTATCGACCTGCTGTTCCAGCTGAACGCGGAATCCGCCACCACGCTGGTGCTGGTCACCCATGAACAGCGCCTCGCCCAGCGCTGCCAGGCGCACCTGCGCATGGCCGCCGGCGAAGTGGCGCCGGTGGAGGATGGCGACAATAACAGCCTGTCGGAGGTATCCGCCTGATGCCGTCCGCCAACCCCCTGCTGCCACTGAAGCTGCTCCTGCGCGACTGGCGCGGGGGCGAGCTGGCCCTGATCGCCACCGCCCTGGTGCTGGCGGTGACCTGCGTGACCGCCATCGCCCATTTCAGCGACCGCCTCACCCGCGCCATGCATATCCAGTCGCAGACCTTTCTCGCCGCCGAGCGGGTGGTCAGCAGCAGCCGCCCGGTGGAGCGGAGCTGGCTCGAAGAGGCCTCCGCGCGCGGGCTGGCACAGGCCCAGACAGTCCAGTTCGCCTCCATGCTCGCCGCCGGCGAGCAGTTTCAGTTTGCCTCCATCAAGGCGGTCAGCGATGGCTACCCGCTGGTCGGGCACCTGGAAATGCGTCCCAGCGCGGACGCCGCCTCCCGCGTGGTGCCAAGCGGGCCCGCTCCCGGCGAAGTGTGGATGGAACCGCGCCTGCTGCCACTTCTGGGCCTGTCTCCCGGCGACAGCCTGCAAATCGGCGAATCCAGCTTTACCGTCACCGGCCTGCTGGACCACGAGCCGGATCGCAGCGACAACCTCTTTTCCATGGGCGCTCGGGTGATGATGCACCGGCAAGACCTGGCGGCGACCAATGTGGTTCAGCCCGGCAGCCGGGTTCAGTACCGCTACCTGTTCGCCGGCGACGACGCCGCCCTCGACGATTATTTCAACTGGCTGCAACCCCGCCTGAGCGAGCACCAGCGGGTGATCGACCTGCGCGAAGGACAGCCCCGGGTCGCCTCCGCCCTCGACCGGGCCGAAAGCTTCCTGTTCCTCGCCGGCAGTCTGGCGGTGTTGCTGGCCAGCGTGGCGGTGGGCCTTGCCGCGCGGCGCTACAGCCTTCGCCACACCAGCTATGTGGCGGTGATGAAGAGTCTCGGCGCCGGGCGCGGCAAGGTGCTGGGCATCTATCTCGGGCAGCTGGCCGCACTGGCGCTGATCGCCACCGCCGCCGGCCTGCTGCTGGGCAGCGTGATCCAGGCGCAGGCGGTCAACCTGATGGCCGACTTCTTCCCGGTGGACCCGCCGCCGAGCGGCTGGAGTCCCCTGCTGGTGGGGCTGGTCACCGGCCTCGCCTGCGCGCTGGGGTTTGCCCTGCCGCCCCTGTTCCGCCTGGCCCGTACCGACCCGATGCAGACCCTGCGGCGGGACTGGAGCAACCCGGACCGGCGCGAGTGGCTGGGACTGGTACTCGGCCCCACGTCCATGCTGCTGCTGATCTGGTGGCTGTCCGGCAGCCTGCCCATCACCCTGGCGCTGTTCGCCGGCATGGCGCTGCTGGTGGGCGGCAGCGCACTGGTCAACCGCCTGCTGGTGCGCGGGCGCCTGGCCAAGCTGGGGGGCAGCTGGCGTATCGCGCTGGGCAGCCTGCAGCGCCGCGCGGCCTTCAATACCCTGCTGATCGCCGCGTTCGGCACCGGCCTGCTGGCCATGCTGGCGATGGTGTTTGCCCGCACCGCGCTGATCGACGAGTGGCGCATGCAGTTGCCGGACGATGCCCCCAACCACTTCCTGATCAATATCGCCCCCTATGAAAAGGAAGACGTCGAGGCGCTGCTGGCGGACAACAACCTCACCGCAACCGAGCTCTACCCGATGGTGCGCGGGCGCCTGATCTCCATCAACGACACCCCCGCCAGAGAGCGCAAGAAGCAGGCCGGGGCGCTGCGCCGCGAACTGAACCTGAGCTGGACGGAGAACCTCGCCCCCGACAACCGCATCGTCAAGGGCCAGTGGTGGGACCAGCTCGATACGGACAACGGCGTGTCGATCGAGGCGGACCTGGCCGAGCGGCTGGACCTGCAGCTGGGCGACCGGCTGAAATTTTCCATTGGCGGGCTGGAGGTGGAATCCACCATCACCAGCCTGCGCACTCTGGACTGGAACAGCATGCGGCCCAACTTCTTTATGCTGTTCGCCCCCGGCAGCCTGGAGGATTTTCCGGCCACCTACATCACCAGCTTTTATCTGCCCGCGGAGGACAAACTGCTGGTGAATGACATGGTGCGGGCCTTCCCCAGCGTGACGGTGATCGAGCTGGACAAGATTATCGAGCGCATCCGCGACACCATCAGCCAGGTCTCCCTTGCCATCGAATCGGTGATGGCGCTGATGCTGGTGGCCGGGGTGCTGGTGCTGATCGCCGGGGTGCGCGCCAGTATCGCCGAGCGTTTGCAGGAGGCGGCAATAATCCGCACACTGGGCGGGCCGCGCCGGCTGCTGTTGCACAGCCTGGTGATTGAGTTCGGCCTGCTGGGTGTCGCCGCCGGACTGCTCGCCGCCGCGGGCGCCGAGACCACGCTGGCGGTGCTGTCACAGCGGGTCTTCGAGCTGCCCTTTACCCTGCACCCGCTGCTGTGGATCGCCGGGCCGCTGGCGGGCGCACTGCTGGTGGGCACCGCCGGCACCCTGGCCTGTCGCAGCGCCGTGAGCCAGCCGCCGCTGCGGGTGCTGCGGGAACTGGCCTGACCCGCCCGCCTGACCTGTGCGCCGTACAGAGTTCAGGCCGGCACGGCCCGGCATTCAGATTGAACGGAAGAATCCTGGCAGGCGCTGACAAACAGCCTCGATAAACAGCGCCTGTAAACAGCCCGATAAAACAATGAATCCCGGCCAGACCGGGGTCACGCACCAGAAGCAGACTGCAGTACAGACCATGGATTTAGCATTCGACCGCCAGCATGTCTGGCACCCCTACTCCTCGCTGATCGACCCACCGCCGGTGTACCCGGTGGCCCGCGCCGAAGGGGTGCGCCTTTATCTTGAGGATGGCCGCGCCCTGATCGACGGCATGTCTTCCTGGTGGTGCGCGCTGCACGGATACAATGTGCCGCAGCTGAACCGGGCCGCGCAGCAGCAGATGGAGAAAATGTCCCATGTGATGTTCGGTGGTCTCACCCACGAGCCGGCGATCGAACTCAGCAAGAAACTGGTGGAGCTGACACCCGCGCCGCTGCAGCGGGTTTTCCTCGCGGATTCCGGCTCGGTGTCGGTGGAGGTCGCCATCAAGATGGCCCTGCAGTACTGGCAGTCCCAGGGCCGCCCAGAGAAAAGCCGCCTGCTGGCCCTGCGCAACGGCTACCATGGCGACACCTTCGGCGCCATGGCCACCTGCGACCCGGTCACCGGCATGCATCACCTGTTTGCCAGCCACCTCACCCCGCATCTGTTCGCCCCGGCACCGCGCCCGGCCTTCGACCAGCCCTGCGGCGACGAAGACGTGGCGGAACTGCGCCGGCTGATCGAGGACAACCGCGAGCAGCTGGCCGCCATCATTCTCGAACCCGTGGTGCAGGGCGCCGGCGGCATGCGCTTCTATTCGCCGCAATACCTGCAGCGGGTGCGCGCGCTCTGCGACGAGCATGACCTGCTGCTGATCGCCGATGAAATCGCCACCGGCTTCGGGCGCAGCGGCAAGCTGTTCGCCTGTGAACACGCCGCTATCAGCCCCGATATTCTCACCCTGGGCAAAGCGCTGACCGGCGGCACCATGACCCTGGCGGCCACCCTGTGCACCGATAAAGTGGCCGAGGGCATCTGTCGCGGCGAAGCGGGCGTCTTTATGCACGGCCCCACGTTTATGGGCAACCCACTGGCCTGCGCCGTCGCCAATGCCAGTATCGAACTGCTGCTGTCCGGCCCCTGGCAGGAACGGGTCAGCCGTATCGAAAGCCAGCTGCGGCAAGAGCTGGCGCCGCTCAGGGATGCGGACGGTGTCGCCGATGTGCGCGCCCTCGGCGCCATCGGTGTGGTGGAGATGCAAGCGCCGGTCAATATGATGCAGGTGCAGGAAGCCCTGATCGAGCGCGGCGTGTGGCTGCGCCCGTTTGGCAAGCTGGTCTACGCCATGCCACCCTTTGTGACCAGTGAACAGGATTTGCGCCAGCTCACCGGCGCCATGGTGGACGTGCTCGGCAACCTGTGAGCGATGCACCCGGGCCATGCCCGGGTGCATCGCTCTGCGGCGGGGTTACACAGGGTCTTTGTACGGTTGCTTCGCCGCTAAACTCTCTACCTGCCCTATACCCGCCCTCTACCGCCATAGGCTTTGCCGACTGGCCGCGAACAGGGATAATCCCTCCCCCAGCCATTACCAGGGACCATTGTGCAGCCGCTTCTCAAAGTCACTGATGCCGAATGCCGTTACGGCGACAAGCTGATTCTCGAATCGGTCTCCTTTGTCCTGCAGCCGGGGGAGATCGCCTGCCTGCTGGGCCCCAGCGGCTGTGGCAAGACAACCCTGCTGCACGCCATCGCCGGCTTCCAGCCGCTTGCCGGTGGCAGTATCAGCCTCGGCCCATCCATCCTCAGTGGCAGCGGCCAGATGGTGCCGCCAGAGCAGCGCCAGATCGGCGTGGTCTTTCAGGATTACGCCCTCTTCCCCCACCTGAGCGTTGCGCAGAATGTCGCCTTTGGCCTGCGCAGCCTGCCCCGGGGCGAACGGGATGGCAGAGTCAGCGAATTGCTGGCACTGGTGCAACTGACCCCCTACGCCAGCCAGTACCCGCACCAGCTTTCCGGTGGCCAGCAGCAGCGGGTCGCACTGGCCCGCGCTCTGGCGCCGAAGCCGCGGCTGCTGTTGATGGATGAACCCTTCTCCAATCTGGATACCGAGCTGCGCCGCAGCCTCGCCGCAGAAGTGCGCCACATACTGCGCGAAGAGGGTATCGCCGCGCTGATCGTGACCCACGACCGCAGTGAGGCCTTTGTCGCCGGGGACAAGCTCGGTGTACTGGCCCATGGCCAGCTGCAGCAGTGGGACACGCCGCAGAACCTGTATCGCGCTCCGGCCAACGGCGCCGTGGCCCGTATCGTCGCCGATGGCAACCTGTTGCGCGGCAAGTATCTGGGCGATGGCTGGGTGGAGACGGCGCTGGGCCGGGTGCAGGTCGGAGAGCGGGGCGCGGCTCATGACGGGCATCAGAATCTGCAGGTGGGCTCTGCGCTGGAAGTGTTTGCCCGCAGCGAGGATCTGCTGCCCGGTGAACACGACTGCGCCGTCAGCGTGCAGGTGGTGACCAAGAGCTTTCTCGGCAACAGCGCCCTGTACTGTTTGCGCCTGCCCAACGGTCGCACGATCGACGCCACGCTCAGCAGCGAATACCGCTTCGAGCCCGGCAGCGAAATCCCCATGCGCCTCGACAGACCGCTGATCTTCCCCGCCTGAACGGGCACATCTACATCACCGGAGCCGCTCGCCTCTGAACGGTTTGCCCCGCGACAGCCTGTGAGGGAACTGCATTCAATCCATGGCGGCGGTGCTGGGCAGCTCCGCCATTGTCGCCGCCTGAGTCTCAGGGGCGTCTTCACGCCCACCCATGGCGCGGCTCAGCAATATCACCGGCAGCAGCCCCACCAGCACGATCAGCAGCGCCCCCAGCGCCGAGCGCTCCAGCATCTCGTCGGAAGCGAACTGATACACATAAGTGGCCAGGGTATCGAAGCCGAACGGGCGCAACAGCAGGGTGGCCGGCAGCTCCTTCATGCAGTCCACAAACACCACGATGGCGCCGCTCAGAATGCCCGCGCGCACCAGCGGCAGGTGCACCGCCCACAGGGTCTGCCAGCTGTTGCGACCCAGCGAGCGTGAAGCCCGGTCCATGGACGGAGTCACCTTGTCGAGACTCGACTCGATAGCGCCGGTGGAGACAGCGAGAAAGCGCGCGCTGTAGGCAAAAAGGATCGCAAACACGGTTCCGGACAGCAGCAGCCCGGTGGAAGTGTCGAAATAACGGCGGGCGAAGTCGTCCAGGGTATTGTCGAAAGCCGCCAGCGGGATAATCACCCCGATCGCCATCACCGCTCCCGGCATGGCATACCCCAGCTTGGAAAAGCCCACCAGCACCCGCACCGTACGCCCCGGTTCTAGGCGCTTGCCGTAGGCCAGCAGCAGGCCCAGCCCCGCCGTCACCAGTGCCGCCGCGGCCGACAGCAGCAGGCTGTTGCGGGCGATGGAGAGAAAGTCATCGGTCCAGTAGCTGGCAAAATTACCCAGCGCATACTGCAGCAGCACCGCCAATGGCACCGCAAAGCCGCCCGTCAGCACCAGCGCGCAGAACAGCGTCGCCAAGATAGCGCGCCCGCCTCGCAGGCGATAGCGGCGCTGCCTGGTCCCCGGGGATGGCACAAAGTGCCGCTGCCGGCGCCGGGCGATGCGCTCCAGCGTCACCAGCAGCACCACAAATACCAGCGTGCTGCAGGCAATCTGCGCCGCGCCGCCCAGGTTGCCGCGGCTCAGCCAGGTATCGTAAATACCCACACTGAGGGTGCGCACCGCGAAGAAATCCACGGTGCCGAAATCATTCAGGGTTTCCATCAATACCAGCGAAAGACCCACGGCAATGGCGGGCCGGGCCATGGGCAGGGAAACCCGCAGGAAGCTCTGCCAGGGCGTGCAGCCCAGTGAGCGACTGGCGGCGCGGATGCTGCCGCACTGTTCGAGAAACGCGGCGCGGGCGAGCATGTAAACGTAGGGGTAGAGCACCAGCGACAGCATGGTGATGGCGCCGCCCATACTGCGAATGTCCGGAAACCAGTAATCCCGGGCCGTCTGCCAGCCAAAGGCGCCGCGCAGAAACTGCTGCACCGGCCCCGCGTATTCCAGCAGGTCGGTATAGACATAGGCGATCACATAGGCGGGCACGGCGAAGGGCAGCAGCAGGGCCCACTCGAAAAAGCCGCGCCCGGGAAAGCGGCACATACTCACCAGCCAGGCGGCGCCCACACCGGTCACGAGGGTGCACAGGGCAACGCCGCAGGCCAGGGTCAGGGTGGCGCTGATGTAATGCAGCAGCACCGTGTCCCACAGGTGGCCCCAGATATTTTCCTCGGGGAATAAAGCCAGCACGAACACCGACAGCACCGGCAGCGCCACCAGCAGCGCAATCACCAGTACGGTCCAGAACCAGCGGCCAGAGGAAGGGGTGAACCCCATAGCAGATTCCCGCTCATGCATAAAACACAGATGGCGCGGCACTCTTAAAGCGGCACACATAGGATGTGCGCACAATGGCTCACAACCGGCAGGCTTTTTAAAGCCAATGCCTTAAGGAGCAATCTTCATGGAGCCATTTTCAAGGTAACGCGCGATCGAACCGATACACTGTCAAACCGGTGCAATACCGAACCAGTGCCAGCCTGCGGGGAGCGCCCGCAGACTTTTATGGAATGGGGCACAATCAGAAATCGAAGGCCACCTCATCGACAAGCTTTGACGCCGCAGGCACATAGGTGGCGATTTCCGTGAGGCTCAGATCATCCTCCCTGAACTCACCCATATACTCCTGTATCAGCTCGGAGCGCTTCACACCCGGGCGTACCGGGAACTCGAAGTTTTTCTCCGCGTACAGGAACTGTGCCGGCTCACCACTCAAAAATTCCAGCAGCTTGACCGCGTTTTCACGATTCGGGGCGTGCTTGGTGACCGCCGCACCGGAAATAAACATGTGCGTACCGCGACCCTGCTGATTGGGGAATATGAGATTTACCGACTTGGCCCACTCGATCTGCTCCGGCTCTTCTTCATTGGTAATCATGTTGCCGAAGTAATAACTGTTGCCCAGTGAAAGGTCGCACACCCCCTCACTGATGGCCTTGACCTGGGCGCGGTCGTTGCCCTGGGGCTTGCGAGCCAGGTTCGCTTTGACTCCCTCGAGCCAGGCCCGGGTTTTTTCCTCGCCGTGATGGGCGATCATCGACGCGATCAGCGACAGGGTGTAGGGGTGCTTGCCACTGCGGGTGCAGATGCGCCCTTTCCACTTCGGATCGGCAAGCTCTTCATAGGTAGTGATTTCACCCGGCCGCACCCGCTCCTTGGAAGCGTAGATCAGGCGGGCGCGGGTGGTCAGGCCGAACCAGTGATCATCCTCGGCGCGGAACTGGGGCGGAATATTCTTTTCCAGCACTGCGCTGTCCACCGGCTGGGTCAGCCCCTCGTTCACCAGCTGCATCAGGTTGCTGGTATTGGAAGTCAGCACCAGATCCGCCGGGCTGTTGCGCCCCTCGCGGGCCAGGCGTTCCACCAGTCCCTTGCTGGCGTATACCACGCGGGTCTCGATACCGGTCTCCTGGGTAAACGCATCCAGTACCGGCTGGATCAGAAACGGCTGGCGGTAAGAATAGATATTCACCTGCTCGGCGGCGGTACTGCTCAGGGCGGAGCCCAGCAGGGCAGCGGCCACGGTGAAGCAGAAAAAGCCTTTAGCGAGAACTCTTGAAAGCATCGAAAATCCCTGACGGCCTGGTTAATTTGAGAAGGATTCTCATTTTTGCACGGGGAGAAGTCAACCGCCCGGAACACCCGCCCCGGTCCGCCGCAACAGCCGGTCTCAGCCCGGATCAGCGTCTGTAAACATTATCGTCGTGCGTCATCCGCATTGCCCGACCCTATCATCTCCACAATCGCGGAATTCGTCCTATGCTTAGGGCAAATACAACGCCCCGGCAAATGGTGCCGGGGCGCCCTTAAAACACATCGATGAGGTGTCTTATGTCTCGTATGTACCGTTATTTATCGCTGATCGCCCTGCTCATGCCGCTGGCCCTGTTCGGCTGCGGCCAGAAGACTGACACCAACGATCCCGCCAACGCGGAAGTGGTGGAAGAGGATATTGAAGTCACCGAACCCAGCCAGGATGGCGGCACGCCCGGGGACACCACCGATAGCGCGACTGGCGATGACACAACCGGCGATAGCGCCTCGGCTGAAGATAGCCAATCCAGTGAAGGGCAAACCTGCACCCCGGAGTGGTTCGAATGGGTGCAAGCGCAAGTCGTCGCCATCCCCGGTGCCGATGCCATGATTGCAGAGTGGTACGGTGATGGCATGCCCGAAGTGGGCTCTGACGACTGGTATGTGGCCATGGACCGCCTGACCGGTGGCGATGGCGCCCACGGCCCTGACGGCGGCAGCGCCGAGTGGTGCAGCATGATGGAGCAGCGCCTCGGCAACCTCGGCAGCCAGTAATCTTCGCGCCCACTTTGGACGCCCTCTTGCAACCGGGGCCGGCACGCCGGCCCCGGCAACTGACACCTGCCGCTGAATCAGGGGAACACCATGAAGCACGCACTCTGGCTGGCGCTCACACTCACTGCCGCAATACTGCCACTGGCCGCTGCCGCCGATGACAAGCCGCCCCCCGGGGCCATGGCCCTGTCCACCGTCCTCACCGCGCTGGAGCAGCGGGGTTACACACCGATTGTCGAAGTCTCTCTCGACGATGAGCGCTGGGAAATCGAAGCCTACAAGGAGGGCAAGCCGGTCAAACTGAAAGTAAACCCCAATACCGGCGAGATTCTCTCGGAGCAATCGAAAAAGCCGGAAAAAAACGAGGGTGAGGAACACGAGGAAGACAGCGAAGAAAGCAAGGACCAGAACCATGCAGAGGACAATAAAGAGGACTCTGACGAGGACAATGACCAAGACGAAGACAAGGACTAGGACAATGCCCAGGACAAGGGCCAGGATAGCGACGAGAGCAATTCAAGACACAGGGCACACCAGAATCGTCAGGGCCGCAAGCCATCGTCAGCGATTGCCAACAATCGTCAACAATGGAAAGAGAGCCGACCTCACCCCTGTCCTGGCGGACAGAGAGCGACACTCCCGAGTGCCGCCGTGTTACCCGCCACCGCTGTATTCGTCAATTTATTAGCCTCACTCCACACACACACCACACACACCACACACACCACACACACCACACACACCACACACACCACACACTCCTCACCCCACACTCCTCACCTCACACCTCACACCTCACACCTCACACCTCACACCTCACACCTCACACCCCACACGACCGACGACCCACGCCCCCGCTCACTGATCCGCTAAAACACCTTTCGCAGCCGATTATGCAGCGGAGCCATCAGCGCTATCAGTGCCATCAGCGCTATCGGAGCCATCAGCGCTATCGGTGTCATCAGAGCCCAGTATGCAAGCGGTGCTGCCCGGCCGGCACCATAATCAGGCGATCACAGGGCACCGGACTCGCGGCAAAAACGCATCATCAAGCGACTGAAACCGCTATTCGCCGCGAGGCTCGCCGACTCATTCATGGTGTGATAGCCGGTAGTGGGTATCTGCAAAGTCGTCCCCTGCACAAATCCCCCGGAAGCCGCCACGATTCGCCCCATCTCCGTACTGCCCAGAGACTGGGGCTCCGCACCACTCCCCGCGCTCAGGAAGTTCTGCTCTTCTATATAGTCATCTTTGTAACTGAAACTGATCCCCTCCAGGCGACACAGGCGCTCCAGCTCTTCGGTGGTGCCGGGATGAAATTGCGCATTGGCATCCCGGTGGCGCAACACCACCTGCTGGCTGTCGGCGGTCTTGCGGTCCGGATAAGGGCTGGTATCCACCACCACCAGGCGGTTGGTAGCGCCGTTGAAGCGACGGAACCATTCCAGCAGGTAGCGCCAGCTGCTGCCGGCCTCTTCCGCGGCAGTGAAGAATGCGGTGCCCTGAAAGCCGAGGGCAAACAGGTGCACCAGGTGCGCGGCACTCAGTACATTGTCCAGCTGGGCACTGAGAATACCGTCTTCCAGGCTCAGCCGATCGGTAAAAGCCAGCGGCGCCCCCGCCTCCAGATGCTCGAGCCCATTCACCACAAAAATCAGGTTATTGCGGTATTCACACACGTAGGCCCTTTCGATCACCCCGGAGCCGCGATAGGAGCCGGACCAGGGGTCGTAGGCCATCACCGGTATCCCGGGAAAGCGGTCGACGATTTTCATCATCAGCTTTTCCGACACCGAGTTACCCAACAGGTCCGAGCGGCGGCCGGCCACGAAGGCCGCATACTGGAACTCGTTGGGGCCGGTACAGATCAGTCCGTGGCGATCGATATGGGCCGAGAACATCGCCGAGTGAGGGCGGCTGCCCTGGGCCACCAGCACCCCCTCATACCAGGCAACCTGAGCGCCGCGCTCCTCCAGCTCACGCTGCAGTACGCGAAAGAAAGAATGCTCCGCGCCAACCACGCTGGGGCTGCGCACCAGTACCTTTAACAGGTCGATAAAATCCTCGAATCGCTCCAATGCCGCCCCCTTGCAACTGTGGCACCCTTCCGGCCGCTCCGGTTTTCTTGCGCGTTTATAGCGCCTTTTGCCCACGGCGCATATCGAAAACTGCGCAGCCCGCCTCACTCTGCCGCCGCGGCCAGCAAGCGCCGTCAATCAGGGGCAAATACAGCCCCCCTGATCCGGCATCGGCGACCATTGCGTATCAGGCAGGCGGGACAGCGACTCCGTGAAATGGTAAAACCTCAGGTCTGCAACGGCTGGCTGACCCAGCCCTCCACCATTAAAGTGAGTGGCAGCAGCCCGGCAAATCAATATGGCGCTTACGCAAAGAGATACGACACCGGGGATAAACATGCATAGAAAGACGGATACAAGAATGGGCATCAAGATGGCAACAACCATGAAACAACGCTTCGGCTTCCTAGCCGCCTTACTCGCCGGCATGCTCAGTCTGCCCCTGGCCGCTCTGGAAGCCGGCGACCCGGCACCGGACTTCAGCCTGCCGGGGTCCGACGGTAAAACCCACCGGCTGGCCGACTACAAAGGCGATAAAGCCGTGGTCATCGCCTGGTACCCGAAAGCCTTTACCAAGGGCTGCACCATCGAATGCAAATCTCTGGCTGAAAAGGGACACCTGATCCGCGACTACAACGTCGCATACTTTATGGCCAGCACCGACGAGCTGGAAACCAACAAGGAATTCGCCGAAGCACAGCAAGCCGACTTCCCGCTGCTCAGCGACCCGCAAGGCAAGGTCGCCAAGGCCTACGGCGTACTGATGCCGGTAGTGAATGTGGCCAAACGAGTCACCCTCTACATTGGCAAGGATGGCCGCATCCTCAAGGTTGACCGCGATATCAAACCCGCCACCAGTGCTGAAGATATTGCCAGAACCCTCGGCGAACTGGGCGTGGAGCGCAAAGATTGAAGGGGGGGTACTGCAGAAAGAGCTGACAGGCCACTCCCAGAGCTGGCCGGCCAGCTCGCTTTAAGCGACGCTTATTTAACCGCTCGCATTGAATCGCTTACCTTGAACCGCTCGGGTTGAACCGCTCGGGTTGAACCGCTCTAGTTGAATCGCCCTGGCTGAACCGCTCGCGTTAATCAGCGCAGCAAAAGACTCTTGCATGGTCAGGGAGTTACCTTTGCGACCATGGCACACCGCAGCGTTAGGCCAACACGTCACTATATAATCTGTATTCCAAATAACGTGCCTTCCAAATAGCTTGTCCACCAAATAACTTGTCTACCAGATAACGCGTGTAGCAAAGGTGGATTAACGCTGAAAAAAGCCGACTTGTACCGCCAAGCAGAATAACCCGGCCCCGTTGATGCGTTTGACGCATCCCTACCATTCAATCTGGATCTCGGTACCAACCTGAACCAAATCCATGAACTCATCCATTTCCGCGTTTGTAAGTGCAATACACCCGTCTGTCCAATTGAACCGCTGAGTAATTGGCGCCAACCACCCCAACCAGTTCCTTTGGCCATGAACCATGATGAAACCGCCCGGAGAAACACCGCGCTCCTTTGCGTCGGCTTTATCCTGGGCGTTGGGATAGCTTACGTGCATGGCACGATAAAACGCGGAATCCTCTTTTTTATAATCCAGGATATATACACCTTCCGGTGTCCGCTCATCGCCCTCCTGTTGCTTATGTCCTTTTGGGTTTGCTCCGAAAGCAACATCGTACTCCTGCACAACTGCACCACCATCCATCAGATAGAGCTTGCGCGCTGACTTATCCACCTTGACAAGATCAACTTGCGCAAGCGCAGCACTCGAGAAAACCAAAAAGAAAAATACGATGTATCTCATATCAAGTGCATCTCATATCAAGTAACAAGCCGATGAGAGAAAAGCATTAACCACCGCCGTGCAGGCGCGGCCAGGCGAAACGAGACGAAGAGTGACCCAGGGCAACCAGGCAACCATCTAAACGGCTAAACACTTAAGCGACTAAACAACTAAACAACTAAACAACTAAACAACTAAACAACTATCCGACCACTAACCTTCCACACTCAAAATATTGCCTTATGCAATAAGGCCATTTTACCAATACCCCTGAGATTAAACAGGAAATTATATTCAGCGCGACAGCGACTGACCAGACACAAGCGACATACCATGCCTCATCAACCCCAGCGGCATATCAGCCCCAGCGCCCCGTGACATGAGCACGATCGACGCGAGCCAAAACAAGGCGAGAAATTCTTCTGGCGACGATGAAAGTGAAAAAATGAAGAAGCCGAAAGAAATAGCACCGGCCAGAGCAGACCAGAGAATAACCGTACGGACGTACAAAAAGCAGGCCAGCCATGACAAAAATATAAATGCTTAACAGATAAATCATGGAAAAACGAACAACCAAGCAAAAAACCACAACGAAAACATCACCATAAACACTTTTTATTTCAACAATTACCATCAGAAATGGCATGTGAAATTACTGCAATCAAGACACAAATACGGTGATCATCAAATTTTTTCAGATTGTCAAACCGATCACAAAATGCAACATACAACACAGAATACAAGCCACCCTAAACTGCATAAATGCAAAATATGTAGAACCCATCACACATCAAAATAACGACGCAAAACCAAGGCAACAAATTTGAAATAGATTGGGGTTTTTTCGTGAGTTACAGTGACCCGCGAAGCTGACTCACAAAAAGAAAAGCTTCACCTGGAAACAGCCATAAAAATAAATTCCCGAGAAACTATACAGACCGAGTCTTTAACATTTTCTCGATAACCACTTGAGGATGGAAATCATGGAAGCTACCGCAGCCCCACCAAAAACAGCCGTGCCTTCTGGAAACCTCGGACCAGGAAAGAACGCCCCAGGTAATATCACCACACTGGCCGGGCATCTCACCAGCCTATCAGCTTATTCCTTTTCTATTTTGGCCGCCGGGTCTGTCAAAATACCCTCAGACGCAACGGCCAAAGAAACAGCATCACTCAACCAATTCAAAGCTGCCCTACAGTCAGCCAAAGGAGTCGCTACCAACTGGCAGGAAAATGTTCAGCCTCTTGTGTTCGATATGGTCACCAACATCTCCTCCGCGTCAACCATATCCAATATGCTTACCCAAAGGTTGTTGCCAACGGCCAAAAAAATTGAACAGCATCAGGTTGTCACCAAAGCCGAGATGTTGAGCTTCTACTCTGACGTAAATGCACTGCAAAAAAGTGCTCAGATGACCTCCAGTCAGGCGACCACGGCAAAGAAGGCCCTAGACCTCTTTGTGAATGGCAACGCGACCAGCGCACCCACGACACCTGCCCTTGGAGCTGTATTCACCAATCTGGACAACGCCTACACCGGCCTTAATACCGGACCAGTGGAAGCCACTATTGAGGCTGACCAGAAACTGCTTGCCGCCTATCACTCAAGCTACGAGAGCGCCATTGGGTCCTGCGTTGGCGGAGTGGTTGCCATCGGCGCTGGATCAGTGGGGATCGCCCTGGCTATTGCCACCGACGGCGCTGCCTCTGCTTTTGTACTGCCCGTCATCTTCATCCTGGGGGGCACGAGCCTCATCATCGACTCGGCCCTGATAATGGTCCACGACGTCGAGCAGATTCAAAAGTACACAACGCAAATCAGCCAGCTGAACCAGGTCATCGCAGCTTCGGCGGCAGCCAAACTGCAATTCAAATCCCTGATCAACGCAACCAATAATGCAGCATCGATCGCTGAGTCTATTGAAACGGACTTTGGATTGATGTCGAGCAATTTGACCAATCTGTTGAACTGGGCAGATCAGGCGGTCAAAGAGCTGCCGGAGTCAGGGGGCGTTGTGAAAAACCCGAACAACCTCATCGCCGTCGATATCGATGCGGCCAACACCCAGTGGCAGTCGGCGCAAAAAATAGCCAGCTCACTGATAAACAAAATTGGAAACCTGACCCCACAAACACCTCCGTCCAATGCTCATGGGGTCCCACCGAAAACCAAGTTCTCATCACAGGGGGGAACAGCCCAACTGTTTGCCGCGTCCCTACCAACTTTGACCAGCACACCACCCCAGCGCCTGAGCAATGCAGAACTCACTCCCAACCCACATGTAGTGGCCTTGTCCACTCAGCTCAGCACGATCAAGGCCGATGCCGCCAAGCTCAAGCAGGCAGCCACACTGAGCAGCGGAGTCGTGGCAAATGGAGTCGCTGATCTCACCCAGACCATCACGGCCATCACGCCCGCCGTCACCTCCGTCGACAGCCTGATTAATGAATTATCGACCATCGGTTCTAAATGGCTCCCCACTCTTCAAGCCATTGATAAACAAGCCGCCAGCTCCGGTCAGAGTGCAGCCTGGGTCGCCGGTGCAGTTCAGGACATCGCCGATGTTGTTCAGGCTCTTCACAACGACCTGACCTCTGGGGATGCCGCCAAACAGGACGTTGGCACCTTGATGACGGCAGCCACATCGGCACTGGGTGACATCACCCAGCTCAAGAATTCCGACCAGTCCGCTATCGATGCACTAAACAGCAGCATGTCCAGCTTGAGCGCACAAATCCAGCAAGCCAAGGCCAATCCGCCAGCACCCCCTAACCCCGGTCCATGCCCATCCGAGCAAGGCGAAAATACCGATAATAATTACTATGGCCAGCAGCTGCGCAACTGGCAGAACCAGCTGAGCGCGGACCAGAGTGCGCTCGCTACGGACCAGTCCAAATTAGAACCTCTGAGCGCTCAACTCACCTGGTTGACCACGGTTCACTCGGTCGCCAGCTCTCTCTCGCTCAAAGCGGTGCAGTTACTGAGCAGTGTCGAGATGGTCAGCGCGCAATTCCAAAGTACCGCCAATTATCTAAAACCCCTGGAGGCCAGCGAAAACGGTCAGGCAAGCCGCTACTGGAAAACCAATTCGAAGTATCTTGAAACCTGCCTCACGGTGATGATGGGAAGCTCAAGCACCAGCAGCCAGATAACAGCCCTTATGGCCACCCCCGCACCGCTGGACCACCTCGGATACTTGCTCCAAAGTGTCCACAGCACCCAGGTTCCCGACTTGTGCGCAAGCTTTATAGCAACTACGTCCAACGCCGCCACCTGTGGTAACGCAGCCCAACTGATCATTTCACAACCCACCGTGAATCTCGCGCTGGTGCCCGAAGTGGCGACCGAGCAGGTGCGTTTTCAGCAGAGCTGCAAAGCCCTAATCGAAACCTACAACCAAAATATCATGGGGCTAGTCACTAATGTCTCTGGCTACGCCACAGATATGGGTAAATTACTGGAAAACGTTTCGGCTTCCACTTCAGCCGACGAGGTTCAGAAGACCCTGAAAACGATCATCACGCAATTGACGACTTGGGCGGGTTCTGTGAGCTCTACGCGTCATATATTTCAGCAGTTTTTGGACGCCAGTTTGAGAACAACGGCGGCGGTACTGGAACAAGTCTGCGCACCCAAGGTGGCAGAAGAGTACGATGGCCCCAACGGCAAGCTAGCGCAAATCCAAAAAATCATCCTGGCTCTCCAAACAGCTGTAAACCAAGACGTGAGCACAATTTCGAACCAATCCTTTGACGTTTTGGGGGCCATTATCACGGAGAACTTGTCCGTGGGATTGGATTATGTGTCATCTCAAATCCCCATCTCCGGACAATTTAGCGCCGTGATTGTCGATCAGGTTAAGGCTTCGGCTTCCTCCAAGCTGAAAGATGTGCAAAAACAAGCTGAGGAAAAGCTGGAAGAGGTACAGGAGGGAAGCGTATACAAAAAAGCCAGCACCGACGTGGCAGAACTCAGCGCTGCCATCACTGAGCAGGCGAAGATCTCCAGTGAGCTAACAAGCTTTTCGTTCATTTCCAATCAGGTGTCACTACTGGATCGACACGCCGACGACCTGATCGAAAAGCTTAAGACCCTGGAAACCCAACTCAGTGGTTGCTCTCTCTCCTTGAACGTACTGAATTCCAAGCTGGGTACCGGGACCATTTCTTTAGCTGAATGTGTTTCTGACCTCGGAGGTTACAAAGACGAACTCAGTAAACTGATCGTACTGGGCAATAACCTAACCTCATCATGGGCAGATTCCTCACCGAACTCATGATCCATAAGTAATGCCAGAGCACCTTTCTGCTGAATTTCAGCTTAAGGGTGCTCATACCACTTGGACATTGCCGGTAACGACAGGCTTAATATGAGCAAACCCTGTTCATCATACAACGCGTCTTTTAGACCTTCATGTCTGTTAAAGGCCGGAAAGATCATCTTCTAGCATTCCGATCAGCCGGAAACAAAAAAGCCCCGCATATGCGGGGCTTTGATCAGGATGGCGCTGTGGTGTTATTCAGCGGCTTCTGCCATAAAGGCTTTGGCCTTTTCCCGCATCACATCAGGAATGCTTGTGGCCGAGCGCTGCTTTAAGTCAAAAAGCACCGAGGTGGCTGTATTCTCCGCCGCCACTTCATTCTTTTCACTTAGGATAAGGGTTTGGCGATAGGTAATGGAGCTATTGCCGACGCGCAGCGTTTCGCATTCCACATGCACCAGTGCGCCCTCGGGAACCTCTGCCCGGTAGTCAATTTCATGGCGCACATCGGCCCAGCCGAGCCGACGCTCACCGTCCACCATGGCATTGTGACCCAGAATCAGCATGAAGTGCTGCATGGCGTCATCAAACATCCCCACGTAATTGCGGGTGTTCATGTGGCCCATCTCATCACACAGCCAGGTGTGCGCAACACCGGAGAAGGTTCTGACAGCCGCCATCAGTTGTCTCCCTTGATAACTGCCAGCATGGTCTGCCAGGCATCTTCCGTGGCGGCAGGGTCGTATTTGGAACCCGCTTCAATGTTGGCCTGGTTGGGCTTTGCATGGTCGAAGGTGTGGGTAGCCCCTTCGTACAACTTCAGTTTGAAGGTGCCGGCCTCCCCCGGGTGGTTTGGCAGGTAAGCCTGGCAGACTTCCTCCTGGATATAACGGTCGTCTTCCGCCAAAAACGCCACCGCGTCTACATCCACGCTCCAGGGCTGCATGCAGGTGCCGTAGAACATAAAGGCGGCTTGCACGTGCCGCGCAAAGTCGACCTGCGGCCACTGTGGCAGGCCTATCGGGGCGGTCTCACTGGAAGCCTGCGCCAGTGCCGCCCAGATGGTAACGGCACCGTGGGAAAAGCCCGCGAGGTAGAGTCGCTCCGCATCGACCCTGGGGTCTTGCTTGACGTCCTCTATGGTGGCAAGAATATCCGCGGAGCGCTGCCACGGAGTCATCGCCTGCATATTACAGGCCCGCTGCCAGTCGATACCCCTGCCCTCATAGCTGTCCACCGCAATAACACCGACCCCTTCCTCATTGAAGCGCTTGGCCCAGTCCTGTTCATGGCTGG
This sequence comes from Microbulbifer aestuariivivens, assembly GCF_039545115.1. Classification (NCBI taxonomy): domain Bacteria; kingdom Pseudomonadati; phylum Pseudomonadota; class Gammaproteobacteria; order Cellvibrionales; family Microbulbiferaceae; genus Microbulbifer; species Microbulbifer aestuariivivens. The sequence goes on along the minus strand of NZ_BAABRT010000019.1, from coordinate 12,603 downwards.
CTGTGGGACCACTGCAACCGTGAAAGAACAGCACCGTGGGTACCGGCTTCTCGGACTGCGGGAAGTAAGCCTGATCAAACGGGCGCAACTCCCTGCTGATGGCGTCCATGCTGGTGGGCTTGACCGTGGCTTTGGCGTGGGCGACGGCTCTGGCAACAAAGCTCTCCAGTGAGCCTTCTTCCACCACGCTTTCCAGTTCTTCGCGACTTTTATCGCCGGCCAATAGTGGGGCACTGATGAATAAACCCAGCAGTAATAAAACTCTCATCATTTCCAAGATTCCTCATTAGTAGGCTGAATGACCAGTGAGCTCTTGCGCACCTGCTGGCCGAAATCGCTATTGAGCACCCGCAGCAGTGCGCGGAACAGCACAAGCAGGATCATTGTCAGCGGCAGCGCCAGTATGATGGTCAGGGATTTGACGGTGCCGAGGCCGTTGGCGAACAGCAGGCCGATCGCCACGGCCGCCAGCGCGAAAGCCCAGGCCAGGCGGTTCGCCTTGGCTGGCTCATCCTCACCCGACAGGTTGCGGGTACTGATACTGGCCAGCACGTATGCCGATGAATCCAGCGTGGTGGCGAGAAAAACAAAACTGAGCAGCGTGAAGGCCGCCAGCAACAGCTGACTGAAAGGCAGCGTTTCAATAATCGCCACGACCGTTGCCGGTATGCCCTGTTCATCCAGCAGACGGGTGACTTCAAGCGTGCCGGAAATTTCCAGCTCCAGCGCATAGGCGCCACAGATACTCAGGAAGGAAATACAACCCAGGCTGCCCCACAGCAATATGCCCAGCACCATTTGGCGGATGGTACGGCCGCGGGAAATACGGCCAAAGAACAACCCCATCAAGGGTGCATAGGCAATCCACCAGGCCCAGTAGAACAGCGTCCAGGCATCGGGGAAGCCGCCCTGGCGCACCGGGTCCAGCCAGAAACTGATACGGGTAAAGTTATCCAGCATCAGGCCGAGGCTGTTGGCGGACATGGTCAGGATGAAAACCGTGGGCCCGGCCAGCAACACCACTACGACCACAAGGATAGCCAGGTAAATATTGATATCACTGAGAATACGAATGCCGGCTTTGAGACCCTTATAGGCACTGGCCGCGAAGATCAGTGTCCATACGCCGATCACCGCCAGCTGCGTGAGCAGAGACTCCTCCATGCCCAGCAACGAAGTGGTAAGCGAGGAGACCAGCGGCACCCCCAGCCCCAGCGAGGTGCCGGCGCCGCCGATCAGACCGAGGATAATCAGGGTATCGATGACTTTGCCAACCCAGCCATCGGCATGGCGGCCCAATAAAGGCCGGCAGACTTCGGAGATTCGCAGGAAGGGCCGCTTGCTGACATACAGCATGTAGGCGACAGCCACCGACGGCACGGCATACAGCGCCCAGGGCACAAAGCTCCAGTGGAACAGCGCATACATATGCCCCCACTCCGCCGCGCGCGCCGAGTGGGGTTCGATATTCAGCGGCGGCGTGGAAAGGTAATAGATGGGCTCGACAAAAGACCAGCTCACCAGGCCGATACCGATACCGGCTGAAAACATCATCGCCGCCCAGCTCAGCTCCGAGTACTCCGGCGGCTCATCGGTACGGGAGAGTTTCACCTGCCCGAAACGGCCAAAGGCGAGCCACAGGGCAAAAACAAAAGTACCGAAGCCAAAAATCACAAACAGCCAGCCGAACCGGCTGGTGACGAACGACATCATCTCGCTCGCCCACAGTTCCGCCTGCTGTGGCATCAACAGCAGAAAACTGGCAACCAGAATCGCGATGCCGAACGCCGGCAGAAACACCGGCAGGTCCAGCCTTGGCCCCGGCTGTGATGGGTTCATTTGCATATTCTCACCGGAAATCTTGGCCGGTGTTCACGCGCGGTGAACACCAGCGGGTAGGTTCGACCTGATTACGACCTGATTAGAAGAAGTCCCGCGAGACGCTGAGACCCCAGGTCAGAGGTTCACCGGGTATATAGAAAGCCATACCGGACTGCTCGAAGGAGTGCGCTCGGTATTCCTCATCCGTCAGGTTCTTGCCCCACAGGGCGACTTCCAGGCCCTCGTAGTTGTCCCAGGTCACATTGACGTTGACCAGAGTGCGGGCATCGTCACCGGCTGCGGCGGTGTTCTCAATGCTGTAGAACACCTCGTCCTGATACATGGCGTTGGCATTGAAAATAATGGCGGAGCCGTTACCCAGCAGCCACTCGTAGTTGAGGTTACCGGAAACGGTTTGCTCCGGCGTGCGAGCCAGGCTGTTGCCAACAATTTCCGGGCGCGAGTCAAAGCGCACGTACTCGGAATCGGTATAGCCGTAGTTCAGACCGACCCGCAGGCCTTCGGTCAGGTAGGCGGTGGCTTCCAGCTCCATGCCTTTGATCTCGGCATCGCCTGTGGCGGTTTTCACCTGCCCGGTTCCCAGGTCAACGGTAAAGCTCTGCAGATCGGTGTAGTCGAGGAAGAACATGGCTCCGTTAAAACGCACGCGCTGATCCAGCAGGCTGGTTTTGAAGCCAAGCTCGTAGTTGATGGCATTCTCGGGATTGAATGCCACGGTGGCGCCCTGCTCGGTGGCGGCGATGCCATTGAAGCCACCGGCCTTGTAACCTTCAGACACGGTCGCGTAAACGATATCCGCATTCTCGGTGGTGTAGGTCAGGGTGGCCTTGGGCGTGAACTTGCTCCAGCTTTTGTCCGCCGTTACCGCGTAGTCCTCGGACAGGAAGCCAAACAGGTCCGGCGCGCCACTGGCGCTGCTGGCAAATTCTTTCTTGTCGTAGGTATAACGCCCACCGAGTGTCGCACTCCAGGCAGGCGTGAAGATATAGGTCGCCTCACCGAAGGCCGCGTAGCTGGTGGTCTCGTTAGTGGCGTCCCACACCGGGCGGGAGGTGAGTCCCAGTCCGGCCATGCCCATGGCTTCATAGACGAGAGTGGAATCGAAACTTTCCTCGCGCTCCACCTCTTCCTGGAAGAAGTAAACACCGGCCGTCCAGTCCAGTTTGTCGCCAGCGGACTGCAGGCGCAGCTCCTGGGTGAACTGACTGGATTCTTCCACGGCATCGTTGGTCAAAGCGGCATTGGCGGCGGTTAGATAACGACCCAGCAGGTCATCGCCAAAAACATAATCCTGTGCGCGGTAGGCGGTAATGGAAACCAGGTCCATGTCGCCGATGGCGTGGGTCAGCTTGGCGGAAAAGCCGTGCATTTCGCGCTCGGCGTAACCGTCGAGGAAAAGGTCCACTTTATCCGCGTCTTTCTCGGTGGGGTGTGTCATCTCCTCGTAACCATCGAAGGCACGGGCACCGGAACCGATCAGATCATCCCGGGCATAATCCGCGCTCAGGAGCAGGTCGGTGTTGTCTCCCAGAGTGATATCCAGCTTGCCCCGGGCGGAGAGGTTATCCTGGTTGGCCAGTTCTTCTCCGCTGGCGACATTCTCGATCCAGCCGTCGCGCTGGCGCTGGGAGACGGCGATACGGCCGTTGACATTGTCCGCCAGCGGGCCGCTGGCCATGCCGCGCAATTCAACCAGGTTGTAGTTGCCGTAGGTGAGTTTTGTTTTGGCCTCAAAGGATTCCGTCGGATTATTCGTGATCACATTGATGGCGCCGCCGGCAACATTGCGCCCATACAGTGAACCCTGCGGGCCACGCAGCACCTCTACCCGCTGCACGTCGAACATGTCCGCGCTGTAACCACCGGCACGCCCGGCATAAACCTCGTCGATAAACACACCGACCGAGGCATCGTCACCAACGGAGCTTGAGTTGGTACCCACACCGCGAATGTAGGGCTGCGGTGTCACCGGGTTGTAAGTGGACAGGGAGAAGCCCGGCGTCATCGCCGAAACATCCTCCACATTCAACATGTTACCGCGCTCCATGGCCTCGCCGCTGAACGCCGAAACGGCAATGGGGACACTCTGGAGGTTCTGCGCCTTGCGCTGAGCGGTAACGGTCACTTCCTCCAGCGCCAGGGCCGTAGATTTTTGTTCATTTCTGGCTTCTTGGGCCATTACACTGTGGCTCAGCACAATGGCCAAAGAGGTCGAAATTGCTTTGGCCAGAGGCTTCGACTGGATAAGGGGCGTGGCGGGCTTATTAACTGTTCGCATTTATCTTCCACTTGTTGATTTGATGTGAACGACCCCGAAAACCTTAGAGGTCTAAAGAGATGGATATGCTACTGCCTGCCCCGGCATATACTTTATGAAATGCGATGCTTAGTTTATTGATTGCGACATGACCGATCATTCCCACACCCCGGGGAGCCAGGACACCCCCCAGCCTCCCCGGTTTGGGCACAGTGAAGTGGTGCATATCGGTTTTTTGCTGATCCCGCAGTTCTCCTTCTTTGCCCTGGCCTGTTGCTCCGAACCACTGCGGGTTGCCAATCGCGCGGCGGGCAGGCAACTGTTCGAGTTCACCTTTCTGTCTGGGAATGGGCTTCCGGTGCAAGCCTCCAATGGGGTGCCTTTCGAGGTTTCCTGCTCCCTGTCGGATTGCCCCAGCGAATACCAGACCATCATCGTGGTATCCGGCTTTGATCCGCTCGAGGGCTGTGGAGACAGCCTGCTGTACGACCTGCGCAGGCTGTCAGCGAACGGGATCAACCTCGGCTGTGTGGATACCGGGGCCCATATCCTCGCCAAGGCGGGACTGCTGCACGGGCAGAAGGCCATCGTGCACTGGGAGTCCAGCAGCGGCTTTCAGGAGAGCTTCCCCACCATTCAGGTGGTGCCGGAGCGGTTCATGATCGAGGAGGGCCATGTGGCCGCTGCCGGTGGTCTGAGCAGCCTCGACATGATGCTCAATATCATCCAGGCCAGCCATGGGCATCAGCTTGCCAATGCGGTGGCCGAGCAGTTCACCTACAACTTTGTGCAGAGCGCGGACGACGCGCAGCGGATGAGTCTTCGCGGGCGCCTCAACACCACCAACAGGCGGCTGATCAAGGCTGCGGAGATCATGGAGAAGCACCTGGCCAGCCCGCTCACCGTGCAGCAGATAGCGCAGCGGACAGAGACCTCAACGCGGGAGCTGGAAAGGTTGTTCAAACGGGAAGTCGGCACTCCGCCGAAGCGCTACTACCGCCGCCTGCGCCTGGAGCGGGCACGCCAGCTGCTGCGCCAGACCGACATGACGGTACTCGATATCGCCATTTCCTGCGGTTTTCAGTCCGCCGCGTATTTCAGTTCCGCCTACCGGGCAGAATTCGGCCTCAGCCCCAGCCGCGACCGGGGCCGCACGGACGCCTGAGCCGTTTCCACACCGCCCTGTGCAGCCCTGCCCAACCCCGCTTGTCGGAAAAGCGAAAGTACCCTGCGGCTTTGCGGGAGCCATTTTGCCCGCGATCATTAGCATTGGCGCCAGCTTAAGAAATCCGGAGCTGATGTCGATGAATCAAAACGTCATTATTACCTGCGCCCTCACCGGCGCCGGCGCCACCACAGATAAAAGCCCCCATGTACCGGTGACACCCAAGCAGATCGCCGATGACGCCATTGCCGCGGCCAAGGCCGGGGCTGCCGTGGCGCATATTCATGTCCGCGACCCCGAGACCGGCGCACCCAGTCGCGACACCGAACTTTACCGCGAAGTAGTGGAGCGCATTCGAGAGTCCGATACGGACGTGGTGATCAACCTCACCGCCGGCATGGGCGGCGACCTGCTGCTGGGTCCGGACGAAAACCCGATGGACTTTGCCGAGGGCACCGATGTGGTGGGCGGCCTGGAACGCCTGCAGCACATCGAGGAACTGCGCCCGGAAATCTGCACCCTGGACTGTGGCTCGCTCAATTTCGGCAACCACAATCTGGTCTACATCTCCTCGCCGGAAATGCTGCGTGCCGGCGCCAAGCGCGTGCAGGAACTGGGGGTCAAGCCGGAACTGGAGATCTTTGATACCGGCAACCTCTGGTTCGCCAACCAGCTGCTGGCGGAAGGGCTGCTGGACGACCCGCCCCTGTTCCAGCTCTGCATGGGGATACCCTGGGGCGCGCCGCCAGAACTCGGCACCCTTAAAGCCATGGTGGACAACCTGCCGGCTGGTGCGCAGTGGGCAGGTTTCGGCATCGGCCGCCACCAGTTTCCCATGGCCGCCCAGGTGATGCTGATGGGCGGCAATATGCGTGTGGGACTGGAGGACAACCTCTACCTCAAGAAAGGGCAACTGGCCACCAACGCGCAGCTGGTGGAAAAAGCGGCCGGCATCGTCGAAATACTCGGCGGCTCCGTGGCCACGCCCGCGGAAACCCGCGAGCGTCTGAAACTGAACAAACAGAGCTGAGGGGGAAAATATGTCACATGCAGCCGTGATCGGCACCGGCGTCATCGGTGCGGGATGGGTGGCCAGACTGCTGGCAAACGGCCATAAGGTCATCGCCTGGGACCCGGGTGCGGACGCCGAGCGCAAGTTGCGCGAGAGCATCGACACCGCCTGGCCGGCACTGGAAAAAGTCGGGCTGGCGGCGAATGCCAGCAAAGACAACCTGCACTTTGCCAGCACCCTGGCCGAGGCTTGCGAGGGGGCCTTCTTTATTCAGGAAAACGCGCCGGAGCGGCAAGCCATGAAGGTGGACCTGCTGGCCGAGATCAGCCGTGCCGCACCGGAAGATGCTCTGATCGGCTCTTCCACTTCCGGCTTCAAGCCCTCGGTACTGCAGCAAAAAATGACGGCGCCGCAACGCTTCGTAGTCAGCCACCCGTTCAACCCGGTCTACCTGCTGCCGCTGGTGGAAGTGGTGGGCGGAGAGCAGACTTCCAATGCAACCATCGAGCGGGCCATGGCCTTTTTCAAGGACATTGGCATGCACCCCCTGCACGTGCGCAACGAAATTGACGGACACCTGTCCGACCGCCTGCTGGAAGCGGTGTGGCGGGAGATCCTGCATCTGGTCAATGACGGCGTGGCCACCACCGGCGAACTGGATCAGGCCATCACCTATGGTCCGGGCCTGCGCTGGGCATTTATGGGCACCAACCTCACCTACCACCTGGCGGGCGGGGAAACCGGTATGCGCCATATGCTGGAACAGTTCGGCCCGGCCCTGAAACTGCCGTGGACCAAGCTGGAGGCGCCGGAGCTCAACGACCAGCTGATCGACCGCATGGTGGAAGGTACGCAGGAACAGGCCGGTGACCACTCCATCCGCGAGCTGGAAAGCCTGCGGGACAACTGCCTGGTACGGATCATGGAGGCACTGAGCGAGTTTGAGGTGGGCGCAGGCAAGGTTTTGGCCGAACACCGGGCCAGACACCAGGTTGAACCCGCGCAGTAACCACTGCCGAAAAGACGGTTCAGCCAGATTGGTTGCAGCCGTCCAAAAAGGGCAGCGTCAACTGACGCTGCCCTTTTTATTGCGAGCCTGTTGATTGCCGCTATTAACGTCTATCCGCGCGACTTGCACCTCGCGCCGCCTCGAGCCCGATCCCTACCCGGCCCTGAGCCCGATCCTGAGCCCGATCCTGACCCTGAGCAGACTTCTGTGCCGCAGCGCGAGCATGGGCTCTACAAACAACCTGGCGCGGCGCGCTGCTGTTTAAGGTATTGCAATTCAGCTGGCTCAGCCCAGCAGCAACTCATCCCCGATAGGAACAAACACACTGGCGGCGTTCACCAGCGAGGCCGCCGTCAATGCGGGCACGCCGTAGACTTCCACAACCTTGCCTTTATCGACACGCAGCTTTTCGGCAAGGAGGTCGAAGTCACCATCGCCGGAAACCAGCACCACGACATCGGCATCCGCACAGAATTCCAGTGCATCGATGGTGATGCCCACATCCCAATCGCCTTTTGCGGAGCCATCCGAGCGCTGAATATAGGGCTTCAGTTTTACCTCGAAGCCGATTGCGCGCAGAATATTCTGGAAAGCCCGCTGCTGCCGGTCACCGCGGTCAATAGCGTAGGCGATCGCTTTCGTCACCTGCCGGCCCCGGGTCACCTCGGCCCAGAACTTGTTGTAATCGAAGTTGCGCTGGAAGGCTTGGCGGGTGGTGTAATAGACATTCTGCACATCGACAAACAGGGCGACCTTTTTCATTGTTCGCCTCGCGCTGCTATTTTCACCGGCTTATTTACCCCTTTTTTACTGTCAATTTCATCGGCTTTGTATGGCCTTTGGCGTCGCAGCCTTTTATCCCACCCTCCCTCTCCGCTGGACAGCGCCACAGGGCCGAGGGGAGGCTTTCGTTCCGGGGAGTTTATCCAGTCTCTCACGGTGTGAAGTTCGACAGGCGACTTTTTACGCACAAAAAAAGCCCCGCGTTTGCGGGGCTTTTCTGCATAGGCCCTGAACAGGCCTTGGCTAGGCTGAAAGGCCGGCTTACATCATGCCGCCCATGCCGCCCATGCCACCCATGCCGCCCATGTCTGGAGCAGCCGGCTTGTCTTCCGGAATATCCGCAACCATGGCTTCGGTGGTGATCATCAGACCGGCGATGGAAGCCGCCGCCTGCAGTGCGGAGCGGGTTACCTTGGCCGGGTCGAGGATACCCATTTCCAGCATGTCGCCGTACTCGCCAGTGGCAGCGTTGTAGCCGTAGTTACCGGAACCCTGCTTGACCTTGTCCACCACTACAGAGGACTCGTCACCAGCGTTGGCAACGATCTGGCGCAGCGGCATTTCCATGGCGCGCATGGCAGCGGCGATACCGTGATTCTGGTCTTCGTTGTCACCGGTGACGCTGATGGACTGCACGGCGCGAATCAGAGCGGTGCCACCGCCAGGAACAACGCCTTCTTCCACCGCAGCGCGGGTAGCGTGCAGGGCGTCTTCAACGCGGGCTTTCTTCTCTTTCATTTCGACTTCGGTGGCGGCGCCAACCTTGATCACTGCAACACCACCGGCCAGCTTGGCAACGCGCTCCTGCAGTTTTTCTTTGTCGTAGTCGGAGGAAGACTCTTCGATCTGGGCGCGGATCTGCTTAACGCGCGCTTCGATATCTTTGACATCGCCAGCACCGTCTACGATCACGGTGTTTTCCTTGGACAGGGTGACACGCTTGGCGGTACCCAGGTGCTCCAGGGTGGTGCTTTCCAGCTCCATGCCCACTTCTTCGGAGATCACAGTGCCGCCAGTGAGGATAGCGATATCCTGCAGCATGGCCTTGCGACGGTCACCGAAGCCCGGCGCCTTAACGGCTGCAACCTTGACGATGCCGCGCATGCTGTTCACAACCAGAGTGGCCAGCGCTTCGCCTTCCACGTCTTCGGCGATAATCAGCAGCGGCTTGGAAGCCTTGGCGACTTGCTCCAGCAGCGGCAGAAGGTCGCGGATGTTGGAGATTTTCTTGTCCACCAGCAGGATGAACGGGCTGTCCAGCTCGGCGGTCATGTTTTCCTGGTTGGTGACGAAGTACGGAGACAGGTAGCCGCGATCGAACTGCATGCCTTCCACGATATCCAGCTCGTTCTCCAGAGACTGGCCTTCCTCGACGGTAATCACGCCTTCCTTGCCAACTTTTTCCATTGCCTCGGCAATGATGGTGCCTACGCTCTCGTCGCTGTTGGCGGAGATGGTGCCGACCTGGGCGATGGACTTGCTGTCTTCACAGGGAGTGGCCAGGGTGGCGATATGGTCAACCGCGGCGGCTACGGCCTTGTCGATACCGCGCTTCAGGTCCATCGGGTTAAAACCGGCGGCGACGGACTTCAGGCCTTCGGTAACGATCGCCTGCGCCAGTACGGTCGCGGTGGTGGTGCCGTCACCGGCGGTGTCGGAGGCCTTGGAGGCAACTTCCTTCACCATCTGCGCGCCCATGTTCTCGAACTTGTCTTTCAGTTCGATTTCCTTGGCTACGGAAACACCGTCTTTGGTCACGGTCGGGGCGCCGAAGGACTTGTCCAGTACCACGTTGCGGCCTTTGGGGCCCAGGGTGGTTTTTACGGCGTCTGCCAGGATGTTTACACCAGCCAGCATCTTGTGGCGGGCGTCGTCACCGAATTTAACTTCTTTTGCTGCCATGATTCTTATTCCTCAATTCTGTCTGTGCGTTGGTTTCAGCGATGGGCTTAGCCTTCCAGCACGCCGTAGATGTCGCTCTCGCTCATGATGATCAGCTCTTCACCGTCCACCTTGAGGGTGTTGCTGTCGGCGTAACGGCCGAACACCACGGTATCGCCTACTTTCACGGCCAGCGCGCGCACTTCGCCGCTGTCGAGCAACTTGCCTTCGCCCACGGCGACCACTTCACCCTGGTTGGGCTTTTCCTTGGCTGCGCCCGGCAGCACGATGCCACCAGCGGACTTCTCTTCCTCTTCCTTACGACGTACTACGACGCGATCGTGTAAAGGACGAATTTTCATGGATAGGCTCTCCAATGAGTCGTTTCTTAAGGTTTTCAAAATGAACAACCCTTGGCCCGGAGGCCGCCGGTCTTTGCGCCCTTCCCTACTGCGAGGGGTGGGCAAAATTCTGCGTGCACCCTATCTAAGGGCGGGGGAAGGGATTTCAACAGCAAAATGAAAAAAAACTGCGCTGCGGGTGGGATTTCAAGGCCGCAGCTTGCTGGCGGCCCTGAATTGGTCACTCTTTAATCGGCAATGGGCCGCTACTTGCGGTTTTCGCCGGAGTCCCGCTCATCGCGCATGCGCCGGCGATCCTCGCGGGAATACTCCCCTTCGATGATGTCACTGTCTTCAGCCGGTCCGCGCCGGGGACCGTACTGGCCGCCGGGACCGGGGCCGCGCATCACCACCACACGGCGCAGCAGACGCCCGAGCAGCAGCTGGCGCACACCGGGTATCAGGCAGGCAAAGCCCAGGGCATCGGTAAAGAAGCCGGGGGTCAGCAGCAGCGCACCGCCGACCGCAAGGAAGATGCCTTCCGCCATCTCCCGCGCGGGCAATTCGCCCGCCTGCATTTTCCGCTGCGCCCGCAGCACGGTGGAAAGGCCCTGTCGCCGCAGCAGGGCCAGTCCCACCACCGCGGTCAGCAGTACAAGACCAATGGTGGGCAGGGCGCCGATCTCGCCGCCGACGGTAATCAGCAACCACATCTCGAGAATTGGCACGGCAATAAACAGCAACAGCAGGATGGGCATGAAGGGGCTTCCGGTCGTTGAATTTGCGGGGTGGATTTTGGTGAATCGGGGTATTTTGGGCAATGCTGTACTAAATAGACTGCGTAGGCAAACGGACTTCAACGATGAAGGGCTCTGAACGCCCAGCCCACGCTCGACAGGGAGTCTTCGATGGAAAGTGAGCAGCGACAATCGTTGTCGGCGGCCTCCCAGCGAGGCCATCAGCATCTGGTTGAGGAGGTACTGGCAGAGGCGGATATCCGTATCAACGGTGACCGACCATGGGATATGCGCCTGCACAAGCGCGGCGCGCTGGACGAGATCGCCGCCCGCCAGAGTATGGGCCTTGGCGAGAGCTACATGCGCGGCGACTGGGATGTGCCGGCGCTGGACCAGTTTTTCTACCGCCTGCTGCGCATCGACCTCTCCGAGCACACCCGCTTCTGGCGGGATGGCCTGCGGCTGCTGCGCAGTTATCTGGTCAACCGCCAGAGCCGCCGACGCGCCTTCGAGGTGGGCGAGCGCCACTACGATCTCGGCAACGATTTCTACAGCGCCATGCTGGACACCCGACTGACCTACAGCTGTGGTTACTGGAAAGCCGCGGACAATCTGGAAGATGCCCAGACCGCCAAGCTGGACCTGATCTGCCGCAAACTGGGACTGCAACCGGGCATGCGCCTGCTGGATATCGGCTGCGGCTGGGGCAGCCTGGTAAGCTACGCCGCCGAGCACTATGGCGTCGACTGTGTGGGCGTTACCGTGTCGCGGCAGCAGTGCGCCTATATCGAGGAACACTTTGGTCACCTTCCCATCACCGTGCACCTGCAGGATTACCGCAACCTCCGCCAGCGCTTTGACCGTATCGCCAGCGTGGGCATGTTCGAACACGTTGGCCGCAGAAACCACCGCACATTTATGCAGGTAGCCAGGCGCTGCCTGCAACCGGAAGGGTTGTTACTGCTGCATACCATCGGCAAGAACGAGCGACGCTCGCCTCCCGACCCGTGGATCGATAAATATATCTTCCCCAATGGCGACCTGCCCTCCGCCGGACAGATCAGCGATGCCGCAGACGACCTGCTGGTATGCGAGGACCTGCACAATTTTGGTTGCGACTACGACCGCACTCTGCTGGCGTGGCACGAAAATTTCGAAAAACACTGGGATAATTTCGCGGCGCAATACGGCCAGCGCTTCTACCGCATGTGGCGCTACTACCTGCTCTCATGCGCCGGCGCATTCCGCGCCCGCAACGTGCAACTGTGGCAATGGCTGCTGTCCGATCGCAGACCCGCTGGCGTGGCCAGGGTGTCCTAGGGAAGCTCTGAACAACTCATGAATTTCCACGCCGCTCTCCGAAGCCTCTATTTATTGGCTTCTGGGGTGGAAGCCCCCTGTGTATTCCTCTGTTTTCCGTCCGGAATTTGCTTTTCAGCAAACTCCAGACGGAGTTATCCCGTTATGTCGTCCTATATGAATCTGCCCGCAGCAGATTGGTAAAGCCCGCTAGCAGATACAGTCGATTCGTATTCTTCGCCAAACCGCGATAGCGAACCTTGTCATACCCGAACTG
>NZ_BAABRT010000018.1:0-86473 GCF_039545115.1 Microbulbifer aestuariivivens | reverse complement strand
GGGTGGCGAGTCTGTTCCACGGCCTCATGCTTGAACTCGGGACTGTACTTTCTACGCTTACTCATAAACACTCCTTTGGCATAGTGTGCCTCTTTTTAGAAGTGTCCGCAGTAACGGGGTAGAACCCAAGGCTCTCCTGTAGGTCCAAGGTTGAGTTAACGCCATGTGGGAGTGCAGTTTGTATATGGATATGAGTCTCGATGAAAATTCACCGGAGACTCTGGCTGCGCTAATAACACCGAGAAAGTCTATAAGTATTCTCAGTTTAGGGGGAGGGTTGAATAGCGGAAAATCTCTCTGGGTACGTCACCACGCTGAAACAGAATATGTAAAACCTTCATAATTTCACCTTCAAATCTCTGAATATTCGGAGAGTATTTTCGCGATTTATTCATACTTTAATGGAGAAACTCATTGTTGAAATAAATGCCATCATGATGCGAGGAGGTAATGGTAAAGAATTGTCTGGCTGCGATAGTCTATTGAATGGAGAGTTACAGCTAGGTGCCGATAAGGTCATTGATGTTTAGGGGTATATGTAAAGGATGGCGTTAGGCTGATGGTATTTATATTCTATTAAATCTTGGTGGTAGCAACTTGGAATGTTTGCCCGGAAGTGGTAGGTGATGTAAGGAACGACTTGAGTATATAGCAGCTGAAATTATTAAGTGAGCGCTAAGTTGGTTATTTGGTGAATTTTGGTAGGGATATTATGCCTATTCTCTGGTCATGTCAGTATTTGTGAACTTTACGCTCCTTTCATTTCGTTTGCGACTTAAGCTACTCGCTGTCTGCAGTACTAACGACTCTAGGGGGATAGATAGGGGTAATGTTGGTGGGTTTTTTGGCAAATCCCGCAGACCTGGGCGCGATCTATGTAGTGAATATTGGCATAAACGCAACAAGGAGTATTAACACAATATAAGTTGACGTGGACCAAAATGTTAAGATCGGCGCTCGCCAGAAAAATGATTTGAGCGACATAGTTACCTGCTCGCTACTGCCTGCTAGTTAAAATCATGGGCGCGAAGTGGCTCAGAGTGGATAAAGGTAGACTCAAATCTCATGTCACAATATACATTGCGTCATTCTGTAAATTTAATATTGCAGCTTTATCTGCCAGGTTGAGCATGTACTGAGTTAAGTTGTGGATTTTGAGGTGGCACAGGTGTAACAATATTAATCTGATTTTTAGGAGGGTAAAGGTAAATTTCTAAAGATATGCGGACATGCGTTTTGGAGGAGAGTTGCGCCTGGTTAGTAAATAAGCATTCATGCTTGATGGTCACTGCAGATTGTTTTAGATAATTAAAAAAATACTACGCTAAAAAAATCATGGTCTACACTTGAGATATTTCCCTAGTTGGATCAGAGAATGAAACTAATAATACAAATTCCCTGTTTTAACGAAGCGGAGACCCTCTCCGTAGCGCTTGCAGCTTTACCACGTACGGTTCCGGGCTTTGATTCGGTCGAATGGCTTATTATCGATGATGGTAGCCAGGATGATACTGTAAGCGTTGCTAGGGCTCACGGAGCGGATCATATTGTCAAGCATCTTGGCAATAAAGGCTTGGCCCGGGCATTTATGACTGGATTAGAGGCAAGCTTGGATTTAAATGCAGATGTCATTATCAATACCGACGCCGATAACCAGTACAATGCCGATGATATTCCCGCCCTTGTTCAGCCGATTCTAGAGCATCGGGCTGAAATTGTCGTAGGTGCACGACCAATAGAAGCAATTGAGCATTTTTCACCGATTAAGAAAGTACTACAAAGACTGGGCAGTTGGGTTGTCCGTGTTGCAAGCCGGACCGATATTCCAGATGCTCCAAGCGGTTTCAGGGCGATGAGTCGTTCTGCTGCACAAAAGTTAATGGTGTTTAATGATTATACCTACACACTGGAGACGATAATACAAGCCGGTCAGAAGAACATGGCAATTGTTTCTGTTCCGGTGCGTGTTAATGGTGAATTGCGGCCTTCGAGACTGGTGAAAAGCATACCATCTTATATAAAGCGAAGCATTGTCACTATCATCAGGATATTTGTCGTTTATCGCCCATTTCGATTTTTTGGTGTGATAGGGGCGTTCCTGTTTTTTGCCGGTTTCGCAATTGGGTTTAGATTTCTTTTTGACTATTTACAGGGTGATGGAGATGGGCATGTTCAATCTCTTATATTGTCTGCAGTATTACTCGGAATGGGGTTTCAGACATTTCTAGTGGCGTTTATCGCTGATTTGCTGGCTGCAAATAGAAAGTTGTTGGAGGATATACGCTTTAAAACTGAAAAACTATCTACCGTGAAAAACCTGGGTACAGATGGGGTAATGGGTAATACTAATAATAGAGTAGCAAGGAAAAAAGAGAGTGTTAGCTTATGACTATAAAAGTTGCTGGGGGGGCTGAGGAATCCGGCATTGTTGTTGGCAATACATTTGATAAGTACAGCTCCCGCAACCCTATCGTCAAATGGATGATGGGGGGGTTTGACTCTGCGTTATCGGATCTGGTCGAAAAGGCAAGCCCAGAAACGATTAACGAAGTGGGTTGCGGGGAAGGGTATTGGGTTTTGCGCTGGTTAGAGCAGGGGTTGCTGGCAAGGGGTTGTGATTTTTCAAAAATTGTCATAGATATTGCGCGAAAAAATGCGTTAGATGCTGGAATTTCTGATTCTATATTTGAGCCCGTAAGTATTTACGATTTGAGTGAGGATCGGGATAGCGCAGATCTTATTGTGTGTTGTGAGGTGTTGGAGCACCTTGAGAACCCTGATATTGGTATGCAGGCGTTACAGAGAGTCGTTAGAAAAAATCTAATTATAAGCGTTCCACAAGAACCAATATGGTGTGCGCTAAATTTAGCGAGAGGGAAGTACATTTCTCGTTTTGGTAATACTCCAGGACATATCCAGCACTGGTCAAGAAAGAGTTTCATTAAGTTTGTTTCGAAATATTTCATAGTGGATGAGGTAAAAAGTCCATTTCCATGGACAATGATTCTTTGCAGACCTTTTTTATGAGGATGTCTCCAGTACCAAGAGGTGTTCTTCGTATAGGTGGTAGTTTCTTGGCGGTTGCAGGGGTGATTTTTGTTGCACTTCGCCTGCGCAACTATTCCGTGGATTTAGATGTTTCGGGGATGACACTCTTATTCTTTTGGTGGTGTATGGTGTTGTCGTTAATCTACGGTGCGGGAAATTATTTTCTAGCTGTTTCCTGGTGGAATTTTATTAAATATTTTGGTGGTTCGATATCAATATCTGAGGCGGTAAGGGTATATGGTATATCTCAGTTGGCAAAATATGTGCCAGGTAATATATTCCATCTTGCCGGTCGGCAAGTTCTAGGGATGGCTTCAGGGTTGACGTCAGGAATTGCGGCTAAATCGATGGTTTTCGAGTTTGGACTCTTGGTTTTGGCTGGCTTGCAGTTTTCTTGGTTGGTGTTGCCATTATTTATTCAGTCCCTTTTAATTCCTGAAAGCATAATTCTATTTGTCATATCGTTGTTAATGACGGGATTTGTTCTTAATCTAATATTAGGGATTCATGCTTCGTGGGCGTTCTTCTGGCAAATTCTCTTCCTTCTAATTTCTTCTTCAGTTTTTGCCGCGCTGTTAGTGTTGTCTGATTCTGGGGGGGGATTGACACCTTTGGTTCTGCTTGGCTGTGGGGGCGGGTTCATTATTGCTTGGTTAGTTGGTCTTGTTACTCCCGGTGCGCCTGCAGGAGTTGGTGTGCGAGAACTAGTTCTCCTTTTATTGCTGGGAGGTCTTATTGATGAAGGTAAACTACTGACAGCGATATTGATCGGTAGAATTGTTACCATCGTTGGTGATTTAGCATTTTTTACCGCTGTGCATTTTATTCCTAGTAAGTTTTTTCAGACTGAGAAAGCTCATGTATAAAAAGTATAATTTTAAAACTGTTGAATTTGTTGTCGGAACTTTTGCCATTCTTTTTGTACTTTTAGTTTATGGCGCTATTCCATTTTTTACATTACCAACACTCGGCCAGGCCGTTTGGACGACGGGTTTTTCACAGTCGATGGCTAATGGTCAATTGTTTGATTTTTACGCGCGAGACATTGGTATCCCAAGGCCTGCGTCAATTGCTTTTGGTTTGGCGGGGGCGTGGCCTGCCAGTTTATTAATTCGCCTTGGTATAAATGCTGCCGATGCATACACGATCATGGCTGCCTCCTGGTTAGGGCTGGCAATGTTTGCCGCATATCGACTGGCTCGTCGTTTTGGGGCGACTAAGTTATTAGCTCTCGTAGGTTCTGTTATATGGATGACTAGCCCTATTATATGGGGGCATGTTGGTTATAGCATGCTTTCATTTGGTATCGCTTTGTTGTCTTTTTATTTTCTTGCGGCATTTAATCTTTTTCTTATTCACTCAGAATCTACAGTGATAAAGCCGACAGCAATTCTGTTGTATGTTTTTTCAGCGGTTGTGTCTGTTTTCATGGATGGCTATACATTTATGATGTTTGCCTGTGCGGCAAGTTTCTTATTAATTTATTCGTATTACAAAAAACCAGAGCTTAGGTCGACACTTATAAAGGTCGCTGCGCCAGTACACTTTGTTAGCTTCTCCATTGCCTATATTTTATACAGCTCCTATATAGGAAAATTAAATTTTGATCCAAGCCCGATTGATTTTTTCAGGGGTTGGGGGCTTGATCTTTCTTTTTTAGTGGTGCCAACAAAAGGTAGATTCTGGATTGCGGATTTGCTTGGGGTTAGTGTTCCTAGAACTAATGAGCTTTACTTTGGTGATTCATCTACATGGAAGACTACATTTGCATTACCAATTATTTTGTTTGGTGTTTACTCGTGGTGGCGAGTAAGAAATAAGATAAAAATAGCTACAGGAATTATTCTGATCTCACTTTTTGGTTTCTATATGGCTTTGGGTCCATCATTGAAAGTTAATTCTACAAAGCCAGAGGAGCTTCAGCTAAGTCATCCTCGTGAGCAGAGCGTTTTGATGAGGTCAGAATATGCCATTGCTCCAACAGGTAATGCTTGGATATATAAATATATTCCTGGATTTAATGTAATGAGGGCCTCCTATCGGTGGTCTGCTCTCGGAATATTTTCACTTTGGATTTTAATAATGATAGCCATGTCGAGTGGGCGCGGCAGGGCTGAAAAAGTATGGCTTGGTATTTCATTTGCGCTAATTTTAATTAACTTGCCTAATTTGGAGAAGCGGTGGCGTAATGGTGTGGATCAAAGGCTAATGTTTCACCACATCGACCGTGAATTAGTTGCTGATCTAAATAAAAATATTGTTCGTGATGAGGTAGTGGCTTTCCTTCCGTGGGACAATGATTTTATCGTCAATTATTTGGCCCCTAAGGTTGGATTTCGAACCTTTAATATAGGGGGTGATAAAAATCTTGCCGCTGCACAATCCATCTGGCCGCAGGAGATGCTGTCGATGGGTGGTGAGTTTGATTCAGTTAAGGCAATGTCATCTTTGACAATTTTATTAGATAGTGTTGCGGATGTTATCGTCATTCCATATTTCGATAAGCTTCGCTCTGCACATGTGTGGCCATGTCTTAAAAAGACTGGTGTAAGACTAACTGACGCTGAACGTGACAGTATGCTCAAGAGTGGCGGCTTCTTATGCCTTTCCGAGCGTAAGTCAGAGCTTCATAATACTATTGCTGCTTTTCGCTCCTTGCCCTATGTGGATGTGGTAGAAACCGATTTATTTGTAGCTGTCCGATTGCGGCCTGATTTTTCTGGAAGAGTCAATCGGCTTGAATTGATGGCTAATGTTGTTGGCGATGTACAATATCCTATTTCTATAGAGCCGGGATTTTCTGGTTCCTCGTATATCTTGCAGAAAGGATGGCATGATATTGAGAACAAGCACGTTTGGTCGAAGTCAGATGCAAGTTTATTGCTTCCAATGCCGAAGTATTGCGACCCAGAAAAGTGTGAGGCTAAATTGGTTTTTGGGGCTTTTGGTGCGAGCGAAAATAGGCCGGTTGATATTCTTTTTAATAGTGCAGAGGATGATTGGGAGTGGTCGGAAAAAATTACAGCCTATTCTGGTCAGCCACTGGCAATAAATATACCCTTCTCTAAAGCGGTGGGTTTACGTAGTATCCATGTTTCCATACCGAATGCTACATCTCCTCAACGTTTGATAGGCTCGCATGATGCCAGAGTAATTGGCGTTTCTCTTCAGCGTATAGAAATCGTTAATGAATAATAGGTTCACCTGTGAGTAGGATAAATCGCTAGACATACTTTTGTCTTGCTTGCCCATTTTATACAGTCACACTGATACCCTTTTACCAGTATAAAGCTAGTTTTCTGGCTGATGACAGTCCTGTGACATAGCCATCATCGTGAAGTTTTTGACTTAGGTATCCGTCAAAACGGTGGAGAATCAGCATTCTTGACCAAAAGCTCGTTAATCTGAGTTGTCGCTAGGGTGAGTACTCTATGTAGGGGCTGAAATATCGATCGATATGTTCAGAACAACAGTCAACCTTCTCGCATTGCGCCTGCACGTCTGAGACGGCGATCTTGGCTACAGCCGCGATTCAGCTGAGGTTGCTGGGTTCGCTCTGAGTGCTTATTAGCGAAAGCTGTGATCCAAATAGACCGGCTATGATGAAGCCGGTGCCTGAGCTCTGTTTTAATTGTGCCTTTCACCGCAAGCCCTTGCCGGCCGCCACCCCGCCACCCCGCCACCACCTCCACCTCCGTCGCCTCCACCTATAGTTAAAGGGAGCCTTCTAAGCTGTTGGCAAGGATGTTTGTGGATGGCGCGTATTATTCTGTCTCTGCTTTTACTCACACTGGTGGCGGGTTGCTCCAGGAAAGAGCAGCCCGTAGAGCTGCCCCTGCCCGAAGTGGAAGTGCTCACTGTGCGGGCCCATCAGGTGATTCCCCGCTTTGAGTATGTGGGGCGCGTGGAGGCGACGGATGAGTTTGAAGTGCGGCCCAGGGTGGAGGGCTACATCGAAAGCCGCAATTTTCAGGAGGGGCAGGTGGTGGAGCAGGGCGAACTGCTCTATGTGATCGACCCCAAGCCATTCAGGGTTGCCCTTGCCAACCAGCGGGCGCGGCTGGATCAGGCGATGACGGCGCTGGAAGTGGCGGAGCGCAACTACCAGCGCGGCCTGCAGCTGATTGATACCGGTGCGATCAGCCAGGTGTCGATGGATGAGTTGAGGGGCACGTTTGAAAAAGCGCGCTCAGAAGTGGAGGCGGTTCGCGCGGATGTGGAAAACGCGCAGCTGAACCTCTCCTTTACCCGGATAACCGCGCCCTGGACCGGCATGATCGGGCGCAGCCATTACCCCGAGGGGGCGCTGGTTGGCCCGCAAAGTGAGCCGCTCACCACTGTCGTGAAACTCGACCCGGTTTTTGTGCGTTTCGAGGTGCCGGAATACCGCATGTTTGCCGTGCAGTTGGAGGCCGATGAGCGCCGGGAACACGGTCAGCCGCCAGTTCGCAGAGATATCCACATCAAGCAGCCGGACGGGGAAAACTACCCCTATCCGGGACTGATTGTTTTCGTCGACAACCAGATAGATCCGACCACTGGCTCCGTCACGGTGCGGGCGCGTTTTCCCAACCCCGAGCGGCTTCTGGTGCAGGGACAGTTTGCCCGGGTGGTGATCCGGGTGTTCGCAGGCGAAGACTCAGTCAAGCCACTGGTGCCACAGGCCGCGGTCATGGAGGACATGCAGGGGCGCTTTGTCTTTGTGGTGGAAGAGGGCGATCTGCCGGAGAAACGCTACCTCAAGCTTGGGCAGACAGTCGGTGAGCTGTGGGCCGTTGAGGAAGGTATCGAGGCCGGACAGGAGATAGTGGTGAGCGGCCTGCAGCGGGTCATCATGGGGAAGCCGCTGGACCCCCGGCAGGCGAGCCACAACCCCTACGCCGACCTGAAAGAGATTCAACCGCCGCCGCAGCAGCATACCCCCGACGGGGGTGAGCAGTATTGGCGCGAGCGCAGCGGTGGCGCTCCGGGCGAACAACCCGGCCAGCAGCCCGACGAGCAACCCATGGATGAATACTATGACACCAAGTGATTTTTCACGGAAAGGAATTCCTCTAATCCAATTATGATCAGTGCATTCTGCATTCGTCGCCCCCGCTTTGCGTTTGTTGTCTCCATCCTGATCACCCTGGCGGGTTTACTGTCGCTGCCGCTGCTGCCGGTTGCGCAGTTCCCCGATATCGCTCCGCCCACGGTCTCTGTGCAGACCCTGTACTCCGGCGCCAGCGCGGAAGTGATGCGTGACAGTGTCGCGGTTCCCATTGAGTCGGCGGTCAATGGTGTCGAGGGCATGAAGTACATGTCGTCCACCAGCAGCAACGACGGCACCTATAACCTGGAAGTGGTGTTTGAGAGCGGCACAGATGGGGATATTGCCCAGGTCAATGTGCAGAACCGCGTTCAGGAGGCGAGCCCGCAGCTGCCCTCTGAGGTGATGCGCAACGGCGTGGTGGTGCGCAAGAAGTCGACGGACATCCTGCTGGTGGTAAACCTATTCGCCGGCGAGGGCGCCGGAGAAGGCATCGATGGTCTGTTCCTGGCGAACTACAGCGAAATTTTTATCAAGGACGAGCTGGCGCGGATCGACGGTGTCAGCGAGGTGGCAATACTTGGCGCGCAGAATTACGCGATGCGCATCTGGCTGAACCCGGACCGCATGGCCTCTCTGGATGTCACGGCTCAGGATGTGATCTCGGCGATTGAAGCGCAGAATGTTCAGGTGGCAGCGGGAAAAATCGGTGCCGCACCCATCCGCAAAGACCAGCAGTTTGAGTACAGCCTGCTGGTGCAGGGGCGGCTGGAGGATGCCAGCGAATTCGAGCGCATCAGCATCCGCGCCAAGCCCGATGGCGGTATCGTGCGGCTGGAGGATATTGCCCGGGTAGAGCTGGGCAGTGAGATGTACAGCGCATTTGGTTTGTTGGATGACCAGCCTTCGGCGGTGATGGCCATCTACCAGTTGCCCGATGCCAATGCGGTAGATGTGGCGGAGAGAATCCGCGCCCGGGTTGAGGAACTCTCTCAGCGTTTCCCTGAGGGGCTCCGGGCGGAGATTATCTATGACACCACCGACTTTGTGCGCGCCTCGATTGCCGAAGTGATCGATACCCTGCTGATCGCGATTATTCTCGTCGTCGCCGTGGTGTTCCTGTTTTTGCAGGATTGGCGCGCCTCGCTGATTCCCGCCATTGCCATTCCCGTCTCGCTGATCGGCACCTTTGCGCTGATGCTGGCACTTGGCATGACCATCAACACGGTCACATTGTTTGCCCTGATACTCGCCATCGGTATCGTGGTGGATGATGCGGTCATTGTGGTGGAAAACACCCAGCGGCTGCTGGACGAGGGACTCTCAGCCAGGGAGGCGGCGTTACAGTCGATGCGGGAGGTGACCGGGCCGGTGATCGCCACAACGGCGGTGCTGCTCGCGGTCTTCGTGCCGGTCATGTTGATGCCGGGGCTGACCGGAAAAATGTACCAGCAATTTGCCATCACGATTTCCATTGCGGTGGTGATCTCCAGTGTGAATGCGCTGACGCTTAGCCCGGCGCTCTGCTCGCTGTTGTTGAAGGCCCCGGGTGGTGAAAAGGGCGGCGAGCACAGCGGCGAGAAAATCCGTGATGATGCTGGTAAGAAAGCCGATGAGGGCAATAGCGAAGAGCCGGGAGCGATTGAGTCGGAGCAGCCGGGGCTGTCAGGGCAAGAAACCCATGGGGTTTTCGGCTTCTTTAACCGCTTTCTCCATGTCACTTCCAGCTTTTATCTCTCCATCGTACGTTTTTTTGTCAAGCTTCCCCTGCTTGGTCTGGCCACCATCGTCGGCTCCTTTTTGCTCTGTGCCTGGCTTTTCTCCGCGGTGCCAACCGGTTTTGTGCCAGATGAGGATAAAGGCTTTTTCATGATGAATATCCAGCTGCCCGAGGGAGCGTCGCTGGAGCGCACCACGGCCGTTGTGAAAAACCTCAGCACGTCGATACTGGACCTGGAGGGCGTCGCCCATGTGATGTCTGTGCCGGGCTATAACCTCATTGCCGGCACCATCGCCTCCAATTCGGCGCTGGCTATCGTCATTCTCGACCCCTGGGATGCGCGTACGGACCCGGAACTGTTCCAGATGCCCATCATGGCCCGGGTGCAGCAACTGTCCAATGCTGTGGAGCAGGCGAAGATCCAGGCTTTTCCCGTGCCTGCGCTGCCCGGACTTGGCACCATCGGTGGCTTCTCTTTCGTGCTCGAGGATCTTCAGGGGGGCAGTGTGGTGCAGCTGGCGGAAGTGACCGGGAACCTGATCGGTGAGGCCAATCGGGTTCCCGAGATCGCCGCCGCTTTTACTACCTATCAGGCGTCGACGCCGCAGCTGCGCATGACGCTGGACAAGGACCGCATCCATGTCATGGACCTGAAACTGACCGACGTGTACACCGCGCTGCAGGCTTTTCTGGGTGGTGTCTATGTCAATGACTTCAACCGCTATGGAAAAGTGTTTCGGGTCATGGTGCAGGCGGATGCGCAGTTCCGCGATCGCACAGAGGTGTTCAGTGGGTTTTTCGTCCGCAATTCACAGGGCGGTCTGGTGCCGGTTAGCTCGGTGAGTCGGGTTGAGCCCATCGTGGGTCCGCTGACCATTGACCGTTACAACCTCTACAACAGCATCACCATCAACGGCAATGCCGCGCCCGGTTTTTCCAGTGGCGATGCCATGAAGGCGATGGAGGAGCTGGGCGGCCGTTTGCCGCAAGGCTATGGTTTCGAGTGGACCGGCTCCAGCCTTGAGGAAATTGAGGCTGGCGGCATGGCCCCGATTCTGTTTTCACTGGCGGTGTTATTTGCCTATTTGTTTCTCGTTGCACAATACGAGAGCTGGGCGATTCCGCTGGCGGTACTGCTGGCGATTCCCATCGCCCTCGCCGGAGGACTGCTGGCGACACTGGTGACGGGCCTCGATAACAACCTCTACACCCAGATCGGCCTGGTGCTTCTGATCGCCATGGCGGCCAAGACCGCGATCCTGATGGTGGAGTTTGCGGTCCTGCAGCGGGACAAGGGAATGTCCATTGAAGAGGCCGCGCTTGAGGCGACGCGGCTGCGTTTTCGTGCCGTGGTGATGACCGCGCTGTCTTTTGTTCTCGGTATTTTCCCCCTCGTGGTCGCCACCGGTCCCGGAGCGGTCAGTCGCGTATCGCTGGGGCTGGTGGTTTTTGGCGGCATGCTGGCCGCAACGCTGTTTTCCACTTTTCTGGTGCCGATTTTCTATTCGCTGATCCAGCGGCTCAGGGAGTGGGGCAAGGGGCGGAGAGGAACCCCGGCGGCGATCGACGTGTCTTAACCCCGCACCCGAGTACAAGCTCGAGGTCGGGGGGGCGGGGGCTGGGCCCTCGGGGCGGGTTTAAGGGCGGGCTCCAGGGCGCAAAACAGTCAACGCTGGCGGGCAAACTGATGCTATAAATTGAATGCCGGTGGCTCTCGCACCGCGCTGGCGTATAGTGTTAGAGAAAACCCTCTTGAGAAAGCTAGCTGACTGGCTGGTTAACTAGGTTCGATGCTGGACGTTATAGAGAAAAAAATTCAACAGTTGCAGCCCAGTCTGCAAGACCGGGTGCCCTCGGGGGGCAACCTTCACGGCCATGCCGCCGTACTGCTGGCGCTGACCGATGAGCCAGACCCGGAAGTCATTCTGACCCAGCGCTCCGTGCATCTGAGCACCCATTCCGGTGAGGTATCCCTGCCCGGCGGGCGCTGGGAAGAGGGTGATCCCTCGCTGGAGTACACCGCCCTGCGCGAGACCCATGAGGAAATCGGCGTGCCCCCGCAGGCCGTGCGCGTCCTGGGTCCACTGTGGAAGCGCACGACCCGCTGGCAGGTGGAAGTGACCCCATGGGTGGGCATCATAGCGCCGGATGCGCCGATGACACCCAACCCGGGGGAACTGGATGCCATATTCCGCGTGCCGCTGTCGTTTTTTCTCGCCGATCCCCGTATTCGCACCGACCGCATCACGATCGACCAGCGCGCGGTCTACCTGCCCGCCTATCAGTTCGATGAGTATGAGATCTGGGGATTTACCGCCGGCATCCTGATGGAGTTCCTGACGCGGGTGCTGGGCGCGCGATTCGAACACAGCGATGACGTGCCGATTCGAGCACTGAGCTAACCCTGCCAACACTTCCGCCCCATATTCCCGACTGACTGCTCGCCACCGAGTACCCCTACCCATATCCAGTCCCCACCCATAAGCCAGCGGTGCGCCATTATGAAAAAGGCGCGCCATTGTGAGAAAGGCACCTCATAGTGAAAAAGGTGTGTCAAAGCGGAAACAGCGCAACAGACAGGGCGCTGGCGGAGGGTAGAGTGCGGACTATAATGGCCGCCCTTTCGCCGCGAGCCCGACCATGCCCAGACCCAAGTCCGATGTCCCCCTCAGCGAGGTGCACTGGGGAGCGCTGAAAACCCTGTTTCCCTACCTGCTGGAATTCCGCCGCGCGGTGATCCTTGCCCTGCTATGTCTGGTGGGCGCCAAGCTGGCGAGCGTGGGGCTGCCGTTTTTGCTCAAGCATATTGTCGACGACCTGGACGCCGCCGGTGGAATCGCGGCCGCCGCCGCGCTGCCCTTGGGGTTATTGCTGGCTTACGGTGCGGTGCGCTTTGCCAGCGTGCTGTTTGGTGAACTGCGGGACACCATTTTCGGCCGCGTGACCGAGCGCGCGCAGCGGCGCATCGGCCTCGAGGTTTTTGAACACCTGCACCGGCTGGATCTGGATTTTCATCTCAATCGCCGCACCGGTGGACTGTCTCGGGATATCGAGCGGGGCAATGCCGGTATCGGTTTTCTGATGCGGTTTATGGTCTTCAATATCGTGCCCACACTGCTGGAGATCGCCATGGTGGCGGGCCTGCTGTGGTGGAATTACAGCGGCACTTTTGCGCTGCTGGTGCTCGGCGCGGTTGTTATCTATATCGGCTTTTCGGTGGTGGCGACCGAGTGGCGGACCCGCTTTGTGCGCGAGCTCAATCAGGCCGAGAGCCAGAGCAGCAGCCGGGCTGTGGACAGCCTGCTGAATTATGAAACGGTGAAGTACTTCGGCAACGAGCACTATGAGGCCGGGCACTACGATCGCGAGCTGGCTTTCTGGGAACAGGCGCGGCGCAAGAACCGCTTGTCGCTGTTTGGGCTGAATGCGGGGCAGGCGCTGATTATTGCCACCGCCATGGCGGCCGCCATGATTCTGGCGGCGATGGGAGTGATGGATGGCAGCATGACCATTGGCGATTTCGTATTGATCAACGCCTTTATGATGCAGATTTTCATCCCGCTGAATTTTCTCGGTTTTGTCTACCGGGAGATGAAAGGTTCCCTGGCCAATATCGAAAAGATGTTTTCATTGCTGCGGGTGCCGCCGGCGATTGAGGACCGCGAGGCTGCGCTGGAGCTTGTGGTGACGGATGGGCGAGTGGTGTTTGAGGATGTGCACTTTGCCTACCGCGCCGATCGCGAGATCCTCAAGGGCGTCAGCTTCTCGGTGGAGCCGCGACAGAAAGTGGCCATCGTTGGCGCCAGCGGCGCCGGCAAGTCGACCCTGTTCAAGCTGCTGTTTCGCTTCTATGACCCCTGTGACGGGCGTATCACCATTGATGGGCAGGACATCCGCGCGGTCAGCCAGTCGTCCCTGCGGGCCGCCATTGGCGTGGTGCCCCAGGACGCGGTCTTGTTCAACCAGTCGATTCTTGAAAATGTGCGCTATGGGCGCGTCGGCGCCAGCGATGAGGAAGTCATGGCGGCGATTCGCCACGCCCAGCTGGAGGCATTTGTGCACGAGCTTCCCGAGGGGGTGCACACCGTAGTCGGCGAGCGGGGGCTGAAGCTTTCCGGTGGCGAGAAGCAGCGCGTCGCCATTGCCCGCGCACTGCTCAAGCATCCGCCAATCATGGTCTTCGACGAGGCCACCTCGTCCCTCGACAGCCGCTCGGAGCGGGGTATTCTCGGCGCATTGCGGCAGGTGGCCAGCGAACAGACTACGCTGGTGATCGCACACCGGCTGTCCACGGTGGTGGATGCGGATGTGATTCTGGTGCTCGACCGGGGCCGAATCGTCGAGCGCGGTTCCCACACCCAGTTGCTGGCAGCGCAGGGGCACTACGCGGCACTGTGGTACCTGCAGCAGGAGGAGCGCCACAGTGCCGCCGACACCCCGCAGGCCGGTGGCTAAGCAGGACTGAATTGGGCTGAATTGGGCAGAGCAGGGTAGAGCAGGGTAGAGCAGGGTAGAGCAGGGTAGAGCAGGGTAGAGCAGGGTAGGGCGGGGCAGAGCGGGGTAGAGCAGGTCGAACAGAACAGCCCCGACCTAGTCAGGGCCAGCAGGTCAATGACTGCCGCAGAAGCCGTTGCCGGGTGGCATGTTGCTTGCCTTGATAATCCACTGTCGGCAATTTACTGTGCGCCGGGCCGCTCACTTTTATGACACTTATGACATTAATGATGTAAAAGGCAGGATTCCTATGAAGACCGTCAAGATCACCGCCGCGCTGCTGGCGTTGGCGCTGGTGAGCGCCTGCTCACCTCGGGATCAGCAATCCAGTGCTGCAGAAGAAACCTCAGCCGGTCAGGCTGAATCCCACCGCGAGGCCGCCCCCAAGCAGGATCAAACCGCCGCCAGTGACCGCTTCGATATCTATGTGCCGGTGGAGCTGAATGCGGATCTCTCCAGCCTCTCCGACAAGCAGCGGCAGATGATCGCCAAACTGATTGATGCCAGCGCAATCATGGATCGCCTGTTCTGGCTGCAGTCTTTCGGTCCCGCCGCGGAACTGCTGCCGAAGATCGACGATCCCGCCCGGCGCAAGTTTGCCGATATCAATTACGGTCCCTGGGACCGCCTCGAGAACAACGCCCCCTTTGTCGAAGGCTACGGGCAGAAGCCTCTCGGTGCCGGGTTTTATCCTGAGGATATGACCAAGGAGGAATTCGAAGCCTGGCAGCAGCCGGGCAAGGATGGCCTCTACTCTCTGGTGCGCCGCGATGATGAGGGCAACCTGATCCTGGTGCCTTACCACCAGGCCTACAAGGCCGAACTGGAGCAGGCGGCGCAGATTTTGCGCGAGGCCGCCGAGCTGGCCGAGGATGAGCAGTTCGCCAGCTACCTGAATATGCGCGCCGATGCCCTGTTGAACGACGACTTCCGCCCCAGCGATATGGCGTGGATGGATATGAAGGACAACCAGATCGACGTGGTGATTGGCCCGATCGAAAACTATGAGGATCAACTGTTCGCCTATCGCACCGCTTATGAATCCTATGTGCTGCTGAAGGACATGGAGTGGAGCGAGAAGCTGGCGAAGTTCGCGGCCTTCCTGCCGGAGCTGCAGCAAGGCCTGCCGGTGGATGAGAAGTACAAGTCTGAGGTGCCCGGCACCGACTCCGACCTCAACGCCTACGATGTTCTCTACTATGCCGGCCACAGCAATGCGGGTTCCAAGACCATCGCCATCAACCTGCCCAATGACGAGGAGGTGCAGCTGGCCAAGGGCACCCGTCGCCTGCAGCTGAAAAATGCCATGCGCGCCAAGTTCGATAAGATTCTGGTGCCCATCAGCGAAGTGCTGATCGCCGAGGACCAGCGCCAGCACATTACTTTCCCGGCCTTCTTCTCCAACACCATGTTCCATGAAGTGGCCCACGGCCTCGGCATCAAGAAGACCGTGACCGATGGCGCCAATGTCCGTCAGGCGCTGAAGGAGACCTCGTCTGCGCTGGAGGAGGGCAAGGCGGATATTCTCGGCCTGTATATGGTCACCCGCCTGCACGAGAAGGGCGAGATCGACGAAGGGGAGCTGATGGACAATTACGTCACCTTCCTGGCCAGTATCTTCCGCAGTGTGCGTTTCGGCGCCGCCAGTGCCCACGGCAAGGCCAACATGATGCGCTTTAACTACTTCAAGGATCAGGGCGCCTTTACCCGCGACCCGGAGACCGGTCAGTACCGCGTGGACTTCGACAAGATGCAGGAGGCCATGACCAGCCTCTCCAATCTGATCCTGACGATTCAGGGCGATGGCGATTACGAAAAGTCCAAGGCGCTGCTGGAGGAGCAGGGGGTGGTCGGCGATGAGCTGCAGGCAGACCTGAACCGTCTCTCTGAAGCTAAGATCCCGGTGGATGTGACTTTTATTCAGGGCAAGGAGGTGTTGGGGCTCTAATCCTCAACGTTCAACTCTTTCCACCCTCTCCTGCATCCACAGAAACCCGGCTGCGGCCGGGTTTTGCCTTTTTTATTGCCACTTGACTGTTGCTTTACTGCTGCCGCCGCCGGCGAGGCGCGGCTCCGCGTTTTATTTGTCCGCACTACCACAACCGCACGACTGGTTGCCCCTGGCGGGCACCGTTAGACTGGCAGTGGTTCAATCCGCAGAGGCAGCCATGACCCACTACCAAATTTACCCGACGGCCCTCGGCCAGGTGCTGATTGCCGCGGACGACCTGGGCCTGCTGGCCCTGCACATCAGTGCCGCAGCCGCAGAGCCGGCCCGGGCGACGGCGGACTGGCGCCGGCAGGCCTCGGCGCTGACTGACCGGGCCGCCGCCCAGCTGTCGGAATATCTCTGTGGTGAGCGGCGGGATTTTGACCTGCCGCTGAATCCGCGCGGCACCGAGTTTCAGCGCCGGGTATGGGCATCCCTGCGCGCCATCCCCTACGGCGAGACCCGCAGCTACCGCGAGCAGGCCGCGGCCCTTGGCAACCCCAAGGCCATTCGCGCGGCGGCGCGGGCCAACGGGGCCAACCCCATAGCGATTGTGGTTCCCTGTCACCGGGTCATCGGCGCCGATGGGTCCTTGACCGGTTATGCCGGCGGGCTGGAGATGAAGGCCCGGCTGCTCAACCTCGAGGGCGCGGCCTTTGCGGCCAGCTAAGTGCTGCCGTGACCGCCTCGCCCGGCCCGGCGCTGGCCATCACTGTCCCCGACCGGGATAATGGTCCGCTTGTGCCAGGCAGAAGAACCGGAGGTCAAATGCTGTATAGATTGGGAAGCGACGAACCGCAGCTGGAGGGTGAGGGACATTACATCGCTCCCGGAGCCCGGGTGATCGGCAAAGTGAGAATGCTGAGCCACAGCTCCGTATGGTTCAACGCCGTGGTGCGCGGCGACAGTGACTGCATCACCATCGGCGAGTACAGCAATGTTCAGGACGGGTCGGTTCTGCACGCCGACGCGGGTGTTCCCCTCACGATCGGCACTGGTGTGACCATTGGCCACAAGGTGATGCTGCACGGCTGCACCATCGGCGATTACACCCTGGTCGGCATCAATTCAGTGGTGCTGAACGGAGCCAGAATTGGCAAGTGCTGTATCATCGGTGCCAATGCGCTGGTGACCGAGAATATGCAGATTCCCGATTACTCCATGGTGCTCGGCAGCCCCGGCAAGGTGGTCAAGACTTTGGACGAATCGCTGTTCGAACTGCTCAAGGCGAGCAGTGATCACTACGCGGCCAATGGCCGCCGCTTTCAAGAAGAGCTGGTACCGGTTTCCGAATCCTGATGTCTGAAAAAATCGCAGCCGCAAAAGTGCTCCCGGCGGAAAGGCCGGTGCGCTCCCCCTGTATTTCCGTCTGCGCCCTCAATGAGGACGATCTCTGTGAGGGCTGTTTCCGCAGCGGTATGGAGATCAGCCACTGGGGGCGCATGAGCAACGACGAGCGCCGCAAGGTGTTGCAAAGCTGCAATGAACGGGCGCGGGCTATGGGGCGG
This sequence comes from Microbulbifer aestuariivivens, assembly GCF_039545115.1. NCBI lineage: Bacteria > Pseudomonadati > Pseudomonadota > Gammaproteobacteria > Cellvibrionales > Microbulbiferaceae > Microbulbifer > Microbulbifer aestuariivivens. The sequence goes on along the minus strand of NZ_BAABRT010000018.1, from coordinate 68,684 downwards.
ATCTGGTAATCCGCCCGCTGCGCCAGTAAAAAACTGATTGGTACTCAAACACTGCGAAGTGAACCTCTTTAAGGCGCGGCCTTGGGCGGGGTGCGCAGGCCGCGTCATCGGCGCTGGATGTTCGCTCCGCTTCGGTAACGCGCACTTCGCGCGGCGCACCGGCAAAAACGCCGGGTGGCATCAACGTAATAAGACTTATGACCCAACCCTTTGTTCATCTAAGAACCCACTCCGAGTATTCCCTGATCGACGGCCTGGTGCGGATCAAACCGCTGGTGGCGCGCGCGGCGGAGCTGGAAATGCCGGCGCTGGCGCTGACCGACCAGACCAACTTTTACGGCCAGATCAAATTCTATAAGGCCTGTATGGGAGCCGGCATCAAGCCGGTTACCGGGGCGGATTTCTGGCTCAGTGAGGGGGGGGAGGAAAACCCGACTCTGATCACTCTCTATGCCATGAATGCCCGCGGCTACCTCAATATCACCGAGCTGATCTCGCGGGCGTGGATGGAGGGGCAGTACCACGGCAACGCCTATATCCGTCGCGAGTGGATACCCGAGTACGCCGAGGGCGTGCTGGCGCTGTCCGGTGGCAAATTCGGCGATGTGGGGCGCGCCCTGATTGCCGGGCGCAACGCGCAGGCCGAAGAGCTGGCTCGGGAGTGGGCGCGGATCTTCCCCGACCGCTACTATCTGGAGCTGCAGCGCACCGGGCGTGCCGGCGATGAGGATTACCTGCACGCGGCGGTGGCGCTGGGCCAGCGCCTGCAGCTGCCCGTGGTGGCCACCAACGATGTGCGCTTTCTCGAGGAAAGCGAATTCGAAGCCCACGAAGTGCGCGTGTGCATTCACGAGGGCCGCGCCTTGGATGACCCGCGCCGCGAGCGCCGCTACTCGCCGCAGCAGTATTTCCGCACCGTGGAGGAGATGCAGGCGCTGTTCAGCGACATTCCCGAAGCGCTGCAGAACACGGTGGAGATCGCCCGCCGCTGCTCGGCGCCGATCCAGCTGGGCAAGTATTTCCTGCCGGAGTACCCGATTCCCGAGGGCATGACCGAAAACCAGTTCTTCGAGAAGATCTCCTTCGAGGGGCTGGACGCGCGCCTGGAAACCATCCTCGACCGCTCCGCGCCGGACTACACCGAGCGCCGCGCCGAGTATGAAACACGGCTGCGTTTCGAGCTGGATATCATTATCCAGATGGGTTTCCCCGGTTACTTCCTGATCGTGATGGACTTTATCCAGTGGGCCAAGGATCACGATATTCCGGTGGGGCCGGGGCGGGGCTCCGGTGCCGGCTCGCTGGTGGCCTATGTACTCAAGATCACCGATCTGGACCCGCTGCAGTACGACCTGCTGTTCGAGCGCTTCCTCAACCCGGAGCGGGTCTCCATGCCCGACTTCGACGTCGACTTCTGTATGGAGAAGCGGGACCGGGTGATCGGCTATGTGGCCGACAACTACGGCCGCAACGCCGTCAGCCAGATCATTACCTTCGGTACCATGGCCGCCAAGGCGGTGGTGCGGGACGTGGCGCGGGTTCAGGGCAAGTCCTACGGCCTGGCGGACAAGCTGTCTAAGATGATTCCGCCGGACCCGGGGATGACCCTGCAAAAGGCTTTCGAACAGGAAGATATCCTGCGGGAATTCCTCGAGACCGACGAGGAGGGCCAGGAAATCTGGGAGATGGCCCTGCAGCTGGAGGGCGTGGCCAGAAACGTGGGCAAGCACGCCGGTGGCGTGGTGATCGCCCCCACCAAGCTGACTGATTTCGCGCCGCTCTACTGCGACGAAACCGGTGCCGGCCTGGTGACGCAGTTCGACAAGAACGATGTGGAGGATGCCGGCCTGGTGAAGTTCGACTTCCTCGGCCTGCGCACCCTCACCATTATCGACTGGGCCAAGAAGATGGTCGACGAGCAGCGGGCTCGCGAGGGCAAGGAGCCGCTGGTCATCGAAACGCTGCCGCTGGACGACCCCGAAACCTACCAGATGATCAAGCGGGCCGAGACCACCGCGGTGTTCCAGCTGGAATCCCGCGGGATGAAGGACCTGATCAAGCGCCTGCAGCCCGATAATCTGGAGGATATGATCGCCCTGGTGGCCCTGTTCCGCCCGGGCCCGCTGCAGTCGGGCATGGTGGATGACTTCATCAACCGCAAGCACGGCCGCGCTCAGGTGGCCTACCCCGATGCCAAATACCAGCACGAGAAGCTGAAGCCGATCCTGGAGCCCACCTACGGGGTGATCGTCTACCAGGAACAGGTGATGCAGATCGCCCAGGAACTGGCGGGTTATACCCTCGGCGGGGCGGATATGCTGCGCCGTGCCATGGGTAAGAAAAAACCCGAAGAGATGGCCAAGCAGCGCGAGGTCTTTGCCTCTGGTGCGAAAGAGCAGGGCATCGATCCCGATCTGGCGATGAAGATCTTTGACCTGGTGGAGAAGTTCGCCGGTTACGGCTTTAACAAATCCCACTCCGCGGCCTACGCGCTGGTGTCCTACCAGACCGCCTGGCTCAAGGCCCACTATCCGGCGCAGTTTATGGCCGCCACCATGTCCTCGGATATGGACAAGACCGACAAGGTGGTGACCTTTATTGAAGAGTGCCGGGCCATGCAGCTCGACCTGGTGCCGCCGGATGTGAATCTCGGCAGTTACCAGTTCTCGGTGGATGTGGACAACCGGATCATCTACGGCCTGGGCGCCATTAAAGGCCTCGGGGAAGGGCCGATTGAAAACATCATCGCACTGCGCAACGAGGGTGGCCCCTTTACCGACCTGTTCGACTTCTGCTCCCGCGTGGACCCCCGCAAGGTGAACAAGCGCGCCCTGGAAGCGCTGGTGCGCTCGGGCGCGCTGGACAGTATTGGTCCCTCCGCCGAGGGCATGGACGGTCTCAACTATTCGCGGGCGGTGATGTTCAATGCGCTGGATGAGGCGGTGAAGGCCGCCGAGCAGCAGTCCCGCAACGCCAGCGCCGGCATGATGGACCTGTTTGGCGAGGTGGTGCCCTCGGCCTCCGACGGTGATGTCTACGGGGAGTTTCGCCGTGCGCGCCCGTGGAGTATCCGCGAGCGTTTGGAGGGAGAGAAGAATACCCTCGGCCTGTACCTTACCGGCCACCCCATCGACGAGTACGAGGAAGAACTGCAGCACCTGGTGAAAGCGCGTATCGCCGACCTTAAACCCGGCCGTGAAGGCCAGAAGGTGGCGGGGCTGGTGGTCGCCATGCGGGTGATGAAAACCAAGCGCGGGGATTCCATGGCCATCGTCACCCTCGATGACCGCAGTGGCCGTATCGAAGCGGCGGTGTTCAGCGAGGCTTTCGGCGAGCACCGGGAGAAGCTGGTCAAGGATGCGCTGCTGGTGCTGGACGGCCCCATTTCCCACGACGATTACAGCGGTGGTCTGAAAATGACCGTCAACGGGGTTTCGACTCTGGACGAGTTGCGCCAGGGCAGCGTCGCCGGTGTGCGCCTGCGGCTCGATAGCGCCAGCGCGCCGGCCGGTCTGGGCAAGCGCCTTGCCGCCTGTCTCAAGCCCTACACCAACGGCCCGGCCAGCGACTGCGCTGTCAGCATGGAGGTGGCCCGCAGTGATGCGCGGGGCCTCTACCGGCTGCCGCAGGAGTGGCAGGTGGAGCCGAATGATCAATTGGTGCAGTCCCTCAGGGAGCTGCTGGGGCGCGACCGGGTCATTTTGGACTACAAGGAGCGGCGATAATTACCCTCAGGCTCGACTGGCCGGTTCTCGAAGAGTAAGCTATGCCGCCATCAAGGCCCTTCGGAAATAATCCGGAAATAAATGGCTAAGCCCATCCGGGATGAGCGGTGACCAGAGTTAAAAGGCGCGTATTGCATGAATTTCAATTTTCTCGAATTTGAACAGCCGATCGCCGAGCTGGAAAGCAAGATCAAAGAGCTGCAGCATGTGGGCGACGACAACGAACTGAACATCGCCGACGAAGTGGCGCGGCTGCGGGAAAAGAGCCGGACTCTCACCGAGTCGATTTACAGCGATCTTACTCCCTGGCAGGTGGTGCAGGTGGCGCGTCATCCCCAGCGTCCCTACTCGAAAGACTACATCGAGCGCATTTTCACCGACTGGGATGAGCTGCACGGCGACCGTCACTTCGGCGATGACCGGGCCATTATCTCCGGTATCGCGCGCCTCGACGGCAAGCCGGTGGCGGTTATCGGCGAGGAGAAGGGGCGCAGCGTCAACGACAAGGTGGCGCGCAACTTCGGCATGCCGAAGCCCGAGGGTTATCGCAAGGCCCTGCGCATCATGGAAATGGCGGAGCGTTTTGGTCTGCCGGTGCTGACCCTGATCGACACTCCCGGGGCCTATCCGGGCATTGACAGTGAAGAGCGCGGTATCAGTGAGGCCATCGCCAAGAACCTGGCGGTGATGTCCCGTCTGCGCACGCCCATCATCTGCACCGTAATCGGTGAGGGTTCCTCCGGTGGCGCCCTGGCCATTGGTGTCGGCGATCAGCTCAATATGCTGCAGTACTCCACCTACTTTGTGATTTCCCCGGAGGGCTGCGCCAATATTATCTGGAAAACCGTGGAGAAGGCTCCGCTGGCGGCCGAGGCCATGGGGGTGACTTCCACGGTACTGGAAGAGCTGGGCATTGTGGATGAGACTATCCCTGAGCCTCTTGGCGGCGCCCACCGGGATCCGGATACCATGGCCAGCCGCTTGCAGGAGCGCCTGAGCGCGCAGCTGGACCAGTTGCGCAAGGTCCCCATCGACGAGCTGCTGGAGAAGCGCTACCAGCGCCTGATGAGCTACGGCAACATCACCTCCTGACTTTCCCTGAAGTCAGAAAAAAGGCCGCAGCACTGAGTGTTGCGGCCTTTTTTATGCTCATTTACCGGGACTGGCTGTGTTTACTCAGTCGTCAGGGGGTCTCTGAAGCCAGTGCCAGAGCGACGGTATTGGGGCCCAGGTTGATGCCGCCGGACAGGCTCATCACGGTTTTGTACACCTTCACATTGTGCTCGCGCGCCACCTTCTCCAGCTCGGTAAAGCCGGGAACCTTGTCGAGATCCTGCAGCTTGCCGGCGAAGCTGACCATGATGGAGGGCATCAGCAGCTGGCCCGCGCTGATCTTGTCAATCGCCAGCTGAAACAGGGAGCGGGTGCAGTTTTCGAAGCCGCGCAGGGTGTTGGTAACGGTAGACCCGGTGTGATGCATGGACAGGATCGGATGCAGTTTCAGCATGCGTGCGGCCATGGCCTTGAGCCAGCTGATGCTGTTCTCGTTCTTGGTGCGCGCCCTTTCCCGCACGTAATAAACGTCCTTGATTGCGGCATAGCCATGGATATGACGGCGAAACTCTTCGGTGCGCTTTGTGATGTCGGCAGCGCTCAGGCCGCGCTGAATCAGGGACAGCGTATAGAGAGCCAGCAGCCCCTGCCCGCAGAACACGGTGTGGGAGTCCACGGCGTGGACATCCACCTTGTCATTGGCGCCGGTGGAGACGAGGTTCTTCACCGCGAGCTCGGCATTGGCAAAGGTCGGGCTGTTGCCGCCGTTAATGGTCTGCACAATGATTTCTTTGCGCCCCTTCTTGACCAGCCCCCTGATGATGCTCTCGATCTCGGCGGTAGGGGCCGGACCAGTGAGGATCTGGTGGGAGCGGTCCACCAGCGACAGGGTATAGAAGTGGGCCATTTGCGCCGGGTTGCGCTGGTCACCGAAGGTGTCTTTGCCCACACTGACGGTGTGCGGCAGGACGGGAATGGAGAATTTGCGCAGAAACTCATCCGGCAGATCGCAACCGGAATCTACAACAAGCTGAACCATGGGTTACTCTGGTAATTGAAAATTATCGGAAATTTTCGTCCAATTTATCACTTGCTGCGGTAAAGGGACAGGCTAAATGGTACTAAAGTACCTGTTACTTGCTTGGAACGAAATATGAAGGGAAAGAAAGGCGGGAGGAGTAGGTGCAGGTTGGCAGTGGCCTTTTGCCTGTTTGGTCTACCGCAGTGTTGGGGGGATTCGCTCTCCTCGCATCCGGTTCACAAACACTTCCCCGAGTATGAGCCGCCTCGACGAGTCCCGGGCAGCGAGAAAGCGTGATCAAGAACCGAGGGCGTTGCATCTTCAGCTTCATCGCCTTCAACGTCAACTCCATCACTTTCACCTCATCGAGCAACGGCAGTGCGCTGCCTCCACAAATGATGGTTTCGTACCTGCGGTTATGGTTGCCTAACTGTGTTTCCCGGCATTGCGTAGCAGGCTTGCCCTGCAGAGCCATACTGCGGAGTCACCCTGAAAAGCCACCCTGCAGGGCGGCCTTGCGGCGATTGTCGCACCGTTGCCGGCTGGAGTCGGCACCTCGATATTGTTGCTGCGCCATTAGGGCCCGTTTTAGCGCCAGGCCGGGCACTATGTAAACGCTGGTTATGGTGGTTAATCTCCCGGTACGCCTACAGGCTGGGGTAAAATCTGCTCAATACCCGGCCCGGCACGCTTTCCAATTGGTCTGCTGTACGGGCTTTTCTCGAGCCTTGTTTCGAGCCTTGTTTCGAGCGATGTCTCGAGCGATGTCTCGAGCGATGTCTCGAGGTTAGGCCGCGCCGCCGCGACGGGCATTATCTATGCTTCCGTCCGGCCTCGGATATTCCAGGAGGTCACTGCGGCAAAAGTTTGGCTGCCTTTGACATCCGGCTTGCCAGGTCGATCGTCGGATTCTGGCTGTTGGGGGCCGGATGTTAGCTGCTTGCTGTTAAGTGCTTGCTGGTTAGTTGCTGGCAGTTGGCTGCGGACAGTCAGAGCTCGGCAGGTAGAATTTTGAACATGGCGCTCTGTGTGGCAGGGCGGGGTAATCAGGGCAGGCCAACTTGGGCGAGCAGACTCTCGATCTTCAACATTCCCTGCGGGCGTTTCTCGCCCGCTTTCCCTGCCGGGGCCGCCGCTGGCTAGCTCTGAGCGGCGGGCTCGACTCCACCGTGCTGCTGCATTTGCTGGTTTCCGAAGGCGAACCTGTCTGCGCGGTACATGTGCACCACGGCCTGTCCGCGAATGCAGATGACTGGGCGGTTCATTGTGCGGAGCTGGCCGACGCTCTGGGTGTGCCACTGGTGACCCGGCATGTGTCGGTGGACGCTGGCGGAGGCATCGAGGCCGGCGCCAGGGATGCCCGCTACCGGGTATTCAGTAGCCTGCTGCAAGCTGGCGACCAGCTTCTCTTGGCCCACCATGGGGATGACCAGGTGGAGACCTTCTTTCTGCGGTTGCTGCGCGGCGCCGGGGCCCAGGGGCTCGGCGCCATGCGCGGTTGCCGCCCTCTGGGCGCGGGGGTGCTGCTGCGGCCGCTGCTGAAGAGTTCACGGAGCGATCTGGAAGCCTATGCCCGCGAGCAGGAGCTGGACTGGATTGAGGATGAGAGCAACCGCGACGCGCGTTTCGATCGCAACTTTCTGCGCGGCAGAGTTTTACCTCTCCTGAGTGAACGCTGGCCTCTGCGGCAACGGGTGCATCGCGCTGCGCGGAACCTGGAAGAGAGCGCCGATCTTTTGCGGCAGCTGGCCGACTTAGATCTGGAGAGCTGCCAGCGGCGTCCGGAGCGGATTGGGGAGTCTGTGTCGCTGGAGCGGTTCCTGGCTCTTCGCCCCGAGCGCCAGCGCAACCTGTTGCGCAGCTGGTCGGCTTCCCTCGGCGGTGTCTGGCCTAATGCCTCGCAGTTGGCGGAGCTGGCACAGCAGCTCTGCGCAGACGGTGACCGGCTGCCCGCGGTGTCGGTCGGGAGGATGGTGGCCCGGCGTTTCCGTCAGCGGCTGTTTCTGACTCCTTCGCTGCCGGCGGTCCCCCCCCGATATTCCGTTACCTGGAGTGGTCAGCAGGCGCTGCGGCTGCCGGGGCAGGGCTCGCTGGCCGCGCTGCCGGGCTGGCCCGGAGGTGGATACCGGGTGGCCTTTCGCCATGGCGGCGAACGCGCGCGGCCCCTCGACCGGCAGCACTCCCAGACCCTGAAGAAGCTGATGCAGGAGTATGCCCTTGAGCCGTGGCTGAGGGACCGGGTTCCGCTAATCTTTGAGGGGGAGCGGTTGCTGGCTGTCGGCGACCTGTTCCTCTGTGACGGGTGGCAGGGTGTTGCGCCGCTGGCCCTTCCGGATTGGCGGCCGCTGGCGTTTTTTGATTGAGGCAAATGCCCCCTTCTGGTAGTCTGGCGTCCCATCTCAAGGCAGCGGGAGACGTTTGATCGTCTGGCCGCGCCAGCCCCGCAAACCCGATTCCATCGGGCATTCAACTGACCAAGGTTTTGCATGACGCGCTATATTTTTGTCACTGGTGGCGTGGTTTCCTCGTTGGGGAAAGGTATCGCCTCCGCTTCCCTGGCGGCCATTCTCGAGGCCCGGGGCCTCAAGGTAACCATCCTCAAACTGGACCCGTATATCAACGTGGATCCGGGCACCATGAGTCCTTTCCAGCACGGCGAGGTCTATGTGACCGAGGATGGCGCCGAGACTGACCTGGATCTGGGGCACTACGAGCGCTTTATCCGCACGCGCATGTCCAAGCGCAATAACTTCACCACCGGCCGGGTATACGAGACCGTGCTGCGCAAAGAGCGCCGCGGTGACTACCTGGGCGGCACCGTGCAGGTGATCCCGCATGTCACCGACGAGATCAAGCGCCGCGTGATCGAGGGTGGCCGCGATATGGATGTGGCCATCGTCGAGATCGGTGGCACCGTGGGTGATATCGAGTCCCAGCCTTTCCTGGAGTCCGTGCGCCAGCTGCGCGTGGAGCTGGGCCTGAATCGCGCCCTGCTGATCCACCTGAGCTACGTGCCCTATCTCGCCACCGCCGGTGAGACCAAGACCAAGCCGACCCAGCACTCCGTTAAAGAGTTGCGCTCCATCGGCCTGCAGCCGGATATTCTACTGTGTCGCTCCGAGCGTGAGATTGACGAGGATTCCCGTCGCAAGATCGCACTGTTCACCAACGTGGAAGAGCGTGCAGTGGTGCCACTGCCGGATGCCAAGACCATTTACGGTGTGCCGCGCCTGCTGCACACCTACGGCCTTGACGACATCGTCGTCGAGAAGCTGCAGCTGGATTGCCCGGCTCCGGACCTGTCCGAGTGGGATGCCGTGGTGGATGGCAAGCTGAATCCCGAGCACGAAGTGACGATCGCCATGGTCGGTAAATACATGGAGCTGCTGGATGCCTATAAATCCCTGATCGAGTCACTGACCCACGCCGGCATCAAGCATCGCTGCAAGGTGGATATTAAGTACATCAACGCCGAAGACGTTGAAGGCGAAAACGGACTTGACCTGATCAAGGATGCCGATGCGATTCTCGTTCCGGGCGGATTTGGTGAGCGCGGCCTCGAGGGCAAGTTGGAATCTGTGCGTTATGCCCGCGAGAACAATATCCCGTTCCTCGGTATCTGCCTTGGCCTGCAGTCGGTGGTGATCGAATACTCCCGCAATGTGCTGGGCTTGAAAGACGCCAACAGCACCGAGTTTGATATCAACACCTCAAACCCGGTTATCGGTCTGATTACCGAGTGGATCGACAGCGAAGGCAATATCGAGAAGCGTGACGAGCAGTCCGACCTTGGCGGCACTATGCGCCTCGGCGGTCAGGAGTGTCGCCTGGCGAAAGACAGCAAGGCCCGTGAAATTTACGGTGCCGATGTGATTGTCGAGCGCCACCGTCACCGCTACGAAGTCAACAACAACTACGTGGACCGCCTGCAGAAAGCGGGTCTGAAGATCGGCGGCTGGTCCGCGGACGATACCCTGGTGGAAATGGTTGAATTGCCAGAGCACCCGTGGTTCGTGGCTTGTCAGTTCCACCCTGAGTTCACATCCACTCCCCGTGACGGGCACCCGCTGTTCGAGAGTTTTGTCGCTGCGGCAATGAAACACCACGAAGCCCAGGGCAAGTAAAAACCACCGGAAGCCTTCAGCAGGTTAACCGCTGCCCGGTCGCGCCTTTTGCGTGGCCGGGAGAAAGGAATAGCGCATCATGAAAACTATAGAAGTCGGAAAAATCCAGGTGGCCAACGACAAGCCGTTCGTGCTGTTCGGTGGCATGAACGTGCTGGAGTCCCGCGATCTCGCCATGCAGGTGGCTGAGCACTATGTCAAAGTGACCGAAAAACTCGGTATTCCCTACGTGTTCAAGGCCTCTTTTGACAAGGCCAACCGCTCCTCCATTCACTCCTACCGGGGACCGGGGATGGAAGAGGGCCTGAAGATTTTCGAAGAGGTCAAAAAAACCTTCGGCGTTCCCCTGATTACCGATGTGCATGAGGTGGACCAGGCGGCTCCGGTTGCGGAAGTCGTGGACGTGATTCAGCTGCCGGCATTCCTCGCCCGCCAGACTGACCTGGTCAAGGCTATGGCCGCCACCAATGCGGTCATTAACGTGAAAAAGCCCCAGTTTATGAGTCCGCCACAGGTTAAGAATGTGGTGGAGAAGTTTGCCGAGGGCGGCAACGACAAGATCATTCTGTGTGAACGCGGCAGCTGTTTCGGCTACGACAACCTGGTGGTGGATATGCTCGGCTTCCGCACCATGATGGACGCCTCCGGCGGCGCCCCGGTGATTTTTGATGTGACGCATTCCTTGCAGATGCGCGATCCGTCAGGCGCCGCCTCTGGCGGCCGTCGCGGCCAGGTCACCGAGCTGGGCCGCGCGGGTCTCGCGATTGGTATTGCGGGCCTGTTTCTTGAGGCGCACCCGAACCCGGACAAGGCCCTGTGCGATGGCCCCAGCGCTCTGCCGCTGGAAAAGCTGGAGCCTTTCCTGGCCCAAATGAAAGCCGTGGATGACCTGGTTAAAAGCATGGAACCGCTGGATACCAAGTAAGCCCTGTGCTCGCTGGTGGAAGTGCTGCCACCCAATTGCGCATTGTTTCCGAGAATAATTTTTTGATTTGCCCACTTACAAAAAGTATCAACATGGAGCCCCGTTAATGAGCAAGATTGTTGCCGTAAAAGCCTACGAAGTACTGGATTCCCGCGGAAATCCAACGGTAGAAGCCGATGTAATTCTGGAGTGCGGTGCGGTTGGCTCCGCCTGTGCGCCCTCCGGTGCTTCCACAGGTTCCCGTGAAGCGCTGGAACTTCGCGACGGCGACAAGAGCCGCTATCTGGGCAAGGGTGTGTTGAAGGCGGTTGAAAATATCAATACCACCATCGCCGACCTGCTCAAAGGCATGGATGCGACGGACCAGCGCGCCCTCGACCAGGCCATGATTGATGCCGATGGCACCGAGAACAAATCCAAGCTTGGTGCCAATGCCATTCTGGCGGTATCACTGGCGGCGGCGAAAGCGGCTGCTGCGGCGAAGAATATTCCGCTTTACCAGCATATCGCTGAGGTAAACGGCACTCCCGGCCAGTACACCATGCCGGTACCGATGATGAATATCCTCAATGGCGGTGAGCACGCCGACAACAATGTGGATATTCAGGAGTTTATGATTCAGCCGGTCAAGGCCACGAGTTTCTCCGAGGCGCTGCGTCAGGGTGCGGAGATCTTTCACTCCCTGAAAAAAGTGCTCTCCTCCCAGGGACTGAACACAGCAGTCGGTGATGAGGGCGGATTCGCCCCCAACCTGCCTTCCAATGAGGCAGCTCTGCAGGTTATCGCCGAAGCGGTTGAAAGTGCCGGTTACAAGCTGGGTGAAGACATTACTTTGGCTCTGGACTGTGCCTCCTCCGAATTCTACAAAGATGGCAAGTACGACCTTGCCGGCGAAGGCAAAGCGTTCGACAGTGAAGGTTTTGCTTCCTACCTGGCCGAGCTGGCCGCGAACTATCCGATCCTCTCCATCGAAGATGGCATGGACGAGAGCGACTGGGATGGCTGGAAGATTCTTACCGACAAAATCGGCAGCAAGGTTCAGCTGGTTGGCGACGATCTCTTCGTAACCAACACCAAGATTCTCAAGGAAGGTATCGAGAAGGGCGTGGCCAATTCCATCCTGATCAAGTTCAACCAGATCGGCTCACTCTCCGAAACCCTGGATGCGATCAAGATGGCCAAGGATGCCGGCTACACCGCGGTGATTTCCCACCGTTCTGGTGAAACTGAAGACACCACCATTGCCGATCTGGCTGTGGCGACTGCCGCCGGCCAGATCAAGACTGGTTCCCTGTGCCGCTCCGACCGTGTGGCCAAGTACAACCGCCTGCTGCGTATCGAGGCGGAACTGAACGGTGCCGCTCCCTATCGCGGCCGCGCCGAATTCAAGTAAGCGCGTAGTCTGGGGTGGATACCGGCATATTTTCCTGAATGGCCGGTATCTACCCCTTCGCTGTTTATCAGTCGCGCACCAACCGGATAGTGCCAATGAAATGGCTGCTGGCAATACTGACCATCCTGCTTGTGACCTTTCAGTACCGTCTGTGGGTAGGGGAAGGCAGCCTCGCGGAGGTCTCGCGGCTCAAACGTGAACTGGCTGAGCAGCAGGAAAAGAATGCCGTACTGCGCCGGGCCAACCGGCAGCTGTTAAGGGAAGTGCGCAGCCTCAAGGAAGGCACCGATGGTGTCGAGGCGAAAGCCCGCTACGACCTCGGCATGGTCAAAGAAGGCGAAACCCTGTTCATTTTTATGCAACCGGAAAAGGACAGCAACGAGTGATCTCCGGTTACTGGGTCATCGTTCCCGCAGCGGGTGTTGGCCGGCGCATGGGGGCCGGCCGCCCCAAACAGTATCTGCCACTCCTTGGCCGCCCCCTGCTATCTGTGACCCTGCGCAATATTCTCACCTGGCCCGGTTTGGCCGGGGTGGTGGTGGCGATCTCTGCGGATGATGCGGATTTCCCCCACCTGCCGGAATCCCGGGATGCCCGGGTGCACCCTGTTCACGGTGGTGCAGAGCGGGCTGATTCGGTACTACAGGCTCTGAATTTCCTCGCTGAAAAAGTTTCTGCAGATACCCAGGTGCTGGTGCATGATGCCGCGCGTCCGTGTGTCGCGATTGAAGATATTGAGTCGCTGTTGGCGGCAGAGGCAGCCTGCGCGCTTTTGGCGCGTCCGGCCAGCGATACCGTCAAGCTGGCGCAGAAGTCCGGGGATACCCCGGCCCGGGTGGAAAAGACCCTGGAGCGCGCCCGCATCTGGCTCGCGCAGACACCGCAAAGGGCGCCTCTGGCACAGCTGCACAGTGCCCTGCGCGAGGCGCTGGAGCGGGGCGATCCGGTTACGGATGAAGCCAGTGCGCTCGAGTTCGCCGGCCAGTGTCCGGCGCTGGTGGCCGGCCGTGGCGACAACTTGAAAGTGACACACCCCGAAGATATTCCGCTGGCGGAGGCGCTGCTGCGCCTCCGGTTTGCGGCGCTAGAAGGTGCACGTTGATGAGTTTTCGAATAGGGCAGGGCTTTGATGTCCACGCATTTTGCGATGGCGACCATGTGATCCTCGGCGGTGTGCGTATCCCCTGCGATCAAGGACTGAAAGCGCACTCGGACGGGGATGTGCTGTTGCACGCGCTGGCCGATGCGCTCCTGGGCGCGCTGGCGCTAGGAGATATTGGCCACCATTTTCCCGATAATGATCCGAACTATGCCGGGGCCGACAGCCGCCGGCTACTGCGCCATGTGATGACCCTGGTGGCAGAGCGGGGCTACGCACTGGTCAACGCAGACTGCACCCTGATCGCCCAGGCGCCCAAAATGGCTCCATACATCCAGTCTATGCGGGCAAATATCGCCGAAGACTGCGGTGTCGATATCAGTGCCGCCAGCGTCAAGGCCACCACCACCGAGCGCCTCGGCTTTGCCGGGCGCGGTGAGGGTATCGCCGCACAGGCAACGGTTCTACTGGCGCTATCTGAAGCGAAGGGCGATTTGTGACTGCATCCTCCACCGACCCGCAATGGAACCTGAACTGGCCGTGCGCTCTTGGCGGCGCGGCGATCGAGGCGGATTTCCGCGCGACTCCTGAAGACTTTGTCGTCGAGGAGCTAGCGGCGCCCCCTGCAGATGACGGCGGCGAACATGTTTATCTGCAGGTGCGCAAGCGCGCTGCCAACACCAACTGGGTGGCCCAGCAGCTCGCCCGAGCGGCGGGGGTGCGGCCCAGCGACATCGGTTTTTATGGCCTGAAGGATCGGCATGCGGTCACCACCCAGTGGTTCAGTGTCTGGCTGGGGCAGAAAAGCGCACCGGACTGGAGCCGGCTGGATACCGATGAGTTTGTGATCCTGAAAAGCTACCGCGGGCCGCGCAAGCTGCGCCGCGGTGAGCATGTGGGCAATCGCTTTGTAATCACCCTGCGCAATGTTCGCGGTGATCGCGAGCGTGCCACAGCGATACTTGAGCGCCTTGGGCAGGGGGTTCCCAATTATTTCGGTGAACAGCGTTTTGGCCGCGATGGCGGTAACCTGGATCTGGCTATGCGCATAGCCGGGCAATCCGCGCGGGTTAAACGTACGGAGCGCGCTTTTGCCATGTCCGCCGCGCGCAGCTGGCTTTTCAATCAGGTGCTGGCGCAGCGGGTGACGCGCCACTGCTGGCTCCAAGCAATGCCGGGCGAGCCCGAGGCTGAGCCTAGCGGACCTCTGTGGGGGCGGGGGCGAAATCCGGCCACGGGTGAGCTGGCTGAGCTTGAATCTTCGGTCACGGATCAATGGACGCTAATCTGCGACTGGCTGGAACACTGTGGGCTGCAGCAGGAGCGGCGCCCTCTAGCACTGCGCCCGGAGGGTTACGAATTCCGGTGGCTGGAGGACGATCTGGAGCTGTCATTCGCGCTGCCGCCGGGCGCCTTTGCCACCGCGGTGTTGCGAGAACTCTCGGTGCTGGTCAATGAGAGTAGCGCCAACATAGAATAGAAACACAACAATAAACCGGCGTTTGCGCCGGCATTGAGGAGCCGCAAGCGGCTCCGGCATTGCATAGGGGTAATATGGATCGCTTGAAACGTGAGGGGCTGGGGATGACGTCCCAGCGGACCCGCAACCGGCTGATTCAGCGACTGCGGGAAGGGGGAATCAGCAACGAGGCGGTGCTGGATGTCATGGCCTCCACGCCGAGGCACCTCTTTCTTGACGAGGCCCTCGCCATCCGCGCCTATGAGGACACCTCCCTGCCGATTGGCTACGGCCAGACCATCTCCCAGCCCTATATCGTTGCCAAGATGACGGAATTATTACTGAGCAGGGCGAAGTCCCTGCATCGCGTGCTGGAAGTGGGCACTGGCTCCGGTTATCAGGCGGCCATTCTGGCGCGGCTGGTAGACAAGCTCTATTCCGTGGAGCGGATTGGGCCATTGCTGGAAAAGGCGCGGCAGCGATTGCGTGAGCTAGGGCTGCACAATGTCGAAACCAGTCTCAGCAGCGGAGGTTTCGGCTGGCCAGAGAAGGGCCCCTACGATGCCATTCTGGCTGCGGCCTCTCCCGCTTCTGTTCCCGCCGAACTCAAGGAGCAGCTGGGTCCTGACGGTGTGCTCGTCATGCCGGTGGGCAATGAGGAACAATTCCTGACTATTATCACCCGCCGTGGCGACAGCGAGCTGTTCGATGTGGAGCGCCTCGAGCCTGTGCGTTTTGTCCCCCTGCTTGGAGGTGTCGTCCGATGAGTTTACGCGGCAATCGCCTCTGGGGCGTGGCTGCCAGGGGCATGGCGATGGGGGCGGCTGACGTGGTGCCCGGGGTTTCCGGTGGCACTATTGCCTTTATTACCGGGATCTACCAGGAGCTGCTGGATTCCATCAGTCGTGTTGGGCCTCATGCCATCACCGTATTGCGCCGCCATGGCCCTTTGGTTGCCTGGCAATATATCAATGGCAGTTTCCTGCTGGCCCTGTTTGCCGGCATCCTGATCAGCATTGTGAGTCTGGCGCGCCTGATCGGCTATCTGCTCGATACTTATCCCGTCACCTTGTGGGGTTTCTTTTTTGGCCTGGTGCTGGCCTCGGTGATTCCCGTTCTCCGTCGGGTGCCGCGC
Organism: Microbulbifer aestuariivivens; assembly: GCF_039545115.1. Taxonomy (NCBI): domain Bacteria; kingdom Pseudomonadati; phylum Pseudomonadota; class Gammaproteobacteria; order Cellvibrionales; family Microbulbiferaceae; genus Microbulbifer; species Microbulbifer aestuariivivens. The sequence continues at coordinate 52,750 of NZ_BAABRT010000018.1, read as the reverse complement.
TGGAATACCGGTGCCTTCTTCTATTTGCTTCTGGGTGTGCTCGTGGCCATCGGCGTCAGTGAGTTGCGGCCAGCGCAGATTCCGGCAACCCCCTTGATTCTGTTTCTATCCGGCGCGGTGGCGATCTGTGCAATGATCCTGCCCGGGATTTCCGGCTCCTTTATCCTGCTGATGATTGGTATTTATCCCCATGTGTTGGCGGCCGTGCATGAGTTGCAGGTAATGAAGTTGCTGTACTTTGCCGCCGGCGCGCTAACGGGGCTTATGTTATTCAGCCGCTTGCTGTCATGGTTGATGCACCACTATCTGGCCCGGACGCTGGCTTTTCTTGGCGGCATTCTTCTGGGAAGCCTGAATATCATCTGGCCGTGGAAGCTGGCGAGTGAACCGGTGGCCGGGGAACATTTGCCCCCTCTGCTGTCGAATACCTCGCCCTGGACTTATGCCGAGGTAAGCGGGGAGAGCAATTATCTGCTGGCCGCGCTGATAGCAGCCGCTGTTGCTGCCCTGATCGTTTTAGCGGTTGATTTCTATGGACACCGGCAGGGCGGCGCCAGTGAGGGGCGTTAAAAGCCCTTGTTCCCCCACATTTGGCTGTGCAAAATCGGATACAGGCTGTTTACAGCCGTTCAGGGGGCGTCGTTAAACGATTTTTTTTAGATACTTTTTCCATAAATATGACCCCCTGATGTAAAAAGAGAATAATGAATTGTCGCCCCAGTGAACGTAATAGTGCTGCCTCTTGGCGGGGCTTTGCTCTCTTTCCCGGTCACTACCGCCTCACGGTGTTAAAAATATTAACCACAGGCTTTATTGGCCTTTTTTTGGTTTCCTGCGCCAATTACATGGCGCCAACGCAAGCGCTCGAGCAACCGCCAAGCCAGAGGATCAAGCATCACACGGTCAGCAGTGGAGAGACGCTGTATTCCATTGCCTGGAGGTATGGCCAGGATTTCCGCGACCTGGCAGCCATTAATGGTATTGCGGCTCCCTACAGTATTTTCCCCGGTCAGCGTCTGCGCCTGAGCGGACAGGGGCTGGTCACCAGCCCCTCTCCAGCTATCACCCCCCTGCGAAAAACCGCGCCCGCTCCAGAGTCGGTGGCACAAAAAACACCGAGGCAAGTGCAAAAATCTTTACCGGCGAAGGCTGCCCGTAAGACGGTGTTATCGGCTCCCCACTCAAAAATTGTCTGGCGTTGGCCGGTGCGCGGTCCCCTGATCAGTACCTTCCGGGCCAAGGACCCGCTGCGCAAGGGTGTTGATATCGCAGGGCAAAAGGGGGACTCTGTACTGGCAGCAGCCAATGGCACCGTGATCTACGCGGGGAGTGCGCTGAGAGGATACGGGAAGCTGCTGATCGTAAAGCACAATGAGGAGTACCTCAGTGCGTACGCCCACAACCACAAGCTACTTGTGCAAGAGGGCAGCGAAGTGAAGGCGGGGCAGAGGATCGCGGAACTGGGTTCAAGTGGTACAGACCGCAACAAGCTCCACTTCGAAATTCGTCGCAACGGTCAGCCAGTCGACCCGCTTTCCTATCTGCCGCGCAATCCGTGAGGCGCTAAAGGCCCTGTAAATAAAAATGGACTTTTATTTTGTACCACTTGAGGTAGTCACCGGAATCGTGACCTTCCTAAGGTCGGCAGAGCAGGGTTGAAGCCTTCAGTCAGTCGTGAATTCGCCTGACTAGATATTACCTCCCTGTAACAAATTGCTCTGGCAGTTTGTGCTCCCTCCGCCGTTCTTGTCGGTCGTCGAAACTGGCGACTGTCGCTCTGACAGAAAGCCGCCCCGCGACTTGCTTTCAGCGCGACTGAGAATGGCAAATTTACAAGGAGTTGGGGAAATGGAAGCACATCGTCGCGAACAGCACAGCGCTGGACAGACAGACCTTCCTCCAGAGTTGGCAGCTAACGAGGCCAGTACTAGCGGAAAGAAATCAACAAGCTTACAGAAAGAGGCTAAACCCAGCGGTCGCACCCGGAAGACCGCCGCAAAAAAAAGTTCCGAACCTACCCCCCTGAAAACGCGAGCGCGCAGGTCAGACAGCGAAAACTACCTGCAGAAAAATCTCGATGCCACGCAACTTTATCTGAACGAAATAGGATTTTCACCACTCCTCACGGCTGAGGAGGAGGTTTACTACGCCCGCAAGGCCCTGCGAGGGGATGCGGCTGCGCGAAAACGCATGATAGAAAGCAACCTCCGGCTGGTGGTCAAGATCGCGCGGCGTTACGTAAGTCGCGGTCTGGCGCTGCTGGACCTTATCGAAGAGGGCAACCTGGGTCTGATCCGCGCGGTTGAGAAATTTGACCCGGAACGCGGCTTCCGGTTTTCCACCTACGCCACCTGGTGGATTCGCCAGACCATTGAGCGGGCCATCATGAACCAGACCCGCACCATCCGGCTGCCCATTCATGTCGTCAAAGAATTGAATGTGTACCTGCGGGCATCCCGTGAGCTGGCGCAGAAGCTGGATCACGAGCCCTCCGCGGAAGAGATCGCCACGTTGCTGGAAAAACCGGTGGAAGATGTGGAGCGCATGCTCGGGCTGAACGAGCGTGTAACGTCGGTGGACACGCCCATCGGCCCTTCCTCTGAGAAGACACTGGTAGACACTATCCCTGATCAACAGGAGTCCGATCCCGCCGAGCTGCTTCAGGACACCGATTTGTTTGAAAGTATCAATCGCTGGTTGGGCGAATTGCCCGACAAGCAGTGCGAGGTGGTGTCGCGACGCTTTGGACTGCGAGGCTACGAGGCCAGTACTCTGGAAGAGGTGGGTCGGGAAATCGGTCTGACGCGAGAACGTGTGAGACAGATACAGGTCGACGCGCTGAAACGGCTGCGCGAAGTGATGGAGAAACAGGGGCTGGATGGACATTCACTGTTCGCCAATCTTTAGCAGCATTCGCCAAACTTCGTACAGGTTCGATATTACCTGTACAGCGACAGGTTCTAGTGGTCACAAACGCTAACCTGTAAAAAAGCCGCGATATCTTAGATATCGCGGCTTTTGCTTGCTGGCGCTTTATCTTCTGTATTGCGGTACTGGTACGCTGCCTGGTGATTAACTCTTTCTACAGTCACACCATTTTTCAGTAATTTTCTTTAATTTCCCTCGTATTCCTCATCTCCTGCACACACGCTCTCCTGGCTCTTCTTTGCCTGCTCGGCGTGACCGCTTTTGAGTTGCCGGGGCTAGTGACTGGAAATCCTCGATACAGCGCTTGTTCCTTGGAGTCTGGCCGGCAGGGTGGTTAGAAATCTACACTGCGGACTGACTTACTTCCGAATCCACCGCCCCAGGTCGTCCTGGTAAAATTCTCCCGGTTTAACTCTTGTTTCCAACTTTTCCGCAGCGCGCGCAGCCACCTGGGCAATATCAATTCCATTGCGCTTGGCAATGGCGGCATACTCCTGTTTACGCTTGCTGTTGACCTCATTGACCAGTTTTTCGAGCTCTGCTGATGGCTGATCCACGATAGCGATGTAGCCGCTGTTGGCTTCGCCCACCAGACCCTGAGAGCGCGCATTATCCAGTGTGATTGCCAGTGCCGGCAGGGAAATAGCCAGACCTAAAATGAGTAACAGGTGTTTGCCGAGCTTCATCATGATGCCTCCTTAGAAAATTCCTTCTTTATCATCAAAGAGATTGTCCAGATCGCGGTCGACTTTGACGCGGATCTCATGCTCAATCTTGACGTTGAGGTTTACGGTAATGGGTTCGCTCGGGGCCTGCAGGGACACTGTTGGTGTGCAGGCTGCAGTGAATAGGCTGGCCGTCAGCAGCGGAAGGAGGAGTCTGTTGTGGGTCATTGGTCACTCCGGAGTGTCAACGCCATAGGATGGTAATGGCTCTAGCTTAACCCAAACTGAATTCGTGCGTGTGAAGCGTCACGGAAGTTTCTCCTGCAGTGCCTCACCGAGATCACGGCTCGCTTGCAGTGACTGCAGCATGGAGGGGATATTGTTTTCCAGATTGAGGTTGATGATAAGGTCACGATCTGCGGCTACTGAGTCACTGCGACCCACCAGTTTGAGCTGCAATTGCATGTCACCAATCGGGGGGTAATTCACGGTCCCGGTCAGCGTGCGAAAGCTGTAATCTTCCAGTGCGCCCGACAGCATTTTCAGCTGTGGGTTACCGGCCAATATCTGCGGAGAAAATGCCCCATAGTAGCGCAGTCGCCCGCCTGGCGGCCGCGCCTCTACCTCGCCGTTTTCCACGGTAACGCCCTCGGACCCTGTAACTACGGGTATCTGTAGGTCCAAAGTTCCTGATGCCGCGAAGTTGTCGCTTTTCATTGTGTTTTCCAATGCCTTTAACGACAGACCACTGAAGGAAACCATGCTCTGACGGGGTGTGCCGTCGAGGTTCCAGCGGAGGGAGTTGGAGGTGACTTCGCCACCCAGCATTTTTGCCGACAAGTGGGATAAAACAATATCCCGTTCCCCACTTACTGCCAGATCAAAATGGATATCGGTAATACCCATGCCCACATCCATGGAAGATATGGAAACTGGCTGGGGTTTCTCGGTTCGCCAGAACTCCCCTGAGTGGGACAGTTTGATGGCGGTGTTAATACCGGTGGCGAAACTTTCTTCATACACTGCGACAATGTTATGCAGGGATAACTGGATTCGATCTTTCTTTTCTGCTGGCCAGGAAAAGCGGGCCTCTGCAGATAGGCTGCCCGCAACAATATCCACTGGCGCTCCTCTTACGGATTGACGGAGAGACTGCGACTGGCTGAAAGATGACCCCTCCAATTGCAGCTCCGCTGTACCGACAGAAGTATCAAAATTGTGCATCCAGTTTCCGTTAAACGGAATATTCCCAATTGAGGCTTTACCCTCTCCCCGCAGCAGATTGTCTACCAGCGAAAGGTCTCCGCTACCGGTAAACCTGGCCTCCCCGTTATTTCCCCATTTGAGCACGCCATGGGTAAGCTGATAGGGCGCATTGAGTGTCAATCGCCCGGCTTGACGCTCGAATACCATGGCACTTACCGGCATGGATAGAGTGCCGCTGATATGAAGCTTGGGCGCGCTATCGTGGCCTCTGAATGCGATGCTTTCAAGGTGAGTTGTTACCGAGCCGTTACAGAGGCTGCGGTCAGGTCCACCATGGCAGACAAGGGAGGGTGAGGTAATGGAAAGTCCGGCTCCCTGAAGACTGCTCCCGCTCACTGTTCCAGCCTTCAGCAAAAATTCTCCAAACTCTATGTCACTTTCCAGTCTGCTGTAGCTGACCTGCAATTGAGATGAGACATTGATATCTTCCAGCGTTACTCCGGTTTGAGCGAGAGGCAGCTTTTCCGACTTGGCGGAGACTGCAGTGGAGCAGGTGGTTGTCCTCGAAAGAACGCAGGAGGCATCCCTTATAAGAAAGCCGATGCCGGCGTCTTCTTTTTCCGGGTCTTGTTGCACTGTTCCCTCAATCTCAGATGCTGACAGCACCAATTCTCCGGGCCATCTTTTACTGGATAGGTTGATGGGGTGATTCAATTTTATCCTGGTGAAAATTTTCTCCCAGCCGATTTTCTTTATTCCAGAGAACCTCGGCGCGGGAATGATTTTTGCGGAAATTTCACTGCCCGCTCTTAGACTCAGAAAACTTTCTTCGATGAGGGGGGGCGTATCAGAAGCCAGAAAATGAGTTTTTGCCATTGAGGGTAAGTGCGCCTCATAAGCAAACAGCAGAGTGCCGTCGACCTGCTCGATGTCAAAGGGCTCAAGAAATTTTGCTATTGTGGTTTTAGCCAACAGTCCGAGCAGTGGTGCGAGGTGAACCTTGCCTTCGCCAATTAGGCGCTGCTCCCCGGCGGAGCTTTGAGTCTTTATATTCGTGCTGAGGATTTTTGGGTAAAGGGTATTGTTGCCAGACAGCGGAGCGCCATTACTACTGTTCATTTCCGCATCGATCGCCGCCTCTCCAGAAAGCTGCTGTAGCTTGAGTGGGTACAGTGAACTGATTTGAGCCGAGAGCGGAGTCGGCGTCTGCAGTTGCACCGTCAGCGGCAGGAGTGCGCTGTGGAGGGTAACCTGCGCTTCTCTGCCGGAGACCTCGAGCCACAGGTTTTTATAGTCGGTAAGTGCATAAAGGTTGTCTGGCAGCAGCCCGCTGGCCTTCAATAGCAACTCTCCCTTGGCGTGCGCTATTGGCAGGGGTAACTCGTCGCTCTGCAGCCATTGCAGTCTGGAGAGGATGGACAGCGCAGCCAGCCAGCGTTGGTCTGCTTGCATTTCTGCTGAAACGGCAATAACCATGGAGGCGGGAGCCCCGCCAATGTTGAGTTTGGTTCGCAGCTGCAGTTTCTCATTAGCGGGCGTCAAGGTGGCATCAGCCAGCACGTTTTGTGTCTGGTATCGCGCAATGAATGAGGTTGAGTCCGGCTCACGTTGCAGCAAAAATCCCGCCTCGCCAGCTGGCCAGTCCTGGGTGACACCTTGCCATCGCAGCTGACGGATTTCGAAGCGGTTCGGCAGTCTCTTCACGGACTGGATCAGGTTGCTCAGGAGCAGGGCCTTTGTGGCCGCTCCGTTTTGGACTCCTTCAGTGGTGCTGGCGCTTTGCTGTTGCTCCAGTAGAGCTGAGGACTCATGTTCAGCCTTTGCACTACTGGGTGATTGGCCGGCCAAGCCATGCTTGCGGAAAGTGATCTGCGCCTGTTGGACTGACAGGGTGCTATTGTTGATTGTCCTCCAAAATCCCAACGGATGTGCCAGCTGCAGTTGGTGGAGATCTGCAATGATGCCGTTAGCAGTGTTGCCACTTTTATCGGACAAGCGAAGCTGTTCCAGATGCAGGCCCCTGCGGTTGAGATTCAACCCTCTGAGTTCCTCCACGGTTACAGCACCCTGAACCATATTCAGCAGTGCCATCGCCACCGCGTCGCGATCACGCCATACTCCCCAGACAACCGCCAGTATCACTAGTACTGAGGCAATAGCGGCTCGCGAGGATTTTGGCACAGGGTTCTCCGGGCAGATTGGCAGATTGTATGGATGTGTAAAAGTAGAAACTGAAGCATCTATAGAGCCTCGTACCCATTCATGCTGAGGTGCGGCGGAATTCAGCTGTCAGCTTCAGGCTTAGATTTCAGTGTAACTGCCTATGGCCGAAACCTTAATGGATGGCATGGCCGATAGCCTGTGTGGATATATGGGGATATATCAGATGCTGTCTGCGCAGACCTTCTCAATGTAAGATTCTGCGCCGGAACCTGTGTCTGCGATCGTGTCGGGAGGACTTATCTGCCCTCTCCTGCCATTGCCTGACCGCGGCTATGGAGATTGGGGTCCGCTCTCGTATCAGTACCCGTACCCGTACCCGTATCCGTTCCACTAAACGGGGCGCTTTCACTCGGGATAGGATTCCGCTGGAGTGACAGTCACCGGTGTGGGAAGGTGATACCGATGGCGGTTATATCCGCCCAGGGTGAGTCCTTCCCATAGTGACAGCACGTAAACTGTTGCTGATAAGGCTCTGCGCTGCCCTTCAGCCATGGCTTACCCGTCTATGGCTTACCGGTCTATGGCCTACCCGAGGTTAGCCGCCGATGGGTCACTCAGGGCCGGGACTCCCGGCAGCGGGCCATCATGACAGCCCTTGGCAGCGCCCATTAGATCTTTATAGTAATCACCCCGCCAGTTTGAGGCCGGGGGAATTCATTGTCGAAAGCGAGTTCAGAATCATGAGAGATGCCCAGCCCGGCACGGTCTATTTGAAAGACTACCGCCAGCCAGATTATCTGGTGGACAGTACACGACTGCGTTTCGAACTGGAGCCCAACGCCACCCTGGTGCAGTCCCGCCTGAAAGTGCGCCGCAATCCCGCCGCTGGGGAAGGGTTGCCGCCATTAAAGCTGGATGGGGTCAACCTGGAGCTGTTATCCGTGGCCATGGACGGAGCGCCACTAGCGGCGGCGGATTTTACATGCCACGACGAGGGACTCAGTATCCCGGTTGATCGCGCTGAGTTCACGCTGGAGATCTGCAACCGCATCGATCCTGAAGGCAACACCTCTCTCGAGGGACTCTATCTCTCCAACGGCATGTACTGCACTCAGTGTGAGGCGGAGGGGTTCCGCAAAATCACCTATTACCCGGACAGACCGGATGTGCTGTCGAAGTTCACCGCGACGATCATCGCACCCCGGGACTATCCCATACTGCTTTCTAACGGCAACGAGGTCGAGCGTGGCGAGATCGACGGTGACCGTCATTTCGTCACCTGGGAAGATCCTTTTGCCAAGCCGGCATACCTGTTCGCGCTGGTGGCTGGGCGCCTGGAAAAAGTGGAGGACCGCTTTACCACCATGAGTGGCCGCGAGGTGGTACTGCAGATATTTACCGAGCCCAAGAATATCCACAAATGCGCTCACGCCATGGCATCGCTCAAGGCCGCCATGCGCTGGGATGAGGAGGTGTACGGGCGGGAATACGACCTGGATATCTTTATGATCGTCGCCGTCGATCACTTCAACATGGGCGCCATGGAAAACAAGGGGCTCAATATCTTCAACTCCGCCTGTGTCCTGGCCAGCCCGGAAACGGCCACTGACGCAGCATTCCAGCGTATCGAGTCCATCGTCGCCCACGAATATTTCCACAACTGGTCCGGCAACCGGGTGACCTGCCGAGACTGGTTCCAGTTGAGCCTGAAAGAAGGCTTTACCGTATTTCGCGACGCGGAATTCTCCGCGGATATGAATTCCCGCGCGGTAAAACGCATCGAGGATGTGTCCATGCTGCGCACGGCGCAATTCGCCGAAGATGCCGGCCCCATGTCACACCCGGTGCGACCGGATTCCTACATGGAAATTTCCAACTTCTACACCCTGACGGTGTATGAAAAAGGTGCCGAGGTCGTGCGCATGATCCATACCCTGTTGGGCCCAGAGGGCTTCCGACGGGGCAGCGACCTCTATTTTGACCGCCATGATGGCAGTGCGGCGACCTGTGAAGACTTTATTGCTGCCATGGAGGATGCCAATGGGGTGGAGCTGCAACAGTTCCGGCGCTGGTACAGCCAGGCGGGTACCCCGATACTGGAGATTAGCGATGACTATGATGCGAAGCAGCAGCGCTATGTCCTCACGGTGCGCCAATCCTGCCCGCCAACACCGGGCCAGCCCGAGAAACAGCCATTCCACATCCCACTGAAAATGGGACTTCTTGGGGCGGACGGCAGTGCCCTGCCATTGGTTGCAGAAGGCAGCAGCGAGGGAGAAATCAACGAGAGAGTTCTGGAGATAACAGAGGCCGAGCAGAGCTTCACCTTCGAGAATATTGCCGAGCAGCCACTGCCGTCATTACTGCGCGGTTTTTCCGCGCCAGTGAAAGTCCGCTACGACTACACACCAGCGCAGTTGCGTTTGTTGATGCGTGCCGACCGCGACGCCTTTAATCGCTGGGATGCCAGCCAGCGCCTGGCATTTGGCGCCATGGCGCAATTACAGCGGGACTTCCGCGCAGGGATTGCGCTGCAATTATCCTCCGAGCTTGTGGAGGCCTATCGCAGCGTTCTGCAGCAGGAGGGGCTTGACCCCGCGCTCGTTGCGGAAATGCTGACGCTGCCCAGCGCGCAGACACTGGCCGAAGAGGCGGAGACAATTGATGCAGAGGCGATTATTGCCGCGCGCAAGTTCGCCGAGCACACTCTCGCTGAAGCACTCTATGACGAGTTACTGGCGACCTACCGGCGCTTAAATCATGACAAGCCATACCGCCCAGTTGCCGACGATATTGCCGAACGGAGACTGAAAAATACCGCTCTGGCCTACCTGTGCGTGACGGAGCGGAAGGATGCTCTGGCGCTCGCGGAGGCCCAGTTCGTGGCGGCTACCAATATGACGGACAGCTCCGCAGCGCTGGCCGCTCTTGTGAACCGTGCTGACGACCAGTGTGCCGAAGCGGCATTGCAAAGTTTCTATGAACGCTGGAAAGAGGATGACCAGGTAGTGGATCTGTGGCTCGGGTTGCAGAGTAGCAGTCCCCAGCGGGGTACCTTAGGCGCTGTGCGAGCCCTGATGCTCCATCCGGCCTTTGAGCTGACCAACCCCAATCGGGTGCGTGCGGTGCTCGGTACATTTGCCAACCGCAACTTCACCCAGTTCCATCAGCCGGATGGCAGCGGTTTTCACTTCCTCGCAGCGCAGGTGATTGCGCTGGACAAGTTGAACCCGCAGATCGCCGCGCGGCTGGTCACCCCCCTTACCCGCTGGAAAAAATATCGCACAGGCCCGAGGGAGGCCATGCACGCGGCCCTGCAGTCGGTGATGGCGTCGGGGCAGTTGTCTGCGGATCTGTATGAGGTGGTGAGCAAAAGTCTCAAAACGGACTAACGCTGCGGCGGCCGGGTCAGCGGATGTCACTGTCCCGGCTGCGGCCCAATTGCACCAGCCGCAGCCCCCTGTCATCCAGCGCCAGCTCGGTCATGGACGTGTAATCGGGTCGGAACTGCTTAATACGGGAATCACCACGGATTTGCGCTACCACGGAGTTGATCACCATGAAGTGGCAGAAGATGGCGGCGTCATCCTGCAGGCTATGCAGGAATGCCATAATTCCGGCGCGCCATTCCCGCTGGTGTGGCTCGAGTTGCGTCCATTCCTTATTCAGCAGGCTGCGAATCCATGGGCCGCGTTGATCCAGAGACTGGTTCAATGGGGAGGGGATCTCGGTCACGGCTGTCTCGATAGTAACTCCCCGCTGCCAGGTTTCAGCCAGTGGTTCCGCCGTCTGTCGTGCTCGCAGCATGGGGCTGCTGATAAGCGAAACCGGCACCTCTGCGGCTAAATTGTCCGCCAACAGCTGGGATTGCTGCTTACCGAGTGGCGTCAGCGCTGGATCAATGATGTGGGGGCCTTTCCGTGCCTCTCCATGACGAATCAAAAAAATGCGCGGCATTATTCTTGCTGCTCCTGTTAACCCTGCAGACCCTGCTAATGGACCCAGTAACCAAACCCAGACTGCTTGATTGTGCCGACCCCGGCTGCCTCGGTGTGCCCTACTTCCTGAACCAAGGGTAACACTGCAGTGGTTACCATATTGGGGAAGCGGGTTACTGCGCTAGATAGGAGGAGAACTCTACCACTTCTATCTTCGGCGGGGTTTTCTTCCGCGCTGGTGTCTGGGTATTTATACCGCATTCTATCCTTTCAGTAGTCGCTCGCGCGTTTCGTTTTCCGGTTCTCTTTTTCCAGTGTGATCAAAAATCGGAAATATCAGAAATGAAGTTATTTCCGAAGAGGATTGGTGGGCGACCTTGATCTCAAAGAACACCTTCTTCCAAGCCGATTATGATGGTTCTTGATCTTGAGGCTTTGCTCCAGCGTGAAAGGGTCAATAGAACAAGTGCTACAGGGTATTCCTGGCAAGCCAGTATAGCTGGCGTAATTCGCCTTCTTGCAAGTTTGTTGGGTATCGTCCATAAAGAAAAAAGTGCATTTTTTTGAGGTTCGGATTCGCCTCATCAGGAAAAGGATTCCCGGCATTTCAAACAGATGAACAAGCTTCCCCCTCTTCGCGCCAATGCGTCATTAAGTTGCAGGTGCACAGGGACTCGCGTAAGTAGTAGCAGGTGGTAGCATGAGCGCGACAGTGATCGTCAAGCGCAGTGGAGAAGCATTAGCAACTCCGCTGCAGTCCATCAGTCTTTCCTCCCCAAGTGCAGTGGTCCTTCCATTCGGACCAGAGGACATAGCCAGGTATTTGCGCGAGGGGCTAGATCTCGTCATTGTGCTCGAAAACGGCGAGCGCATAACCCTACACAACTTCTTCGAAGTCGATGACCTGGGAACCCAGAGCGAACTGCTTTTTCAGGGCGCAAAGGGTGACTTCTTGCGGGGAGAATATACCGGCGGTGAGCCGAACTTCCTGATCAGCACAGTTGATGCAGTACCCGAAGCCCTAGCGAAGGGCGTTCCAGTGGCTGCTACAGCAAAAACAATCCCCGCTTGGCTCCCGCCTCTGATTGGCTTAGGAGTCATGTCTCCCGCTATTGATAGCTACGACAGAGATGATGCCGACGGTGGCGCTAGAAGTGGTGCTAGTGGTAGTGCCGGTGCATCTACAGCCAGCACTTCAGGCGGAAGCACAGGTGGCGGCACAGGTGGTGGCACAGGTGGTGGCACAGGTGGTGGCACAGGCGGTGGCACAGGCGGTGGCACAGGCGGTGGCACAGGTGGTGGCACAGGTGGTGGCACAGGCGCCGATACGAACTTTTTAGATACTTCCTTTATCAGCACCCAGGGCTTGGATGATCCTGAGGATGGCCACACGCCCTTAGGCCCCCAGCCTTTCGACTTCTTCTTCACTGATTTCGAAGATACCGATGCGGATGCGGATGCGGACGCAGATGCGGATGCCGACACCGATGCCGATGCGGATGCAGACGCTGATACGGACGCCGACGCCGATGCCGATGCCGACACAGATGCCGATGCCGACGCGGATGCCGATGCAGACGCCGATGCAGACGCCGATGCGGATGCAGACGCCGATGCGGACGCCGACGCCGACGCTGATGCCGATGCCGATGCCGATGCCGATGCCGATGCCGACGCCGACGCCGACGCCGACGCCGATACCGACGCCGATGCGGACGCCGATGCAGACGCCGACGCCGACGCCGATGCCGACGCTGATGCCGACGCCGACGCCGACGCCGACGCCGACGCGGATGCCGATGCCGATGCCGATGCCGATGCCGATGCCGACGCCGACGCCGATACCGACGCCGATGCGGACGCCGACGCTGATGCAGACGCAGATGCCGACGCCGACGCCGACGCCGACGCGGATGCCGATACCGACGCCGATGCAGACGCCGACGCCGACGCCGACGCCGACGCCGACGCCGACGCCGACGCCGACGCGGATGCCGATGCGGACGCCGACGCGGATGCCGATGCGGACGCCGACGCGGATGCCGATGCGGACGCTGATGCGGACGCGGATGCCGACGCCGACGCCGACGCCGATGCGGATGCCGATGCCGATGCGGACGCCGATGCGGATGCCGATGCGGACGCCGATGCGGACGCCGATGCAGACGCCGACGCAGATGCCGACGCAGATGCCGACGCAGATGCCGACGCAGATGCCGATGCAGACGCCGATGCCGACGCAGATGCCGATGCAGACGCCGACACTGACGCCGATGCCGATGCCGATGCCGACGCTGATGCCGATGCCGACGCTGATGCCGACGCCGACGCCGATGCCGACGCCGACGCCGACGCCGACGCCGACGCAGATGCAGACGCCGATGCCGATGCCGATGCCGATGCCGATGCCGATGCAGACGCCGACGCGGATGCCGACGCGGACGCCGATGCTGACGCGGATGCCGATGCTGACGCCGATGCGGACGCGGACGCGGACGCGGATGCAGATTCTGACTGTGACGCCGATGCTGACGCGGATGCCGATGCCGACGCCGATGCCGACGCCGATGCCGACGCCGATGCCGATGCCGATGCCGATGCGGACGCCGATGCAGATTCTGACTGTGACGCCGATGCAGACGCCGATGCAGACGCCGATGCAGACGCCGACGCGGATGCGGATGCGGATGCGGATGCCGATTGCGATCTGCCGACGGAGATCAGCTATGCGGCCTTCCAGTTAAAGGATGGCCGGGTGATCAAGGTCGAATTCAATGACGCTGAAATCACTGATGGCAAGTTTCCAGGTACGCTGATCGACAGCATTGAGGAAACTTTTGGATGTGAGGTTGTGCCAGTTAACTGCAGCGACTACATCGCTAAGGCCGGTAAGAAGTTTTATGACGATGACTGTGAGCTGACATCAACCAAAGGCTGGCCGACCAATTGCAAAGGAGATATCGATGGGGCTGGGGTAATCGAGGTTGATCTGGAGAGCCTTTACGAGATCGTGAGTGATCCAGTTGGAGATGACTCGCCGGTAGAGCCAGGTGATGCCGGGTGCTGCTGCCCGAAATCAGATGAGCCGGGCAGTACAACCGGGCTCCAGATCGTGAATCTCATCAAGACACAGGGTGGTGACCTGGTAAACCTTTCCGGGCTGGAAACGGCGGGAGTGAGTGATCAAGACCCGGACGTTGACAGTGAAAATCCAGAAAGCGACGCCCCGGTTGAGCTGGCTGAGATTCTGGAGGCGAATAGTGGCATGGTTCCACTACCAGAATCTGAAGACGATGAACCTGCCGGACACTTTACTCTGTCGATGCTTAATTCGCCGGCACAAGGTTCAGCGGTTGCTCCAGACGAGTACCATAGTATTCAGGCTGAGCAAGAAATTCAGGACCCATGGCAGCAGTCTGGTCTGGACCCGGTCTGATAGAGGGCCAGTAGGGTAGAGAAAATCTGTGCGGGCCTTCTCTCTGGAGAAGGCCCTGCTGATAGTCTTTACTGGCCTAACAGCTCCATAACCTAGTGTTCTTTGCTGTGCCTTTGACTATGCCTCTGATTATGCCGGTGACATGCCGGTGCGATGCTTGGATAAGTTGTTAACGCTTTTCCAGCTGTGACGATTCTTGTGCCGAAACTGTTGATCTTGGCACCTAATGCAAGAGGGCGATTTCTCAACCACTGGCCATTAATCATCTGAAAGATTTCAACATCTGCTTGAGTATTGAACTCCAGAATGAACCGGGCCTCAGAGCCCGGTTTTTTTGTCTAGACTGAGTGCTGGAAAAAATCTAATGGACGATGCCGAGAGTTTTCACGCTAAACCGGCATCGCAGTCATTCTTCGCGAGTAACAATTGTGTATATGCGCGAGCGGCAATGGAAGGTCACACTGATTTTTATGTGTCAGTGCTGGATGCTCTTAGCTCCTGTTCAGCCCCAGGCTGAAGATGTCCGGGAGGGTAATCCCGTCTGGGAGGCCACTACATTGCTGATTGCCGGGCAATATTCCGGTGAGCCAGCCGGGAGGGGAGCGCAGCAGACCACAGGGGTTTATCAATCAAAGTATGCAGCGCCAACTCTGACGATGACAGAGTCTGTGCAACAGGCTGTAAGTTGGCATCCGCGGATTTCAGAATCGGTCAATGAACTTTTTCAGAGCCAGCAGAACATCCGCATTGCCCGCTCTGGGTACTTTCCGCAACTCAGTGCTGGCGTGCTGGCTGGCCATGACAGCCAGGTCGAGGGGGATGGCGATGGCCACGCTTTTCAACTGTCTGCATCACAGGTGATTTACGATTTTGGCAAAATTTCCAGCGGCGTTGATTTAGCCAATGCCGAAGCCACCCGTTCGCTGGCCAATGTACTACTCAGTGTCGATGAAATCGCCCGGCAGACGGCAAGTGCCGCGATTGAGGTACAGCGTTATCAGGCATTGTTGCTTATTGCGCAAGAACGAATTGACGGTGTCCAGTCTATTGCTTCGCTGGTGAAAATGCGCAGCGATAGTGGCGCCAGCTCTCGCTCTGACTTTCTCCAGGCGACCTCGAGGATTCAGGCGGCAAGTGCCGAGTTTCAGCAGACGGAGGCTCGCTTACAGCGTTGGAGGGCAGAGCTGCAGAGTCTTACCGGGACTGAGCAACAGCTGGTCTTATCGATGGACAGCCCCTCATCACTGGAATCCGCCTGTGAAAAACCTGTTGCAGAAATTGCGGCCTCACCACGAGTCCTGATTGCCGATGCCTCCCGGGAGGAAGCCATGGCCCGCCTAAAGGAGTCCAGGGCAAATGCATGGCCGACCCTCTCTCTGGAGGCCAGTTACAACCGCTATCTGGATCCCAGATATGTAGACGTCGCCGTGATAGATGAGAACGAAGCAGCGGTATTTCTCAATCTCTCTATGCCCATTTATCAAGGTGGGCGCATTTCAGCCAGCAAAGAATCCAATACTTTCGCTTTACAGGCGGCGGACTATGCCATGGACACCGCGATTGAGGTGGCAAAGCGTGATTATCGTTCGACACAGGAGCAAGAGCGAGGGCTTGCTAGAAGTCTGGATCTGCTCGAGGCGAGTGTTCGCTCTATTCAGGAGACCCGCGACCTCTATCGCAAGCAATACTCATCCCTTGGCACCCGCACGCTATTAGATTTACTCAACTCGGAACAGGAAGTGTACCGGGCTCGCCAGGATCTTCATGAAACACTCTTCAATCTGCAGAGGTTGAGGCTGGACTGTCTCTTTAATGTGGGAGCCATGCGCAGTGCGTTCGGCATTGAAGGGCAACAGGTGCAGGGAGTGGAGATATTGCCATGAGCCAGTTGGACAGCGAGGGTGTGGGTTCGGCAGGTAAAGTAATAGAGAAACCGACTGAAGATTTCTCTGCATGGCTGGAGGCAGTCCTGACGGTAGCGCGGCATTACCGGCTGGATTACTCGGAAGAAAATATCCGTGTTGCCAGTGCTTCGCCGCAGGAAAAGTCTTCGCGCAGTTTACTGGTGCAGATGGCCCGGCAGGCGGGTCTGACAGCCAAAACCGCAAAATTTGACAGCGCCAGGATAACTGCCTGGCGCCTGCCCCTGGTTATCCAGACTATTGATGGACAGGTGGGTGTGATTGAGACGGTGGACGGGTACGGGTCCGCCAGTGTGATCTTCAGCGGTGATCAGGGTTTGGCAACCCGGGTAAGTCTGCAGCAGTTGCGCGATCAGGTGCGCCTTCTGGTGATACTGAGGCCGCGTAAAAGCGTCAGCGATGTCAGAGTCGACGATTACATCAAGCCGGACAAAAAGCACTGGTTTCGCGCCATTATCCTGCGCGATCTGAAGCCTTATGCCCACGTCATGCTGGCCACCACCGTGGCCAATACGCTCGCGCTCACCGGCATCCTGTTTTCCAAGCAGGTCTACGACCGGGTGATCCCAGCGGAATCCATGGCGACGCTGTATGTGCTGTTTAGTGGCGTCATGCTGGCGCTGTTGTTCGACTTCATTATGCGGCTGATGCGCACGCGGATAACAGACCTGCTTGGTAAGCGCGCCGATATTCGTGTTTCCGATCTGGTCTACGGCCATGCGGTTCGACTGCGCACCTCGGCGCGGCCAAAATCCACCGGAACATTTATTGCCCAAATCCGTGAGCTGGAGCGGGTCCGGGAAATGGTGACATCGACGACGATATTGGCCATTGCCGATATGCCGTTTTTCTTTCTCTTCCTCGGCGTTCTCTGGGTGATCGCCGGCCCCCTGGTATGGGTGCCTCTGGCGGCGTTGCTGTTGCTGTTGATTCCCGGCTTACTGGCACAGGGCAAGCTTGCGCGGCTTTCCGCGGAGTCCATGCGTGAGTCCTCACTGCGCAATGCCATGCTGGTGGAGTCAGTGCAGGGCATGGAAGACATCAAGGTTCTCCAGGCTGAGCAGCGTTTTCAGCAGCAGTGGAATCACTACAATGCTGTAACGGCAGATTCCCACCTGGAGCTGCGTTATCTGGTCAGCAAACTGATGACATGGACCCACAATGTTCAATCATCGGTGTTTGCGGTGATTGTCCTTATCGGCGCGCCTATGGTGATGACAGGCGATCTGACCACCGGTGCTCTGGTTGCCGCATCCATTCTTGGATCCCGCATGATGTCTCCGATTGCGCAGGTCACTCAGATACTGAGTCGCTGGCAGCAGGCGCGGGTGGCCCTCAAGGGGCTCGACCAGATTATGCAGTTGCCGGTCGAACATGCCGAGGGCACCAAGCGCGTTCACAAGGCGGCTATTCACGGTGAATACGATTTTTCTCAGGCCGCTTTTCGCTATGATGCCAATGCGCCCGAACCGGCCCTGCTGATTGCCGGGCTGGTCATTCACCCCGGGGAAAAGGTGGCTGTGCTGGGCCGCAATGGCGCCGGTAAATCCACTCTGCTGCAGGCGATGGCGGGCCTGCTGGAAAACTCCGCTGGTCTGGCAACCATCGATGGGGTTGCCATCGATCATCTGGACCCGGGTGACCTGCGCCGGGACATCGGCTTGTTGAGCCAGAATGCCAGTCTCTTTCACGGCACTTTACGTGAAAATCTTACCCTGGGTGCGCCGCTGGCGACCGACGACGATATTCTCTGGGCGCTGCAAATGAGTGGTGCTCAGGACTTTGTCCGCCGGCTACCCATGGGGCTTGATCATGTGGTTCTGGAGGGAGGCAAGGGCTTGTCGGGAGGACAGCGCCAATCATTGCTGCTGTCCAGGTTGTTGTTGCGCCAGCCTCAGGTGCTGTTACTGGACGAGCCTTCGGCGTCATTGGATGAGACAACGGAGCGGCGGATGATCGCCAGCCTTGCCGAATGGATTGGTGACCGGACACTGGTGCTGGCGACCCATCGCACCAGCATGTTGCAGTTGGTTGACAGGATAGTGGTGGTCGATGCCGGCCGTGTTGTGATGGACGGCGGCAAGGAAGAAATACTGGCAAGACTGTCACAGGCCGGGAAACCGCCGCCGGACCAGTCAGCGGCAGGAAAGCACGCGCAGGTGTCGCCATGAGACGCAGAGTAAAACATTCGAAATCCTGCCCGCGCAAACGCCTTGGTTTCACCATCAAGCGTAAAAGAAAACATGCCAAATCCTGCTCACGGCACAGGAGTGGCCCGGCCCGGGCATCACTGGCAGATACAGGCTTGTATAGTGCCGCTACCGCTCTGGAAGAGGGAGGGGATGAATCGACACTGGTGCGCTCGACCCGGGTGGTTTGGTTTTTTTGCCTGCTTATCACGGTATTGATCCTCTGGTCTTACTTTGCGCGGGTGGATGAGGTTTCTTCCGGTAGCGGCAAGGTGGTGCCCACTACTCGTGCGCAGATGGTTCAGTCCCTGGAGGGGGGTATTCTTGCCGAACTCAAGGTGTCGGAAGGGGATATTGTCGAGCAGGGGCAGATACTGGCGCAGTTGGACCCGACAAAGGTCCGCTCCAATGTGGAGGAGAGTTCGGCCCGCTACCGGGCAGCCCTCGCCAGTGCCGCGCGTCTGTCCGCGGAAGTGAATGGCAGCGAGCTTTCATTCCCGGACGCTCTGCGTGGGTTCGATGAGCTGTTGGCGAAAGAGCGCAAGCTCTATAAAACGCGCCGCCATCAACTGGATGAGTCTCTCAAGGGATTGACGGAATCCCTTGATCTGGTGAAAAAAGAATTGGCCATCATCCGATCACTGGTGAGTTCCGGCGCGGCCAGTAATGTGGAGTTGCTGCGCTTGAAGCGGCAGCAGACTGAGCTGGAATTACAGATCAATGAGCGGCGATCTGAGTACATGGTAAGGGCAAGGGAAGAGCTGGCTGCGGTCAGCGCCGAGGTGGAGGCATTGTCCTCGGTGATTGAGGGGCGCGCGGATTCCCTGTCGAGATTGACGCTGCGATCCCCTGTGCGCGGTATTGTCAAAGATATTGAAGTTACCACCATCGGTGGGGTGTTGCCGCCCAACGGCAGGCTGATGGAAATAGTGCCCCTGGATGACCGGCTGCTGATCGAAGCGCGCATCTCTCCGCGGGATATCGCCTTTATTCACCCGGACCAGGCCGCCAAGGTGAAGATCACCGCCTATGACTATTCCGTCTATGGGGGCCTTGAAGGGCGGGTTAAAATGATCTCGCCGGATACCATTCAGGACGAATCCAATCCCGACCAATTCTACTATCGGGTATTTATCCTCACAGACTCCGATGCGCTGGTGAATGAAGCCGGGGAGCGTTTTCCCATCGTACCCGGCATGGTGGCGACGGTAGATGTTAAGACCGGCTCCAAAACGGTGTTTGACTATCTGCTGAAGCCTATCAACAGCGCCAGGGAGGCGCTGCGCGAGCGCTGATCCTTTTTGCGCGCTACTTTACTTTTC
Organism: Microbulbifer aestuariivivens; assembly: GCF_039545115.1. Lineage (NCBI taxonomy): Bacteria > Pseudomonadati > Pseudomonadota > Gammaproteobacteria > Cellvibrionales > Microbulbiferaceae > Microbulbifer > Microbulbifer aestuariivivens. The sequence goes on along the minus strand of NZ_BAABRT010000018.1, from coordinate 32,981 downwards.
CATTCCCTGGCCACTTAACTGTTTAAATCCCTGATGATGCGGTGCAATCCGCTGCCATGTGAGCCTTTGAACAGCACCATATCCCCATTCTCAAGCAGGTCGTTGAGTTTTTCCCTGCAGCTGTCTGGGTCCTCGTGGCTCGAACAGGCGATGCCGCCGGCGCGCAGTGGGTGGCGGATTTTTGACATTTCCGTGCCCACCAGAAACACCGAGTCCGGTTTGCAGGCCAATATTTTCGGTACCAGATCCCGGTGGCACTGATCAGATTCGTGAGCAAGCTCCAGCATATCTCCCAGCACCAGAATTTTCCGGCCATTGTTCGCGGGCGCCATATCGTGCTGGATGCGATCCAGCGCCGCAGCCATTGAGCCGGGGTTGGCATTGTAGGCATCGTTGATGAGATGAATTTTCCTGTCGCCAAGGTTCATCTCCATAAGGTTTCCCCGCCCCGATGGCGGTTCGAAGAGTTCGACCAGCGGTAATGTCGCTTCGATATTCAGATTAAGCGCATCGATTACCGTCAGGCAGGCCAGCGCATTCAATGCCATATGCAAGCCCATGCCGCCTACCGAGAATGTCACGGTTCTGTTTTTGAGATTGACCCGTGTGAGACCTGTGGCTGGGTCATAGTCGACGAGTTGGACATGGCTGTCAGGATGGCGTCCAAAGGTGATGGTCCGCAGTCCTGCCTGTTCGGCGGCGGATTGGATAATCGGCCATTCGACAATATCCCGGTTGAAGATGGCGAGGCCACCGGGCTGCATGGCGGAAAAGATTCTGGATTTCTTGAGGGCGATTTCCTCGGTGGTATTGTGATATTTCAGGTGTGCCTTGTGGATATTGGTGATCACCGCCACATGGGGGCGGGCCAGCTCGGAATTCCGATCCATGCTGCCAATGGCCATTTCGATAATGGCATAGGGGGTTTGCCAGCTCATCGAGGCCAGGTTCCAGGCGATACCAACGGGCAGATTGGCATTGGCCTCGGATTTTTCTGCGTTGCCCCACGGCCGCAGCAGGTGCTGAAGCATGGCGACGGTAGTGGTTTTGCCGGCACTGCCGGTAATGCCGATCACCGTACCGGTAAACTGCTTGCGGGCGAAGCGCCCCATATCCAATACGGCTCTGCGGACATTGGCCACCTGCAGCAGGGGCAGCTGCGCTTTGGGCAAAGTGGCATCAGCGGCGCCGGTGATGGCTGCCTGGGGGGTGAATGGTAACTTATTCAGGTCTTCCGGGGGGACAAACCCCTTGTCTGCCGGGGGCCGCAGCGCCACGATGTATCCGGGTTTCATGCCGCTGGTATAGGTGCACAGTCCGCTGGCCTTCCATGTGAGTGGAGGTGCTTCCCCCAGCCATTTGCCTCTGGTGGCGAGAATCAGGTTCCGGCGGTCCCAGCAGACTTCCGGTCGCCGTTGCTCAGAATTTCTCTGGGGAATATTTCCCGGGGCTGCGCTTCCCGGTGTTGTGATACCGGTTTCTGGAGCTGGATTTTGTGCGGCCAGCGCCCTGACTTTCTTGCGCACGCCCACCCGCTCTTCTTCCTGTAAAAATGCGCGGTAGGCTACAAAGCCGGAAAGATAGTGCTCCACATCATCGATACGCACGCGAAAGGCGTGGTGGCGAATAAAAAAGCTGCCGGTGATTTTTCCCGGGTTCTGGAAGAACATTGCGGTTTCCGGCCAGAAGTAGCCATTCAGCAGGTGGTGTGCACGTTTTTCCAGCGCGCGATAGAAGTGTTCCAGGTCTAACAGATCGAGAAGGTGTCGATACTTTGTGCTCTGCCGCAAGCGGGTCACCATTTTCTCCGCGGCCATCATCAATTCGAGAAGGGTGGGGAAGGTGGTAATGCGTGTTTCGACAAAGTTCAGGTAGTCGCTGACGTTTTTAAGACCGAAACGGAAGTATTTTTCATCCTCGCGATAGAGGGTCAATTCGTTGACGCAGTAACTCAGCCAGTGATCGTGGGCCCGCCAGTGGTCGGCCACGATAAAGTAATTGAATGCTTTCTCCACCACTTGCAGCCAGCGTTCGTCCTTGGTCAGTCCGTACAGGCGCATCAGTGCAAACGCCGCTTCGCCATCGTAGTAGATGATGCGAAATGGCTGTTTGACATTCAGTTCAGGGAATTCCAGTACATGCGTGAATTGTCCGCTAGCGGGGTTCTGCATGTGCTGAATGCCGAGAGCGAGTTGCTCCATCAGTTCCAGGTATTGCTGGCTGCCGGTAAGCTGTGAGTACTTGACCAGAGCCAGAATCGCCACGGCATTGCCGCCCAGTTTGATCTCCTGATTACTCTCCACCAGAAAGGCCAGTTGCTGGCCGTTGGGGAGGGTAATGGGCTGGATGAGGGTTTTAGTCAGGTGGCGTATGGCGCGATCAATGGCGGACTTGAGCCTGGGGCTGCGAGTGACTTCCCAGGCTTCCAGCATGGCGTAAGTGCTGCTGGCGTGACGCAGAGTATTGTAGGTTTCAATTGGGCGATCAAAGCAGCTATGCCAACCGTAATGAAAGCGTCCATTGGCTCGTACCTGGCTGGCCAGATACTCGCTGCTGGCGCGCACGATTTTCGTTACCTGTATCGAGTCCAGCCTCTCGATCACTCTCCGTCCCGCGTTGCGGCCCGGGCCGTACAGATAAACCGGAGAGCCTTCAGCTTGTGGGGAGCCTTCAGCTTGTGGGGAGCTTTCAGCTTTTAGGGAGCCTTCAGCTTGGCGAGAGCCTTCAGCTTGACGAGAGCCTTCAGCCTGGGCTTGGCGAGAGCCCTCAGCTTTGATGCAACCCTTGGCGCTGACTGAGCCTTCAGTGCCAGCGGTTTCTCTGCTGCTGACAAAGAGTCCTCTGGTCGAGAGGATAAAGACCGGTTGTTCTTTTTTTTCGGGTATATCGGCAACCCGGCCGAAGCGGAGTTTTGCATACCTGGTAAAGTTTGCAGGGTTGAATACCGCATGCCCGATCTTATTACCGCCATACAGAATGGCATTGGCATTTAATTCCATCTCTATCAGGGCAAACCGCAGGTCCTCGTCAAAGGCAATGCCATAACGGAAATAGCCGCGCTTGGTCTTCGCCAGTTTCTCCTGTAGCCCTTCCCAGTTTGTGGCCTCGATAGTGGTTACCCAGTCCACTCGCAGCCACCGGGGTTTGATCTTGTGTTTCCTGGCCAGGCCGCGGATCTTCGCGGCCAGCTGTTGCCAGCTTTTCTCAAAGGTGTCCGCACGACAATGGCAGGTTCGGGCTCTATGCTGTCCATCGGACAGTGAGGCGAAGAGTACGAAATGCGCCCCCTCGCGGCTGAGTTGCTGTTCGGCCAGAGGGCGCAACTGGGTCAGAAGGTGTGAGAGCGACATGGCGGTAATCTGTAACCAATCCGTGGCATTGATTGCTCTGTGGCGGCTATTGGACGGCGTGGGCGGATGCCTCATCAGCCCAACCCGGGCAGAGACTGACAACAGTATAGCTATCGGTCTTTTCGGCCGCGCAGCCACGCGCGCTGACCCTGGTGAGATAAGCACACTGGTCAGCGGTGGGGCTTGGCAAATTTTTCGCGATGCGGAGGAGGGGGTGGGGTGAAGATGGCACTGAAAATATACATTCCCTGATGCGGTCGTTCACTGTAAAGCTATTGAAAGCAGAAAGCAGAAAGCAGAAAGCAGAAAGCAGAAAGCAGAAAACTGTGACAATCACGCCACAGAGTGGGTTTACATCTCGCACGAAAAAACCGGCCACCCCCGCCGCTCCTGAAACCGGGGGGTGGCTGGTTGCGGCGGCGCGTAGTTAGAGTTCCGCGGCCAGGCGCGATCCCTGATCGATGGCCCGCTTGGCGTCTAGCTCCGCCGCCTCGTCTGCGCCGCCAATCAGGTGGGAGCGAATGCCGAGGCTTTCCAGTTCCCCGTGCAGTGCCCGCTCAGGCTCCTGGCCGGCGCAGAGAATGATGTTGTCCACCTCCAGCAGGCGCGACTCTTCACCGACCTTGAGATGCAGGCCCTGGTCGTCGATCTTTTCGTACTGGGCACCGGCAATCATTTCCACGTGGCGGTGCTTGAGACTGGTGCGGTGAATCCAGCCGGTGGTTTTGCCGAGTCCGGCGCCCACTTTGCTGGCCTTGCGCTGCAACAGGTAGACCTGCCTTGGCGAGGAAACCGCTTGAGGCTGTTGCAGCCCGGCGCGGTGCTCAAGTGTGATATCCACGCCCCACTCGCGGAAAAATTCCTCCCGGTCCGAGGCCAGCAGCTGCTCGCGATGATCGTGTTCGTGGGTCAGGTATTCGGCCACATCAAAACCGATGCCACCGGCGCCAATAATCGCCACTCGCTGGCCTACCGGTTTTTTCTCTTTCAGCACGTCGAGATAGCCGAGCACTTTCCCGTTGTCGACGCCCTCGATGGGCGGGGTGCGGGGGCTGATGCCCGTGGCAAGAATCACCTCGTCGAAGTCCGTGAGTTCGGCGGCGCTGACGCGGTGGTTCAGCTGGACGCGCACACCGGTCAGCTCCAGCTTGCGGCTGAAGTAGCGCAGGGTTTCCTCGAATTCCGCTTTGCCGGGGATCTGTTTCGCCACATTAAACTGGCCGCCGACTTTGTCGCCGGCTTCAAACAGGGTCACGTGGTGTCCGCGTTCGGCGGCCACAGTGGCAGCGGCGAGGCCGGCGGGGCCGGCGCCGACCACGGCGATGTTCTTTTTCACCGCCGCAGGTGTGTAATTGAGTTCTGTTTCATGCGCCGCGCGGGGGTTGACCAGGCAGGAGGTCAGCTTCATCTGGAAGGTGTGATCGAGGCAGGCCTGGTTGCAGCCGATACAGGTGTTGATTTCGTCGCTGCGGTTTTGCGCCGCCTTGTTGACGAACTCCGCATCGGCGAGGAACGGCCGCGCCATGGACACCATATCCGCCTGACCGGCGGCCAGCACTTCTTCCGCGACTTCGGGCATGTTGATGCGGTTGCTGGTGATCACCGGCACGCGCAGGTGTTGTTTGACCTTGGCGGTGACGGCGGTAAAGGCGGCGCGCGGCACACTGGTGGCGATGGTGGGCACACGGGCCTCGTGCCAGCCGATCCCGGTGTTGATGATGTTGGCGCCGGCGTCCTCGATTGCCTTGCCCAGCGTGACAACCTCATCAAAGGTGCTGCCATCTTCAACCAGATCAAGCATGGACAGACGGTAGATGATGATGAAGTCCTGCCCGACGGCTTCGCGCACGCGGCGCACGATTTCAATCGGCAGGCGGATACGGTTTTCATAGCTGCCGCCCCACTCATCGCTACGCTGATTGGTGCGCGTGACGATGAACTGGTTGATGAAATAACCCTCGGAACCCATGATCTCCACGCCGTCATAGCCGGCCTCGCGGGCCAGGGTGGCACAGCGCACGTAGTCCTCGATCTGGCCATCGATCTCTTCGCTGGTCAGTTCGCGCGGGGTAAAGGGGTTGATCGGCGCCTGAATGGCCGAGGGGGCAACCAGGTTCGGGGTATAGGCGTAGCGGCCGGCATGAAGGATCTGCATACAGATCTTGCCGCCTTCGGCGTGTACCGCACGGGTGATTTCCCGGTGCTGCTGGGCCTCGTCCTGTGTCGTCAATTTGGCTGAGCCCATAAAGACACCGCCTTCCTCGTTGGGGGCGATACCACCGGTCACGATCAGCCCGACGCCACCGCGGGCGCGCTCGGCATAGAAGGCGGCGAGACGGGTAAAGCCGCCCGGGTGCTCTTCCAGGTTGGTGTGCATGGAACCCATGAGGACACGGTTCTTGAGCTGGGTGAAGCCCAGATCGAGTGGGGCAAGCATATTGGGGTATGACTGGGACATGACGGCTGTCTCTCTTTTTCTGGCTCGCTGCTGCGCTATCGCGGCGCGGGCGCATTTCCGGCAGTAATCGCTAGGCTGGGCAGAATAGCAGGGGCCGGGAAGGGCAGGCAGTGACCATAACGGTCGAATCCTTTGGCCTCGTTTGGCGATCCGCTCAGCGGGAGAAGAGCTCCAGCAGCAGTCTGCGCACCCATTGATTGGCGGGGTCCTTGTGCTGGTTGCGATGCCATAAAAGATGCCAGTCCATCTGCGGAATCTGGAAGGGCAGTTCGAACAGGCGCACCGGGTATTGCCCGGCGAGACTGGCGGGCACCGTCAGGGCCAGGTCAGTGCGCATGACTACAAGAGGCGCCACCCGGTAGTGCTGAACGCGCAGTTTGATGGCGCGGCGGCGCCCCAGCTTGTTGAGGGCGATATCCGCAACCCCGGGACCGGTCCGGCGGCTGGAAACATGCACATGCCCCAGAGCCAGATATTGGTCGAGGCTCAGCCGCTCTTCCGTCGCCAGTGGGTGGTCCTGCCGCAACATGCACAGATAGCGGTCGTTCAGAAGGCGCTGCTGATGCAGCTGGGTGGCGGTAGCGAGGGGAATATCGAGCCCGAAATCCAGTGTGTTGGTGGCCAGCTCGCGGGCCAGCTGGTCGCGGGGCACATAGAAGGATTCCACGCTGATGCCCGGCGCCCGCCGCTCCAGTTCCTCCAGCAGGGGCGGCAACAGCAGTGTTTCCGCCATGTCGTTCATGGACAGCCGCAGGGTCTTGCGCGCGGTGGCGGGGTCGAAGCTGGACTGGGCGCTGAGGCTGCCATCCAGCAGTGCCAGCGCCTGCTGTACCTGCGGTATGATGCTCTCGGTCAGCGGGGTGGGACTCATCCCGGAGGGTGTGCGGATGAACAGCGGGTCGGCCAGGCTGCGGCGCAGGCGGGCAAGCGCGTTGCTGACCGCGGGCTGGGTGATGTGGAGCTGTTCGGCAGCGCGGGTCAGGTTGCCCTGCCGGTAGATGGCGTCCATCACCAGAAACAGGTTCATGTCCATCTGCTGCAACTGTGTGCCTGCCACTTGTTGGTCTCCTGTCTCCCGGTCCCCATCTTTCTGCCCCCGCCACTCGCCACCCGCCACCCGGCTCTCCGTTGATCCCTGGAGCGCTTTTCTCAGCTTCTTCGCTCGGGGGCTTTCTTCGGGGGCTTTCCCCGGGACTTTCCTCGGGACTTTCCTTGGGGCTTTCCTGTTTGCGTCTTGTGTCTGCAGTCTTCTTATTAGTCTTTCATCACCAGTGTGAATGGCGGCATATTCGCATAATAAACTTGGATGATCTAATCGCAGCCGCTAGGGTCAGAACAATCTTGGAGGGAGTGCAGTGGCTGAATTCTTTACCGTCAGGCATGGACAGGCGTCCTTCGGCGCAGACGATTACGACAAACTCTCGGAGCTTGGCTGGCGCCAGGCGCGCTGGCTTGGCGAGCACTGGCGGGATCAGGGCCTGCACTTTGACCGGGTGCTGTGTGGAGACCTGCGGCGCCACTGGGAAACTGCCCGGGGCATCTGCGAGGGGCTGGGGCTGCCCGGCGACAGTGCCCAGCTGGTGCCGCAGCTCAACGAATTCGATTTTCACGCGGTGACCCGCTTCTACGGGCAGCATCAACCCGAGGAGGTGCCGGAACCGGGCAGCCCGCGCAGCCACTACTACCGTTTTCTGAAGAGCGCCATGCTGGCCTGGACGCGGGGCGAGATAACCCCGCAGGAAAGCTGGCAGGCTTTTGAAGCGCGTATCGCGGAGGCCCTGGCGGTGGTGGCGGATGCCCCGCGAGGCAGCAAAACGCTGGTGGTGAGCTCCGCCGGCGCCATCGCCATGATGATTCGTCAGGTACTCGGCGCAGCACCGGATACGGTCACACGGCTGAATCTGCAGATCCGCAATACGGCGGTAAGCCACTTCTTTGCCGGCAGCGGAGAACTCAGCCTGCACAGCTTCAATCACCTGCCGCACCTGGATACGCCGCAGCGCAGGGAATTTATCACTTACAGCTGATAAACCCTCGCTGGCAAAAATGAACGCAAACAACGAAAGCACCGTGGCACCACGGTAAAACCCAGTCTGACGGATTTGCACTTGGGTCTTAATGTAAAGCTGCGGTCTTATTTAAAAGCCTGCGGGGCCCGTTACGCGGCTCTGCAGATCAGGGGAGGAACTTCACGTTGAATTTTGAATATTCCGAGCGCGTCACAGAATTGCTGGAGCGCCTGCGTGCTTTTATGGCGGAGCATGTTTATCCGGCGGAAAAAACCTTTCATCAGCAGCTGCAGCAGGATCGCTGGGGTGAGCCGCCGGTGCTGCGCGAACTGAAGGCCAAAGCGCGGCAGGCGGAACTCTGGAATCTGTTTATGCCCGATGCGCGCTTTGGCGCCGGGCTGACAAACCTGGAATACGCTCCCCTTGCGGAAGAAATGGGGCGGGTGCTGTTCGCTCCCGAGGTGTTCAATTGCAGTGCCCCGGATACCGGCAATATGGAAGTGCTGGCCCAGTACGGCAGCCCGGAACAGCAGGAGCGCTGGCTGCAGCCGCTGCTGAAAGGGGAGATCCGCTCCGCATTTGCCATGACCGAGCCCGCGGTGGCCTCGTCGGATGCCACCAATATCGAGACCTCGATAGTTCGCGATGGCGAAGACTATGTGATCAATGGCCACAAGTTCTATATCAGTGGTGTGCTCAATCGCCGTTGCAAAGTTCTGATCCTGATGGGCAAGACCGATGCGGAAAACCCCGACCGCTACCGACAGCAGTCGCAGATACTGGTGCCGGTGGATACCCCCGGGGTGCGGATTATTCGCCCGATGACGGTGTTCGGATACGACGATGCACCGGAAGGCCATGGGGAGATTATTTTCGACAATGTGCGCGTGCCGGCGCAGAACCTGATCCTCGGCGAAGGGCGCGGTTTTGAAATCGCTCAGGGCCGCCTGGGCCCGGGGCGGATTCACCACTGTATGCGCCTCATTGGCCAGGCCCAGCGGGCTCTGGAAATGATGGCGCGCCGCTGCGAAGAGCGCATCGCCTTCGGTCGCCCGCTGAGCAAGCAGGGGTCGGTGCGCGAGGATATCGCCAAGTCTGCCTGCGAAATCGAGCAGGCCCGTCTGCTGACGTTGAAGGCGGCCGATCAGATGGATCGCCACGGCAACAAGGCGGCCAAGGAACTGATCGCCATGATCAAAATTGTCGCGCCGCAGATGGCCTGCAATGTGATTGACCGCGCCATACAGATTCACGGCGCGGCGGGCCTGGGGCAGGATTTTGCATTGGCTCATCAATATGCCTACGCCCGTGCCATTCGCCTCGCCGATGGTCCCGACCAGGTGCATATGATGCAACTGGGGCGCAACCTGGCAGCGCGCTATGGCGCAAACTGACAAAGCGGAATAGCAGCACTTCCAAGAAAACCGAACAAGAAAACCCAACAAGAAAACTGAATAAGAAAGGGGAGGGAACAATGACCGCCGATGTGATGATTTCCGACCAGAGCCAGGTTGAGCAGTTGCCACTGGAGAAGCTGACGGCTTACCTCGAACAGGCGATCCCCTCCTTCCGCGGGCCGCTCCAGGTGAGCAAGTTTTCCGGCGGGCAGTCCAATCCCACATTCCTGCTCAGGGCGTCTTCCGGTGTCTACGTGCTGCGCCGCCAGCCACCCGGCAAACTGCTGAAGTCGGCCCATGCGGTGGATAGGGAATTTCGTGTGATGCAGGCTCTGGCGGCCACTCCGGTGCCGGTACCGCAGGTGATGCACCTCTGTGAAGACCGGGATGTACTCGGCACACTCTTCTATGTGATGGAATACTGTGACGGCCGCATTTTCTGGAATGCCGCCCTGCCGGAGGTGGACAACTCCCAGCGCGCGGCCATTTACGACGAAATGAATCGGGTACTGGCGGCGCTGCACAGTATCGATGTGGATGCCGTGGGGCTTGCCGATTACGGCAAGCCGGGCAATTACTTCGAGCGTCAGTTCCAGCGCTGGAGCGGCCAGTACCGGGCCAGTGAGCTGGAACCTGTGGCGCCAATGGATGCATTGATCGCTTGGCTGGCGCAACACCTGCCGGAAGACGATGGCCGGGTGGCGCTTGTGCACGGGGATTACCGCCTCGACAACATCATTTTTCACCCCGTAGAACCCCGGGCCATTGCTCTGCTGGACTGGGAGCTGTCGACATTGGGGCATCCATTTGCCGATCTGGCTTACCAGTGTATGCAGCTGCGCATGCCTGAGAGTGGCGACAAAATGGCGGGGCTGATGGGCCTGGATCGCGCGTCTCTGGGCATACCATCGGAAAGTGAATACGTTGCCCGCTACTGCGCCCGTTGCGGCATCGAGCGTATCGACAACTGGGCTTTTTATCTGGCGTTCAGCTTTTTCCGACTGGCGGCCATTATTCAGGGGGTGGCCAAGCGGGCTAAAGAGGGCAATGCCTCAAGCCGCAGCGCGGCAAAGCTCGGCGCACTGGTGGACCCGGTGGCGCGCTTTGCGCTGGATGTCATCGAAAAAGAATATTAACCGGCCTTAACCGGGGCGCGATAATAAAAACGCAGACAATGATGAGAGGGTTTCATGGCAACAAAGCTGTTTGATCTATCCGGCAAGGTGGCGATGGTGACCGGTGCCAGCCGTGGTATCGGTGAGGCGATTGCCCGGTTGCTGGCGGAGCAGGGGGCGCGGGTGATTGTGTCCAGCCGCAGGATTGAGGGCTGCCAGGCAGTGGTTGATGCGATTGTGCATGCGGGCGGCCAGGCCGAGGCGCTGGCCTGTCACATTGGCAGCATGGAAGATATCCACAAGACGTTCACTCATATCCGCGAGCAGTACGGCCGGCTGGATATTCTCGTCAACAATGCCGCCGCCAACCCCTACTTTGGCCATATCCTCGATACGGATCTGAGCGCCTTTGAAAAAACGGTGGATGTCAATATTCGCGGATATTTTTATATGTCGGTTGAAGCCGGCAAGCTGATGCGCGAGCAGGGCGGTGGCTGTATTGTGAATACCGCCTCCATCAACGCCCTGCAGCCGGGGGTAGGGCAGGGGATTTACTCCATCACCAAGGCGGCGGTGGTGAATATGACCAAGGCTTTTGCCAAAGAGTGTGCGCCGTTCAATATCCGCGTGAATGCGCTGCTGCCGGGCTTGACCCGCACAAACTTTGCCGGTGCGCTGTTTGCCGATGAGGGCATCTATAAAACCGCCATCGACCATATTCCCATGCACCGACATGCGGAGCCGGAGGAGATGGCTGGAACCGTACTGTATCTGGTTTCCGATGCGTCCAGCTTTACCACAGGTGAGTGTGTGGTGGTGGATGGTGGCATGACCGCCTGTGGGGGGATCTGACATGAGCGCAGACCCCATGCTCAACTTCGAAGGCAAGGTGGCCCTGATTACCGGTGCCGCCAGCGGACTCGGCGCGGCTCTGGCACGGGAGCTCGGCAGTCGTGGCGCGCGGCTGGTGCTGGGTGATATCAACACATCCGCTCTGGGTCGCCTGGCAGACGACCTGGCTGGAGAGGGGGTGCAGGTGCTGGCGCAGCACTGCGACGTCTCCCGCGAGTCGGATTGTGAGTCCCTCGTGGCGCTCGCACGGGAGCGCTGTGGGGCTCTGGATATTGCGGTCAACAATGCCGGCGTGGCGCCACCGATGATGTCGCTGGAGGACACTGGCGAGGCGGAATTCGATCGCCAGTACCACATCAATCAGAGAGGCGTTTTTTTTGGTCTTCGCCACCAGCTGCCGGTGATGAAGGCGGCGCGCGCGGGCGTAATCCTCAATGTGTCGTCCATGGCCGGGCTTGGCGGCGCGCCCAAAATTGCCTCCTATGCGGCGGCCAAGCATGCGGTGATTGGCCTGACCAAAACGGCTGCCATAGAAGCGGCGGGTTACGGTGTGCGCGTCAATGCGATCTGCCCTTTCTTCACCCTGACGCCGATGGTCACAGGCATTGATACGCCCGCGGGGGTGAGCGCCGAGGAGTTTCAGGCGTTTCTGGCCTCCGGCTGCCCCATGAAGCGGCTGGCCGATACCAGTGAAGTGGTCGCCGCCATGCTGATGCTGCTATCGCCCGCACTGACTTACGTTACCGGGCAGGCGTTGGCGGTAGATGGCGGCTTGTCCGCCTATTGAGATTTCTGTCAGAGGAGACTTCTGTCAGAATCGATTCGTCGGCGATACGAGGTTTTGCGATAGCCGGTGAGATTTTCCGTCAGGATCTCCACAAAATAATCCATGGAAAGAGGATTTTAACGATGTCGACCGTAATTCCCCGGGACCAGTTAGCGGATTTTATCGGCACCGAGCTGGCGCCGACAGAATGGTTCAGCATCGATCAGGCCCGCATCGATGCCTTTGCCGACTGCACCCTCGATCATCAATTTATCCACGTCGACCCTGAGGCAGCGAAACTGACCCCATTGGGGGGGACTGTGGCGCATGGATTTCTCACCCTCTCGCTGTTGCCACATTTTGCCGAGCAACTGGATATCACCATCGAGGGCATCGAGATGGGCATGAACTACGGTCTCGATAGAGTCCGTTTTATTGCCCCGGTAAAAGTGAACAGCCGAGTGCGGGCGCTGGCGAAGGTGCTGGATATCCATGAGAAGAATCCCCGCCAATATCTGGTTAAGCTGCAGATCACCGTGGAGATTGAGGGGGAGGCCAAGCCCGCACTGGTCGCTGAGTGGCTTGTGATGCAGTTTCTGTAAGCGCAGCCTCCCATCCCGGCGCAGGCGACCCTGGCGAGAGGCGAATCGCGTTGACACGAGGTGAGTGGCGGCAAGTCGCAGTGAGCTGGGAGGAGCAGGAGTGAGTTGCGTGAACCGGGAGTCTTTATTGAGAGCCCCAGAGCTGATTCAGCGCAGCTCCAGCACCCGGCAGTGGCTGTTGGCTTCACGGGCCAGGTCCGCAGGCAGCGTTTTCCCGGCTTTGCCCCGCTGTTGCTCGCGCCAGTATGCGCACAGAGCCTGGTAGTCACCCGAGTGCACACTTGTACGCAGCTCATACCAGGGGCCGGCTCTGTGCAGGGCCTCTTGCACAGAGGTCTGCCAGCTGGCCAGAGCCCGATACTCAGCGGTGGTGGCAGCAGAGGCTGGCTTGCCGGGGGCTGTCAGTGCTCTTAGGTATTGCGTGGGATGTATCAGCAGGACCGCAATGGCGATAGCCGCGCATCCACTGGCTGCCCGGGATAGCCAGCGCTTTTGCTTGTGCGGCTTGCTGAAAGCGCGGGCCCGTTGCAACACCTTTTCATCCAGAGCGGCTGGTGATTCAATCGCCACGGCTGCCAACCGGTAATTGCGCTCGCAGTCACTCATGTGTCACCTCTTCAGCGGTGCTTTCGCTGACAGCGTTTTTTTCAACAGGGCTTTCTTCAGCGATGGTGTTTACAGCCTTGTCTTGTTTTGAGTTTTCTTTTTTAGAAGTTTCTTTTGCGGCAGCACCCTCGTCCACTTGCCAGGGCTGGCGCTCTGGTCCATGCACCATTGTCCGCAACCGGTCCTTGCCCTGCTGATAATATGCCCGGCACTGTTTCAGTGAGATGCGCTCTATGTCGGCAATGGTCACCAGCGGCAGCCGGCACTCCATATGTAACAACAGGATATTGCGTTCAATTCTCGGTAGCTGTTGCAGGGCCGCGAGCAGTGCGTCGTTCCTGCCCGGCGGGGGCAGCTCCGCCTCGGTTGTGTCGCCGCGCACCGTTTCCGGGTTGTGTTGTAGGTTTTCGTGGCGCTGGGTCAGCAGCTGGCTCGCGCGGATAAACAGCCAGTTGCGCAACAGGCGGCCGCAGAGTTCCGGTGGCCGTTCAAGCAGGCCGCGCCAGAGCTGTTCGACGATGTTGCCGGCAGCGGGAAAATTCATTTGTGCGCAGTAGCGGTAGAGACTGTCCTTGTGGCGCTGGTAGAGTTGCCGGAAGGCTCGAAGGTTGCGCGTCGAATGGTAGTGGTCGAGCAGTGCCTCGTCTGACAAATGCTGAAATGCGTTTCTGTTCACACTATCCCGCCTCCATGCGCAAAGGTTACTGCCGGGCTGCACTGGTCAGGTACCGCCTGTCATTCTGCCGCTTGCCCCACCACTTGATGCCTCCCCCAGAGGTGGAGCGAGTATTTCCGCCTCGGTAAAGACTCTCCGACTACTGCGTAAGTGAGAGGCTTCAGGCGGTGACTCAGTGAGGGTGCTTAAATGAGGGTGCTTAAATGAGGGTGCTTAAATTAAGTCCTTAAATAAGCCTTTTCACTTTTCTCACTCCCTTCGTTCCTTTCGCTCCCCTCACTTCTCTCACTTCTCTCACTTCTCTCACTTCTCTCACTTCTCTCTGGTCGTCTCACTTTTTTAAAGTTTGGCTTTGCTGCTCTTGCGCAGCATCAGCCGCTGCGGATTCTCTCTTGCAGCGGGCCAGATACAGCGTCAAAAGCATGAGCAGGATTTCGTCGATAAACGGTAGCGGGTCAATCACGAGGAGATCGACGAGAAAGAGGACGCAAATCCATTTGAAGAGGCGTGGGCGCTCCAGCTTTTCCGCATAACCGAGGAACCAGCCAACCAGGCTACTGGGTAGCGCTTTCTTCATCGGCCGGCTCTTGTCTTTGGTTAAACGAGTATAGTTAGGGGCTGATGGCAGCCTTGCTGGCTGAGTGTGGGCCGACGCCAGATTTCCTGACCGGTACGTTTATGCGGTTTCCACCCTTTGGCCAGGGTGCGGGCTCCTTTACTCCCGGGGCAACCAATGTGATGCGGCCACAAATGTTGTCCATCCGTCAGTGTTGTCCGCCTGCCAGTGTTGTTCACCTATCAGTGCTGCCCAGCCGGCAACGCGCGCCAAAATGGCAGGCCGGGTAGTTTGCCGGCTCTGCAGCCTGGCGTCGCTGTATCGCTAACAAGGAAGGCTGTTGCTACTTGGCCTTAAAGTGGGTGGCGGCGTGGCTGCCGTCGCAGAAGGGCTTGTTGGCTGAGGCCCCACAGCGGCAGAGCGTGACCCGGTTGCGTACCTCGTACTGCTCTCCGTCGGCGGAGACGACCAGGATTCCTCCTCGCACCCACAGCGGTCCACTGCACTGCTGGGTCGGGTCTTCCACCAGGCCGATTTCCATCGGCAGTTCCGGCTCCACCGCCTCACCACTGCTCTTATCCCAGGCCACCAGGCGACCAGCGGGGCAATCCGCCACCTCCTGCAGGAAGTAGTCCCGCTGCTGCTCGTCATCGGTCTCCTCCACCAGTCGCCACACCTGGCCATGGGGGTCGCAATAGCGGGCAAAGGCGCACAGGGATTCGGCATCGGTCAGGATCATGGTGGGGCCGTCATAGACCACCGCCTGATCCAAGTAAGGTTCGCGACTGGCGGTTTCCTCTCCGTCATATCCTATTTTGGTGTGGCTACCGTCGCAGAAGGGTTTGTTGGCCGAGGCGCCGCAGCGGCACAGGGCGTAGCGGGGCTGCAGCGGATACTCGGTACCCATTTCCCAGCGCACCGACTCCCGCGCTCCGTTGACACCGATGCTCATCTCCTTGAGCGGTACGGCGCCGGTGACGATATAGGGGCCGTTTTCCATGATTTCTATCTGGCAGGGTGGCTTATCGGTCATGGGGGGCTCCTTGGGGTGCGGCGCCGGTTGTTGCGATGAACGAGTCCAGCCGGCTACAGAGTTGGCGGTGCCTCTGAGTATAGGTGGCGTTCCGATACAGGGACGGGGACGGGGACGGGGACGGGGACGGGGGCGGGGAATGGAGAATGGGGAATGAACAGGGCGGATCGGGAGCCTGTCCGCCAGTGCATGGGCTTGGCTGAGAAGAGCGCATGAGCAGGTTGAAACGCGCAGAACACATGGGCTTTTGATAGGGTTGAGGTTGTGGATCGCGGAGGGATTCAGCCGGCGCCGCCCTCTGAGCCGGGTGAACTGCCCGGAGTGAGCGAGCTGGACGGCTGAGGCAGGCCCTCTATGGCGGAAGCTTTACGCTCCAATTCCAGTGGCAGCAACAGCTGCTCCGGCCCCTCACCGGTGCGCAGATCTTTGAGTTTGACCCCCAGTCCCAGCAGGCGAATGGCCCCCTGGCGCCTTTCCCAGCTCTGTCTCAGCAGTTGCTTGAAGTCAGAGATGCGGCTGGAGTGGCTGGCCCGCTCCTGAGTGCTGGTGGTGAAGTCGGCATATTTGACCTTCACGAAGGCGCCGCTGACCTGATAGCGGGCGCTGAGGCCTTCGAGCCGCTCCTGAAGGCGTCCATAAAGGAGGGGGAGCTGTTGCTCCCAGTCGGCAATGCCCGGCAGATCTTCGCTGAAGGTGCGCTCGACGCTGACGCTTTTGCGGGAACTGTCTACGCTGACGGGTCGATCATCCTGACCGCGGCACAACTGGTAGAGACGGTTGCCAAACTTGCCATAGCGCTGGGCCAGCTCGACTTGGGAGAGGTTGCGCAGGTCGGCGCAGGTGCGGATACCCTGGCGCTGCATTTTTTCCGCGGTTACGCGGCCGACGCCGTGAATCTTGGCCACCGGCAGGCGCAGTACGAATTCCTCAACCGCTGCCGGGGGGATGACGGTCAGGCCGTCCGGTTTGCGCCAGTCGCTGGCGATCTTGGCGAGAAACTTGTTCGGCGCCACGCCGGCAGAAATGGTGATGCCGAGCTGTTCGCGGACGCGGGCGCGGATCTGTTCGGCGATGCGGGTCGCGCTGCCATCGCAATGACCACTGTCCGTGACATCGATATAGGCTTCGTCCAGTGACAGGGGTTCTATCCTGTCGCTGTAGTCGAGAAAGATCTGGCGGATTTCTGCGCTGACCTCCCGGTATTTCTTCATGTTGCCGGGTACTACAATCAGGTCTGGGCAGAGCCTTTTGGCGTGCGCGGTGGGCATGGCTGAGCGGACCCCGTAACTGCGGGCTTCGTAGTTACAGGTGGAAATCACCCCGCGCCTGTCGCTGCTGCCTCCCACTGCCAGTGGCCGACCACGCAGGTTGGGGTCGTCACGCATTTCGACCGAGGCATAGAAGCAGTCGCAGTCGCAGTGGATGATCTTCCTCATGCTGGGATTATATACAGTGCTCCGGGTGCGGGAAACACTTTGCCCGCTCCCCTATGGCACAACAGGGAAAGGCAGGTGACTTATGAGTTGGATCTCTTTGGTGCAGAGCCCCGCAGACGCAATGTCGGAGGCGGTCTTTGCCGATATTGAGCAGGAGTTGGGAGTGGTGCCTAACTTGTTCCGCGCCTACGCCCATCACCCTTCGCTTCTTAAGGCAAACTGGGATAAATACAAGGCGCTGATGCTGCAGGGTTGCCTGTCTGCGCGCCTCAAAGTGGCCATCGCCCTGGTCGTCGCCACGGACAATCGCTGTGATTACTGTATCGCCCGCTACAGCCGGCTGCTGCAGGATCTGGGGCTGGACCCCAAGCAGGTGCTGGATATCCGCACCCACCCGGACCAGCCGCACTTTGCCCCGAGTGAACACGCCATTCTGGAGCTGGCCCGGCACGCCAATCTTGACCCCTATGACCATGGCGAGCGCCTGGTGGCTGCGGCGCGAGATCAGGGAGCACAGGATGACGAGATGCTGGAGGCGATTGGGGTGATGGAAATGATCACCGGCTTCAGCCGGTTTATTGCAGTGATGGCGATTCCAGCGGACTGACCGCTGCCTATGATCTGCCTATCGTCTGCCGGTGATAAACGCGGAGATTCCCTACGTCTGTTGTTAGCTGGGCGGCACTCGGCTCAGTAATCGCGAGGATTGATCGGGAGGTTTTGCGGCAGAAAACAAAACAGGCCGTCGAGTGACAGCCTGTCGGGAAAAGATCTGATAGAAACAGAAAGGCGGGGCGGAAATCAGCGTTCCAGCTGGTCCAGCTTGCCCGGCTTGCCATCCCACTCGGCTGCGTCCGGCAGCGGGTCTTTCTTCTCTGTGATGTTGGGCCAGACCTCGGCCAGCTCGGCGTTCAGTTCGATAAACTCCAGCTGGTCCTCGGGGACCTCGTCTTCGGAGAAGATGGCGTTGGCGGGGCATTCCGGTTCGCACAGGGCGCAGTCGATGCATTCGTCCGGATGAATCACGAGGAAGTTGGGGCCCTCATAGAAGCAATCGACCGGACATACTTCCACACAGTCGGTGTACTTGCACTTGATGCAGTTTTCCCCAATTACGAATGTCATGACTATCCCTCAGTGCTGCTTTAAAGGCCGGCGCACCGCGCTCCGGCCGGAAATTTATCAAGCTGCGGATTTTAGCAACTACTGGCGCGAATTGTAGTGGCTTTTCCGGGGAATCCGTCTTGCTGTTATAACAATTTTCGCAGAGCGTATAACTGTTCCAGTGCCTGGCGGGGCGTGAGGTTATCCGGGTCCAGATCCGCGAGGGCCTCGATGGCCGGGTGGGGCGCACTGCCGAACAGGTCCACCTGCATTGGCGAGCCGGCAGCTGCGGGCTGCCCGCCGCGGGTATTCGGCCCTGCGCCGGCATCGCTGGTTACCGGCGATGCTGCGGCCTCAGCGGAAGGCTCAACATGAGCTGATGGCTCTACAGCCTGGGCTGATGGCTCTAGAGTCTGAGCTGATGGCTCTGAGCCTGCTTCCAGCGCCCGCAGTCGCTGCCGTGCCTCTTCTAATACTTCTTTGGGAATGCCGGCGAGTTTGGCTACCTGCAGGCCGTAGCTTTTCGAGGCCGGGCCTTCTTCGATCCGGTGCAGGAAGACAATATCATCACCGTGTTCAGTGGCATTGAGGTGGATATTCGCCGCCTCACTGCAGCGCGTGGGCAGTTCGGTGAGCTCGAAGTAGTGGGTGGCAAACAGTGTGAAAGCCCGCACCTGCTGGGCCAGGAAGTGGGCGCACGCCCAGGCCAGTGAGAGACCGTCGTAGGTGCTGGTGCCGCGACCGATCTCGTCCATCAATACCAGGCTGTGGGCGCTGGCATTGCGCAGGATGTTGGCGGTCTCGGTCATTTCCACCATAAAGGTGGAGCGGCCGCCGGCCAGGTCGTCGGCGCTGCCGATGCGGGTGAAGATGCGGTCCAGCAGGCCAATGCGGGCGCTGTCCGCCGGTACGTAACTGCCCACATGGGCGAGCAGGGCAATCAGCGCGGTCTGGCGCATATAGGTGGACTTACCGCCCATATTTGGGCCGGTGATCACCAGCATGCGGCGGTCGTCACGCAGCGCCACATCGTTGGCCACAAACGGTTCGTCCAGTACCTGCTCAACCACCGGGTGGCGCCCGGCATGAATGTCGAGCCCGGGCTCTTCGCTGAGCGCCGGCCTGCACAGGCGCAGGTGGTCGGCGCGTTCGGCCAGGCCGGTCAGCACGTCCAGTTCGGCAACGCCTGCCGCGGCAGCCTGCAGTTGCGCCAGGGATTCGTTGAGCTGGTCGATCAGCGCCTCATAGAGTGCTTTCTCGCGGGTGAGGGCGCGGCTTTTGGCCGACAGTGCCTTGTCCTCGAATTCCTTCAGTTCCGGGGTGATAAAGCGTTCGGCGTTTTTCAGTGTCTGGCGGCGGATGTATTCGGCTGGAGCCTTGTCGCTCTGGCCGCGGCTGATCTCGATAAAATAGCCGTGCACGCGGTTGTAGCCGACCTTCAGGGTGGGAATACCGCTGCGCTCTTTTTCCCGCTGTTCCAGCTGCACGAGAAAATCACCGGCGTTCTCGCTGATGGCGCGCAGCTCGTCCAGCTCGCTGTCATAGCCCTCGGCAATGACCCCGCCATCGCGAATCACCACCGGCGGGTTGTCCACCAGTGCCCGCTGCAGGAGGGCGCTGGTTTCGGGCCACTCGCCGATCTGTTGGCCGAGATCCGTCAGCAGTTTCGCCTCTGTCTGGCCGAGCAATTGCTGGATCTGCGGGAATTGCGCCAAAGACTGCCCCAGGCGTGCCAGGTCCCGCGGTCGCGCGGAACGCAGGGCGAGGCGGCCCAGAATGCGCTCCATGTCGCCGACGGGTTTCAGCGCTTCGCGCAGGGGCTCGAATTGGTAGTCGCCGATCAGCGCGGCGATCGCATCCTGGCGTTTCTGCAGGGTGGCGAGGTTGCGCAGCGGATTATTGAGCCAGCGGCGCAGCAGGCGGCTGCCCATGGCGGTCTTGCAGGTATCCAGCACCGACAGCAGGGTATTGTCATCGCCGCCACCGAGATTGGTGTCGATTTCCAGGTTGCGCCGGCTGGCGCCGTCCAGCGCCACGGTCTCGTCACTGCTTTCGGTTTGCAGGCTGCGGATATGCGGCAGCTCGGTGCGCTGGGTGTCGCGGGCGTACTGCAGCAAGCAGCCGGCGGCGGTGATGGCCGCCGGCATATGGCTGCAGCCAAAGGCTTCCAGGTTGAGGGTGCCAAACTGCCGGTTCAGCAGGCTGTTGGCGGATTCGAGGTCGAACTCCCAGGGCGCGCGGCGGCGCAGCCCCGGGTGCCGTGCAACCGCAGCCGGCAGCTCGAAGTCCTCTGCCACCAGCAGCTCCGTCGGCGCATGGCGCTGTACCTGTTCCGCAAGGCCATCCAGGCTGCCCACCTCCTGTATCACAAAGCGGCCAGTGGCCAGGTCCAGCAGTGCCAGGCCGAGCTGTTCCCCGAATTGTGCGGTGGCGGCGAGCAGGTTGTCGCGGCGCTCATTCAGCAGCGCCTCGTCGGTTACCGTGCCCGGAGTCACGATGCGCACCACCTTGCGTTCAACCGGCCCCTTGCTGGTGGCGGGGTCGCCGATCTGCTCGCAGATGGCGACGGAAACACCGGCCTTGATCAGCCGTGCCAGATAGCCCTCGGCGGCGTGATAGGGAATACCGGCCATCGGGATCGGCTCGCCGCCGGACTTGCCCCGCGCCGTCAGCGTCACATCCAGCAGTTCCGCAGCCCGCCTGGCGTCATCGTAAAACAGCTCGTAGAAGTCACCCATGCGGTAGAAGACCAGCTCCTGGGGGTGCTGGGCTTTGATGCGCAGGTATTGCTGCATCATCGGGGTGTGCTGGGTATTGCTATCGGTCGTCGCGGTTGGCGGCATGGTTTACTTCTTGCTGTCAGTGGGAGGGGTTTTGCTGCGGTCTCGAAGAAGGCGCTATTCTAGCGATTCTTAGGGGAGAGATTAAGTTGATGAGCACAGAGCCGGCACTGACAGAGCAGATAGCGGAGCGGGCCTTGGCCCTTGGCGAGGAGCTGGAGGCGCGCCACTGGAAAGCCACCACCGCTGAGTCCTGCACCGGTGGCGCGATTGCGGCGGCGATTACTGCCGTGGCGGGGGCATCCAACTGGTTTGATGGCGCGGTGGTGAGCTATGCCAACCGTATTAAACGCAATCTGCTCTCGGTCTCCGAGGAAGATCTGCAAGCGCTGGGCGCGGTCAGCGAGCAGGTGGTGCGCCAGATGGCCAGCGGGGTGCTGGGTGTTATGGATGCCAATGTGGCCGTCGCCGTGAGCGGCATCGCCGGCCCCGATGGCGGCACCGAGGAAAAACCGGTGGGCACTGTCTGGATCGCGCTGGCCCATTCGGAGGGGCAGGAGCCGGTGGATATCGACGCGCGCTGTTTCCATTTTGACGGCGACAGGGCCCAGGTTCAGGGCCACACCGTACTCAAGGCCCTCGACATGATGTTGGCGCTGGTGCGCGAGCATCCGCTATAGCGCTGCAGCGATCGCGCCCAGTGGGTGCGGTGACTACTTGGTTACTGGTTGCTTATACAGTAATCCTTGGTTAAGCTTGCCCGCAATCAACAACGATCAAGTACACGGGAAGGGTCATGGATTCCAACAAAGACAAGGCACTACAGGCGGCGCTGTCACAGATCGAGCGTCAGTTCGGCAAGGGTACCGTCATGCGCATGGGGGACAAGGAGCGCGAGCGTATTCCCGCAATCTCCACCGGCTCCCTGGGTCTCGATGTGGCCCTCGGCATCGGCGGTCTGCCCCGTGGCCGTATTGTTGAAATCTATGGTCCGGAATCCTCCGGTAAAACCACCCTGACCCTGCAGGTGATTGCCGAGGCCCAGCGCAAGGGCGGCACCTGTGCCTTCGTTGACGCCGAACACGCGCTGGACCCGATCTATGCCGAAAAGCTCGGCGTCAATGTCGATGAACTGATTGTTTCCCAGCCGGATACCGGCGAGCAGGCCCTGGAAGTGGCCGACATGCTGGTGCGCTCCGGCGCCGTGGATGTGCTGGTTGTGGACTCGGTGGCGGCGTTGACCCCCCGTGCTGAGATCGAAGGCGAAATGGGCGACTCCCACGTGGGCCTGCAGGCGCGCCTGATGTCCCAGGCACTGCGCAAACTCACCGGCAATATCAAGAACACCAACACCCTCTGCGTGTTTATCAACCAGATCCGGATGAAGATCGGTGTCATGTTCGGTTCTCCCGAAACCACCACCGGCGGTAATGCCCTCAAATTCTACTCCTCCGTGCGCCTGGATATCCGCCGTATCGGCTCGGTGAAAGAGGGCGATGAAGTAGTGGGCAACGAGACCCGCGTGAAGGTGGTCAAGAACAAGGTGGCACCACCTTTCAAGCAGACCGAATTCCAGATTATGTATGGCCAGGGCATCAACCTGCTGGGCGAGATCGTCGACTACGGCGTCAAACTGGGCCTGATTGACAAGGCCGGTGCCTGGTATAGCTATAAGGGTGACAAAATTGGCCAGGGCAAGGCCAATGCGGTGAAGTTCCTCAAAGAGAACCAGGGCATACGCGATGAGATCGAAGGCCAGCTGCGCGCACAGCTGCTGGGCGATCTGGTCCCCCCCGCTCCCCAGCAGGTGGAAGAGATTTCGGAAGACTAAGTGTTTTCCGAAAACTCCCCGGCTCAGGCGCTCTTCGGTGCGGCGCTTGAGCTGCTTTCCCGCCGCGAGCACTCCCGCCGTGAACTGCGGGAGAAGCTCGGCGGCAAATTCCCCGACGCCGATTTCGATACCCTCTTCCTGCGCCTGCAGGAACTCAATTATCAGTCTGACCAGCGTTTTGCCGAAGTGTTTGCCCGCTCCCGCGTCCAACGGGGCCAGGGTCCGCTGCGCATTCGTCGTGAACTCCAGCAGCGGGGCGTTGGCGCCGACCTGATTGAAAACGCCCTGTGCGGACTCCACGAAGACTGGTTCCAGCTGGCAACAGAACTCCTGCAGCGCAAATTTCGCGCGCCGGTCAATCGCGCCTTGCCGCGGGAGCAGCAGTTGAAGGAGCGCGCCCGCCGTCAGCGCTACCTGGCCTATCGCGGCTTTCCCTCGGATGCCATTCACTGGGCGCTGGACGCCGCCGACTCCGACTTATACTCTCAGTCGTAACCAACTCTGTACCGGCAGCGGGGAAGAGTGTCATGGCCAGCCTGTGCACATCCCCGCCGTGGCCGTCAGCGATGCGCGCAACTCGCGCAACAGAAGAACAAACTCATACTGAACAAGAATAATGATGAGTAGCGAGAGGTCTCCATGATCCTGTCCATCGACCAGGGTACAACCGGCACTACGGCCTTTGTTTTTGATGGCGAGGGTAATCTTCTCGGCCGCAGTTATTCCGAATTCCCCCAGCACTACCCTCAGCCGGGCTGGGTGGAGCACTGCGCGGAGGAAATCTGGGCGGTGACACAGAAGGTGAGCGCGGCGGCCCTTGAGCGGGCTGCCGTCTCGCCGGCGGAGCTCGCGGCCATCGGCATCACCAATCAGCGCGAAACCACGGTGCTCTGGGACCGGCAGACCGGAGAGCCGGTCCACCCGGCCATCGTGTGGCAGTGCCGCCGTTCGGCGGATATCTGCAAGGCACACGAGCGCGCTGGCCACACCGACTGGCTGCGCCAGAAAAGCGGGCTGCTTCTGGATGCTTATTTTTCCGCCAGCAAACTCCAGTGGCTGTTTGAACAGTCCCCCCAGCTGGCAGCCCGCGCCCGCGCCGGCGAACTCTGTTTCGGCACCATCGACAGCTGGCTTATCTGGAAAATGAGTGGTGGCCGCGCCCATCTCACCGATCACACCAATGCCAGCCGCACGCTGTTATATGACCTGTCCACCGGGGATTGGGATCGTGAGCTTCTGGCGCTGTTTGGCTGCCCGGCGCAGATACTGCCGCAGATTCGCCCGTCAGCGGGCCACTTTACCGATACGGATCCGCTGGCTTTCCTGGGAATCTCCGCGCCAATTACCGGCGTGGCTGGCGATCAGCAGGCTGCGCTGTTCGGTCAGGGGTGCACACGGCCGGGGCTGATCAAAAATACCTACGGAACCGGCTGTTTTATGCTGGCCTATGCCGGTGACGAGCGCCCCGATGCGCCGCCGGGCCTCCTGACCACCGTGGCCTGCAGTCCCGATGGCTCCCCGGCTTTCGCCCTTGAGGGCGCAGTATTCAATGCCGGCTCGGCGGTACAGTGGCTGCGCGATGAGCTGGGCTTGATCCGCGACGCGGAGGAAACGGAAGTTATTGCCCGTCGTGTGCCGGATACCGGCGGTGTCTACCTGGTGCCCGCGTTCAGCGGCCTCGGCGCCCCTCACTGGGATCCCGCAGCCCGGGGAACCATCTGTGGACTCAGCCGCGGCAGCGGCAAAGCGGAACTGGTGCGCGCCACGCTGGAATCCATCGCCTACCAGAGCAACGAGCTGGCAGCGCTGATGGCTGAGGCATTGGGGGTTCCGCTCACCTGCCTGCGCGTCGATGGTGGTGCCAGTGCCAATAATTTCCTGATGCAGTTTCAGTCCGATATTTCCGCTGTACGCGTGGAGCGTCCGCGGCAGGTGGAGTCGACGGCCATTGGCGCAGCCCTGCTGGCGGGCATTGGTGCCGGGTTGTGGGCGCCGGGCAAGCGACCCGAATCCCTGCAGGAAATAGAGCGCGACTTTGTGCCGAGCATGACCACGGAGCGCAGAGACGAACTGATCGGTGGCTGGCAGCGCGCGGTGAGATCCTGCCGCGCTTTCTGAGTGATCGAGCCTATCCTCAGTTCAAGATTGAACCGGAGGCGAGAGTATGACGGTAGCGGAGGAGTTGCAGGCCACCATCGCAGACCTGGTGGATGGGCGCCGCGGCGTGTTGGCCGCGGACGAGAGCGCGGGCACCATCGCCAAACGCTTTCAGGCAGTGGGGGTGGATTCCACTGAGGAACATCGACGCTCCTACCGCAGCCTGCTGCTCGGCACCGAGGGGCTGGGACAATATATCAGCGGCGTCATCCTGTTTGAGGAAACCCTCGCGCAGCGGGATAACAGCGGCACGCCTTTGCCGGAGCTGGCGGCCCGTGCGGGCATGGTGCCGGGGATCAAAGTCGACAAGGGCAAGGGACCGCTGCCCGGTGCACCGGGAGATATGATCACCTACGGGCTGGATGGCCTGGCGGAGCGGTTGCGAGGCTATAAGGAGCAGGGGGCGAGGTTCGCCAAGTGGCGTGAAGTGTATCCAGTCAGCCCTGTGAACCCCACGCCGCTGGGGTTGACCGCCAATGCGGAAATGCTTGCCCGCTATGCGGCGGTTTGCCAGTCCTGTGGTGTTGTGCCGATTGTAGAGCCGGAAGTGCTGATGGATGGCAACCAAGGCATCGAGCGCAGTGCCCAAGTCAATGAGCAGGTGTGGGAGACTGTGTTCCACGCGCTGCACCGTCATGGCGTGGTGCTGGAATACATACTGCTGAAGCCGAGTATGGTGACTCCGGGCAGTGAGTGTGCCAAGGCGCCTCCCCAGCAGGTGGCTGAGTACACTTTGCGCTCGCTGTGCCGGGCGGTGCCTGCAGCGGTGCCCAGCATTAATTTTCTGTCGGGCGGGCAGGGTCCGGAGGAGGCCACAGCCAATCTCAACGCTCTCAACCAGCTCTGGCAAGCACCCTGGCAGTTGAGCTTTTCCTATGGCCGTGCATTGCAGCAGCCGGTGCTGCACTGCTGGGCCGGTGATGACAGCCGGGCAACCCTGGCCCAGGCAGCCCTGCGCAAGCGTGCGCGCTTGAATCACCTGGCAATGCTGGGTGAATACAGCGAGGGACTGGAGTCGATGGAGGCTGGGGATCTGCCGGGAGGGGATGCAGGCGGCGCGGATTAGAGCCAGCTGTCGCTAGACGATAACGAAATAACAAGACAGCAACATAACAACAATACAACAGCAACGATGAGGGAGGGGGTAGAAATGCAGTTTCTTTCCCGCGGAGATCAGCTGCACTTCCGCCGCTGGTGGGTGGAAGGTGCCAGAGGCACACTGGTAATCTCACATGGACTGGGTGAGCACAGCGGCCGCTATCGCCGGCTGGCACAGGCGCTCAACCGCTGTGGCTTCAGTGTGTACGCGCTCGATCATCTGGGGCACGGCCTTTCGGTCGGCCAGCGCGGTCATGTGGATGACTTTGCCCGCTACAGTACCCACCTGCACGATTTTGTGCGCCTAGTGCGCCGCGATAACCCGGGGCCTGTGCATCTGCTCGGTCACAGTATGGGCGGACTTATTGCCTGTGGCTGTGTCTACCGCTTCGGAGATGTGGATAGCCTGCTGCTGTCGGCGCCGGCCTTTCGCGGCAGTGCCGAACCCTCCGGGCTTGAGCTGGGGCTGATCAAGACGCTGGGGCGCTGGCTGCCGGCGCTGCCTCTGCCCAATCGGGTAAAACCCCCGCTGCTCAGCCACGATAGCCGCGCCGTCGATGCTTATCTGCAAGACCCGCTGGTGCACCGGCGCATAACCCCTTCCTGGTTTCTGGCGTTCCTGCGCGAGCGGGAGGAGCTTCTGGCCGCCGCGGCGGAGATCCACACTCCATGCCTGCTTCTACTGCCAATGGGGGACCGGATTGTGGACAGTACAGCCTCGGAGCAGTTTTTCAAGGCGCTGGCAAGCCGGGATAAAAGTCTTCTTGCCTATGCCGACGCCTACCACGAGCTGCTCAATGAACCCGGTGACGGCGATGAGGCTCTTAGCCAGATTCTGCAGCATTTGCAGCGCTTCGACGCCAGTGCTTCTGCACACCCGCAGGCGATTGGCGAGGCCTGACTCGCCGCGGGTGCTGCTTGTCGTGAAACCGGCGCATATCCGTTGTAACATACGCGGTCATTTTGGGCCGCTGTGGCCATTTTGTGGAGTTGTGGTGCATGGACAAGAAACTGCTCAGCCTGCTGGTCTGTCCGGTCAGCAAGGCGCCGCTGGAGTATAAGGAAGAAGCCCAGGAGCTGGTGTGCCGGGCCAGTGGCCTCGCCTATCCCATTCGGGATGGCATCCCCGTGATGCTGGAATCCGAAGCCCGACAGTTGACCGCCGAGGAAAAACTGGAGAAATAAGCCGTGTCCGAGCCCAGTGTCTTTAGCCGTATCATTGCGGGAGAAATAGAGGCCGACAGGGTGTTCGAGGATGACCATTGCATCGTGATCCGGGACCGGGCGCCGCAGGCGCCGACCCACCTGCTGATCATCCCCCGCAAGCCGCTGGTCAACCTTCTCGATGCCGGGGCGGAGGACAAGCCTCTTCTCGGCCACCTGCTATGGGTGGCCGCGGAACTTGGACGCGAGCTGGGACTCGATGGCTATCGCCTGGTCATGAACAATGGCCGCGATGCCGGGCAGACAGTTTTCCATATGCATATCCACCTGCTCGCCAATCGCGAGATGCGCGAGCAGGAGCTGGCTGATACAGGGCCGGGCTGATTCGGAATCGGCCGGTTACGTCCCCGTCCGCCGGCTATTACTTTTCAACGATTCAATTAACGAGCTGGAATTACGCTGGATGAAAAGCGCAGAGATACGCGAAGCCTTCTTGAATTACTTTGCCGAGCAGGGTCACACCGTGGTGCCCTCCAGTTCGCTGGTGCCTGGCAACGACCCCACGCTGTTATTCACCAATGCCGGGATGGTGCAGTTCAAAGAGGCCTTCCTGGGGCAGGAAGAGCGCCCCTACTCGCGGGCGACAAGTTCCCAGCGCTGTGTGCGGGCGGGTGGCAAGCACAACGATCTGGAGAACGTGGGCTATACCGCGCGCCACCACACCTTTTTTGAAATGCTGGGCAATTTCAGCTTTGGCGACTATTTCAAGCGTGAAGCCATTCAGTTTGCCTGGACTTTTCTCACCAAGGTGCTGAACCTGCCGGAAGAGCGCCTGTGGGTGACGGTCCATATCAGCGATGACGAGGCGGCGGATATCTGGCTGAAGGAGATGGGGGTGAGCGCCGAGCGCTTCTCCCGCTTGGATGAAGACAACTTCTGGCAGATGGGCGACACCGGGCCCTGTGGCCCCAGCTCCGAGATCTTTTACGATCACGGCGCCGACGTGCCCGGTGGGCCGCCCGGTTCCGACAATGACGATCTGGATCGTTACATCGAAATCTGGAACCTGGTGTTTATGCAGTTTGAGCGCTCCGCCGATGGTGAGCTGCATCCGCTGCCCAAGCCCTCGGTGGATACCGGCATGGGGCTCGAGCGTATTGCCGCGGTCATGCAGGGGGTGCACTCCAACTATGAAATCGACCTGTTTCAGGCGCTGCTGAAGGCGGCCGGGAACGTGGTCGGCTGCGCGGATCTCGAGAATAAATCCCTGCGGGTGATCGCCGATCATATCCGCTCCTGTTCCTTCCTGATTGCCGACGGCGTTATGCCGTCCAACGAGGGGCGGGGCTTTGTGCTGCGCCGTATCATTCGCCGCGCTGTGCGCCATGGTCACAAACTCGGACACAAGGAGATTTTCTTCTATCGCCTGGTCGAGGCACTGGTGGCGCAGATGGGCGCAGCCTACCCGGAATTGCGGGAGAAGCAGTCCGTGATCGAGACGGCCCTGCGCAAGGAAGAAGAGCAGTTTGCCAAGACCCTCGACAAGGGAATGGCACTGCTTGAAGACGCGCTCCAGTCCCTGCAGGGCAGCGAGATTCCCGGTGAGCTGGTATTCACCCTGCACGATACCTATGGCTTCCCCACCGACCTGACGCAGGATATTGCCCGTGAGCGCGGTTTGTCTCTTGATATGGGCGGCTACGAGGCGGCCATGGAAGCCCAGCGCCAGCGCGCCCGGGCCGCCGGCAAGTTCAAGCAGGATTACAGTGGCGCTCTCGACCTGGTGGGCAGTACTGAATTTCTCGGCTATGAGGCCACCAAATCCAGCGGCAAAGTGCTCGCCATCGTTAAGGACGGTGAGCAGGTTGACCGCCTCGAAGAAGGGGAAGAGGGCGCTGTGGTACTGGACCGCACGCCTTTCTATGCCGAGTCCGGTGGCCAGGTCGGCGACTGTGGCTATCTGCAGCAGGACGGCGGCCGTTTCGAGGTGGCGGATTGTACCAAGCAGGGTGGTCACCACCTGCACAGCGGCAAAATGCTGCAAGGTGCCCTGGCGGTGGGTGACACCGTCGAGGCGGAAGTGGCGGCGGAGGTTAGGCAGTCCACGGCCCTCAACCACTCGGCCACCCACCTGCTGCACGCGGCCCTGCGCAAGGTTTTGGGCGAGCATGTGAGCCAGAAGGGCTCGCTGGTGGACTCCGAGCGGCTGCGCTTCGACTTCTCTCACCCTGAAGCGGTGACCACCAAGCAGCTGCACGCGATCGAAGCCCTGGTTAATGGACAGATACGCGCCAACACACCGGTACAGACCGAAGAAACCGATATCGAGACCGCCAAGCGCAAGGGCGCCATGGCCCTGTTTGGCGAGAAATATGGCGACACAGTGCGAGTGTTGTCCATGGGCCGTGAGGAGGATGGTGATGCCTTCTCCGTTGAATTGTGCGGCGGCACTCACGTGGCTCGCACCGGCGATATCGGCCTTCTGCGCATTGTCGGCGAGAGCGGTATCGCCTCCGGTCAGCGCCGAATAGAAGCGGTAACCGGCGCTCACGCGCTGGCAATGTTTGACGAGGCGCAGCAGCGCCTGGAGCATGTGTCCGCACTGCTGAAAACGCGCCCGGATATCCTCGCGGACAAGGTTGAGCAGCTGATCGCCAACAACCGCAAACTGGAAAAAGAAATCGCCCAGATCAAAACCAAGCTGGCCAGTGGCGCAGGTGGAGATCTGTCGGCGCAGGCGGTGGATGTGGCGGGGGTTAAACTCCTGGCGGTTTCAGTGGAAGGCGCTGATGCCAAATCCCTGCGTGATCTGGCGGATCAAATGAAAAACAAGCTGGGTTCTGGTGTGGTCCTGCTCGCCGCTCCCGCCGACGAGAAAGTGGCTCTGGTGGCGGCGGTCACCAAGGATCTCACCGGCCGTGTCGCCGCCGGCGACCTGATGCGTTTTGCAGCGGGCAAGTTGGGCGGCAAAGGCGGTGGCCGGGCAGACATGGCCCAGGGTGGCGGCACCGACGTGGCTGCCCTGCCTGCGATGCTTGCCGAAGTGCCTGCCTGGGTTGAGAGTCAGCTTAACTAGTTAATTTGGGTCAAATTGGCAGATAATGCTGTGCGCTAAGTTGATTTCACCGGATTTTGGTGATTTAGTGCGCGGCTTGCGCCGATCAGGCCGTCGCAGAAGCTGCCCTGGCTTCAGCTTTTGCGGCAGGCCGGCCTGCATCCAGTCCAGCCCCATTGTTGTACCTCGGCGGTGGCGGGCTGGTTCTCGCCGATTTTTCGGCAATCTGGATTCATTGCGGCGCGGCATCCGACCGTGTTGGCAGTAAGGAAACACATAATTCCATGAGTTTGTTCGTTCAGAAATACGGCGGTACCTCCGTGGGTTCCATCGAGCGAATCGAGGCCGTCGCAGACAAGGTGGCCTCGTTTCGGGCCAAGGGCCACGATATGGTGGTTGTACTCTCCGCCATGAGTGGTGAGACCAATCGCCTCATTGAGCTCGCCCATCAGATCCAGGAGCGCCCGGACCCTCGCGAGATGGATGTTCTGGTTTCCACGGGAGAGCAGGTGACCATCGCGCTGCTGAGCATGGCGCTGAAGAAGCGCGGCTATGATGCCTGCTCGTACACCGGTGGCCAGGTCAGGATTCTTACCGACAACGCCCATACCAAGGCGCGTATCCAGCAGATTGATGTTGAGCGCATGCGTCGGGATCTGGATGCTGGCCGAGTTGTCGTCGTGGCTGGATTTCAGGGGGTGGATGAACAGGGCAACATCACTACTCTGGGCCGTGGCGGTTCCGACACCACCGGCGTCGCCCTGGCGGCGGCACTGGATGCCACCGAATGCCAGATCTACACCGACGTGGATGGCGTCTACACCACCGACCCCCGGGTGGTCGACAGCGCTCGCCGGCTTGACCGGATTACTTTCGAAGAGATGCTGGAGATGGCCAGCCTCGGTTCCAAAGTGCTGCAGATTCGTGCGGTCGAGTTTGCCGGTAAATACAAAGTACCCCTGCGGGTGCTCTCTACCTTCGAGGATGGTGAGGGCACACTGATCAGTCTGGATGAGGAAGACAACGAGATGGAGCAACCAGTCGTTTCCGGTATCGCATTCAACCGCGATGAGGCAAAGCTGACTATTCGTGGCGTGCCAGACAACCCCGGGGTGGCGTGCCGGATTCTTGCGCCGGTTGGTGCTGAAAATATCGAAGTGGATGTGATCGTGCAGAATATCAGCGCGGTGGATGGCACCACGGACTTTACCTTTACCGTACATCGCAATGATCTCAACAAGGCCCGTGAAGTGCTGCAGCGGGTTGCCGACGAGCTGGGCGCGCGGGAAGTCATCGCTGATGACAAGATCGCTAAAGTCTCTATTGTCGGCGTGGGCATGCGCTCTCATGCCAATGTAGCGAGCCGCATGTTCAACGCGCTGGGTGAGGACAACATCAATATTCAGATGATCACCACTTCTGAAATCAAGATTTCAGTAATCATTGATGAGCGATATCTGGAGCTTGCTGTGCGCGCTTTGCACAGTGAGTTCGAGCTATCCGAAGCGGGACGGGCAGAGCCCACACAGTAGAATCTATAACCAGAAACAAGGTAAGCGCGGTCCGGTCATAGCGATTTGGTCATTTGGCGTAGAGTCCGACCTATTGAGATTTTGATCCACTGGGCAATAATGAATAGGGAGAAGGGCAGTTTCGACCTTTTTGCGCCGCCATCCGGTTATGATGACAAATAGCGCAGTCATGGGATTGCTCCACTGCGCTCTCACAGGATGACCAAGGAGAAGTAGCCAATGTTGATTTTGACCCGCCGGATTGGCGAGACGCTGATGGTAGGTGACAACGTCACTGTGACCGTGCTCGGCGTTAAGGGCAATCAGGTTCGAATCGGCGTCAATGCGCCCAAGGAAGTTGCGGTGCATCGGGAGGAAATCTACCAGCGTATTCAGCGCGAAAAGCAATCTACCGATGGCAGCGAGGGCGAATAGCCGCCGCTAACCAGAGGTGACTGTAGAAAAGGCCGGCTTGTCCGGCCTTTTCTGGTTTTAAGCGGAGCAAAAAGGATCGCTCTGGCCTTGAGCAAGATTTGAGCGGCGGCTTAGAAAAAGCCAAAAAGTTATTGATTCCCCATTGATTTTTGTCTGGCCGTTGGTATGATGCCGCTCACTTTCGGAGGCGCCAATACAGCTTTCCCGGAAGTGCGGCAGCAGAAATCCTGTTGCTTAGCAGAACAAGGTGAGATGGCCGAGTGGCTGAAGGCGCGCCCCTGCTAAGGGCGTATGGGTTAACACTCATCGAGGGTTCGAATCCCTCTCTCACCGCCATATCAAAACACCCTCTCTCGAGAGGGTGTTTTTTTGCCCGCAAGCCAGCATCGCTGGCCAGGGCGGGCAATGCAAGCGCTTGGTAATTTAATTACAGAAAGTGCTTGTCAGTGTCGAAGAGGTCGATATAATGCGCGCCACTTCGAAGGAGTCCCAACCGGCTCCGCCCGGTCTCCCGCGAGGCCGTATCATGCTGCTAAGCGGCGTGAATCAGTATCGGAAGGCGCGCCTTGTAGCATCGCCTCCGGCACTGAAAAAAGCCTCAAAAAAAGGCTTGTCGCGGAGAGGCGGTTCGCTATAATGCGCGCCCCTCACGAGCTACCGGAAGCGGTGGTTCGGGGTTTCGGAAAGCTCTTTAGTAGAGTGCTCCGAAAGCCAAAAAGGCTGCAAAAAAGCACTTGCTTCAGCAGCCCGGATGTGTAGAATACGCGTCCCGCAGTTAGGGCCTAGCGCTCAACTGAGTTGTTTAAAAAATCGATCAAGCAATGCGTGTGGGTGCTTACGGAGCGATGAATCGATACACCTGACTTCGGTCAGGAAATGATTTATCGGAAGTAAGTAACTCGACAATTCAAATCGAATTACGTTTTATTCCGAGCAAGACTTAAGTCTGGTGGGAAGCTTAGCTTCCGTGAGCACCGGGCGACTCTTTAA
>NZ_BAABRT010000017.1:0-87394 GCF_039545115.1 Microbulbifer aestuariivivens | reverse complement strand
TTCCCGCCGGGTTTTTCGTTTCTTGCCTGCATATTCAGCTTCAGCGAAGGTCAGCTGGGTCATTTTCTAGGTTCCCGGTTGGAAAACTGTATTTTGCCAGAAATGGGCTATTTTTCAGAGTTGCCCTCAGTTATAAATTCTCATTTCATTCTAACGCCGCTAGCAGGGGCAGCCGGAGCGCAGCGTAGGCTGTCCAGCCCAGCCACCGGCTGGGCGAACCTGCCTAGCTTGGTTATGGCTGACGCACTCCAAACCAGCTACTGGCACTTTGCCAGCCACAGGTTGGCTGGCCAGCGCCCGATATTACGCGGGAAGAAAACCGTACTTCCCCCACCAGATTATTAACTTAATGCCCCCCCACGATACTGCAGTGGACTAGCCAGCCCTACCGAACCAGAGAGAACGCTCTGGGAACGAAACTGCCGGGATGCGGAATGACCGAGCTGCTCAATACTGGACGCTAAAACAGTGCAAAAAATTACATGCTGGCACTGACCAGGCTTATGACCGCCCGGCAACATAACGCCGCAATTTGCGGCGAGCGTAAGCGAGTCCGGGCGCGATAGCGCCGAACAACATTGCCTTGTTATAACTATTTTTTCCCTTCGGATGATGACTCGCCTTGAGAGGTCGTTCCTGTATTTGGTGCTTGCTCCATTGTTGGCACATTAGCACTATTGGTTGCGTTGTCTGCTGGAGTTGATACTTGCTCCATAGTTGGAATGTTTGCACTCCTTTCGATATATGTTCCAGATGATTTTTCTTTGGTCATTTCGTTTTCTCCGTTAGTAATGTTAATGCTGATGAATACAACAATAATAGAAATAGCTATTGCCAGCAGCAAGCCAGTAACCTGATTCAGAAACGTGTTAATAGAGGCATAGATATTTTTCCTGGTGAATGCGTCGTCAATACTCTTTTTGTAATAGTCTCGTGCGTTGTTGAGCTGGGTGTGAATTGCCTTATTGCTAATAAGATATGCCAACAGCGAGAAGATTACACTTAAAACTAAAATCGACCAGCAGAGTATTAAGAGCCACAAGTGGATAGCTGTATCGATTGGAACAATAAATTTGATTGCAGTGAGTGAAAACCCCAAACTAGCTGAAGATAAAGCCAGAATTGCTTTATCATAGCCTTCACTGTTTGAAAGTTCGCGCTTAAGGAGATCGTCTCTGAACTTGTCGAACATCTCATCCGCAACTTTTTGATCTTCTGGGCTACGAGTCACTCAACTCTCCCTGTAGTTATAACGCCGCTAGCAGGGGCAGCCGAAGCGCAGCGTAGGCTGCCCAGCCCAGCCACCGGCTGGGCGAGCCTGCCTAGCTTGGTTATAGGTGCCGCACTAGACACCGCTACCGGCACGCTGCCAGCCACGGCTTGGCTGGCCAGACCCCAATATTACGAGGGAAGAATACCGGACCTCCCCCACCAAATTATTAACTTATTGGCACTCCACAATACTGCAGTGGACTACCCGGCTCTACCGAACCTGAGAGAACGCTCTAGGAACGAAACTGCCGGGATGCGGAATGACCGAGCTGCTCAATGTTGGACGCCGAACCATTGCGAAGAATTACCCGCTGGCACCAACGATAATTTTTACCGACCGGCAACATAACGCCGCTGGCAGGTGCAGACCAAACTGGCGCGTAATTGCACAGCAATTTGAGTGGCAGTTTTGGCTGTCGACTGCCCAGCCTGGTTATGCGATTAGCCGCGAACCGGTTTAAAAAATGCCTTAGCACATTCACTGCTTTTATAACTGTACATTAAATTGAAATCGCCAATGTCTTTAAGGTTAACTTCGAATGATAGTTTAGCTACGTTCTGATCAACACTAAATTGAACTGGGAACTTATAGGTAGGTGTATCTAGGATACCGCCGTCAGAAACCAATATTCTTGACAGTTTCATGCCTTCTATAACACTAGGAACCTCAATATTCAGTTCATCAATTTTGGGGTTATCGCCACCTACAAAAACACTTTCTTTTAAAATTTCAACCTTAGGTTCCATTTTGACGTTGTTCTGAGACTCGGTACAAGCTGCATGAACTGGATGACCAAACAGTACGAGTATAATGAACGCATGTATTTTCATAATGGTACGATGTCCTTCTGCATAACATTTGTATCGTAGTCGTCAGGGCTGATATTCCACCGACTCATATCCAAAAACATATTTTGTGCCAGAATGCGCTGAAAGCCCCGGCTGGTCAAGGTTTCAAGAGATTACAGGACATTACATTGCCGGAAATAGTAGTCGTCACGACTCCTATCCCAGTGAATAGGGTGAAAGCTAGTGGCTTGATTTAAAAGCCTTTTTCCTGAATTCCAGATTCCTTATCAGGATAACCATCGCGGCGGCCGGTTTATCTGGACGATATTGGTCTCGAAGTTAGACGCAGAGCATGGCGGTGGCAGTTTAATTCTGTTGCCTAAAGATTCCGGTCTGTTACCTGTTTGGTAAGCGGTATTGATGGTTCTTGGTGGTGTGCAGAATAACCGCCCGTTCCCTTTTCACTTTGCTTCCATTGCTGCGGGAGTTATGGCAGTACCCATTTGGTGTGGGCGTGGGCGTGGGGTGGGGGTGAGAACGGAGTTCAATTGGCGATAGGAACGGATCTTTTGCATCTGGCTTACAGTAGCGCTCGCGCTGTCTCCACAGTAAGCCCGCTTATATAGCTTACCGTCTTCGCTCTCTTATATCTTATTGCCGCCGACGTTTCTGGCAGATCGCCTCCTGTGATTTTCAATCGGCCGGCTGCTGGTTGCGATAATGCTTCGGTGAGAGTCCGGTCCAGCGGCGGAAGGCTTTGCCGAAGGCGCTTTCATCGCAGTAGCCCAGTGCCGCGGCAATTTCCGCGTTATTGCGGTCCCGCTGGCGCAGCCACTGGCAGGCGTAGTGGCTTCTGACTTCATCCTGTATGGCGCGGAAGCTGGCGTTCTCTTCCTGTAGCTTGCGGCCTAGGTGTCGGGGGCTGATGCACAGCCGGCTGGCCACCTGTTCGCGGGTGAGCTGCGGTTCCTGTTGCAGCAGGTGCGCCACGCGCAGTTGCAGGCTTTTGTGCTTGAGGGATTTCAGCAGCGCGTCCGCCTCCGGCTTCAGGCGCGCCATCACCTGCTGGTCGGCTGCCACCAGGGGGATTTCCAGATCCTGGGGGCGCAGGCGAATCGCGGAAACCGGCGCATTGAACTGGATCGGTGTCTGCAGCAGGTTCTGGTACTGCTGCTGCAGCGCCAGCGATGGGGCGGGGTAGGCCAGTTGCAGGCTCTGCGGCCGGAAGGGGCCGCCGGTGATGCCGCGGGTCTGGGCCAGGCAGGCGGAGAGCACCGTCTCGACCCGCAGGCGCGCACAGCGCAGGTAGTTGGGCTGGTAGCAGAGGTCGGCGTGGTTGGCACCGCGGCGCAGTTCGAACTGCCCGCCTTCCCCCACCAGCGGGTGGTAGGTCAGCAGCTGGTCGATGGCGGCTCCGAGGGTGCGCTGGGTCATCAGCAGGTAGCCGACCAGGCCCATCTGGCTGGACTGCATCGCCTGTCCCAGCCGGATGCCCAGCAGGGGGTCCGGGTGCGCGCTGGCCAGGGCACTCCAGAAGTCCTCCTGCACGGCCATGGGCACCCTTTCATTTTCGTCGATCCCGGACAAGAGCGGCTCTACGTTTTGCGGGGTGCTGAGCCCGATGGTGTTCAGGGCGGAGAGAATAGCGCGGGTATAGCTGAGGGTGACGGTTCTGTTATCTGCCGGTTTCATTACTACTGTCCGGAATTAACCAATGGCTGCCCGATTATGACAACCCGCTGTGGGGTTGTCACGGTATATTGCCCGGCTACACAGGCAGTGCAAGCGGGAGAATAATAATGAAACCCTACGCGGTGATCGGGGCCGGGCCTATGGGCCTCTGCACAGTGCGCAATCTGAAGAAGTACGGCATCCCCTGTGTGGGGTTTGAGATTCACGGTGATGTGGGCGGGCTGTGGGATATCGACAGCCCCACAAGCACCATGTACGAGTCGGCTCACCTGATTTCTTCCAAGAAGATGACCGAGTTCGCCGAGTTCCCAATGAAAGATTCGGTGGCCCAGTTTCCACACCACGCGCAGCTGAAAGAGTATTTCCGCGATTACGCACGGGAATTTGGCCTCTACGAACTGTACGAGTTCAATACCGAGGTGCTGCGCTGCGAACGCGATGGTAGCGACTGGAAAATCACCACGCGCTGTAATGGCCAAGCACAGACCCGCACTTTTGGGGGCCTGCTGATTGCCAACGGTACCCTCCACCATCCGAATATGCCGCAGCTGCCGGGAGAGTTTGGCGGTGAGCTGCTGCACTCAAAAGATTACCGCGATCCGGCGCTGTTTACCGGCAAGCGGGTGTTGCTGGTCGGTTGCGGCAACAGCGGTGCCGACATCGCCGTGGATGCGGTGCACCGGGCGAAAAGCGTCGATATCAGTCTCCGTCGCGGCTATTACTTTCTGCCGAAATTTATCGGCGGCAAACCCACCGACGCCTTCGGTGGCAGGATCAAGCTGCCCCGCTGGCTGCACCAGCGCATCAGTGCGGCAATCAGCCGGCTGATGCTGGGGCGTCCGAGTCAGTACGGTCTGCCGGAGCCTGACTACAAGATGTTCGAATCCCACCCAGTGGTGAATTCGCTGATTCTGCATCATATCGGCCACGGGGATATTCAGCCGCGTGCGGATATCGCTGCCATCGATGGCAATACCGTGAGCTTCAAAGATGGCAGCAGTGCCGACTACGACATGGTGATGCTGGCCACCGGCTACAAACTTCACTACCCGTTTATCGAGCGGGAACACCTTAACTGGCAGGGCTATGCACCGCGCCTGTACCTGAACGTGTTCCACCCGGAGTACGACAACCTGTTCCTGATGGGCATGGTGGAGGCCGCCGGCCTCGGTTGGGAGGGGCGCAACGAGCAGGCCGAACTGGTGGCCCTGTATATCCGCCAGCTTTCTTACGGAGCCAGCGCAGCGCTTGCGCTGCGCCAGCTGAAACGGGAGAAGGCGCTGGTGCGCGAAGACGGCGGTATGCATTACCTGGACCTGGAGCGCATGGCTTATTACGTGCACAAGGACAGCTACCTTAAGGCACTGCGCGGTCACACCGCAGACTTGAAGCGCGATCTGCCGCCGCGGGATACTGAGGGATTGGCAAGCAGCGCGGGAGCAGCCTAGTGGATGACACCCTGTCGGCGGTGAGCAGTTTTCAGATGTCGCCGGTGGCGCTGTTGCTGTTGAACGCGGTACTGGCTTTTATGATGTTCGGCGTCTCCCTGGGGCTGCGCCCTGCGGACTTCGCCGCTGTGCTGCGCCGGCCGCTGGCGCCGGTCACCGGGCTGATCGCGCAATTCCTGCTGTTGCCGGCGCTGACCTGTGCCGCCACCTATTTTCTCAATGTGCGGCCGGGGCTGGCACTGGGCATGATCCTGGTGTCCTGCTGCCCCGGAGGCACCTTCTCCAATGTGATGACCTGGATCGGCCGCGGCAATGTGGCTACCTCCGTGAGCATGACGGCGGTGTCCAGTGTGGCGGCGGTGGTGATGACGCCGGTCAATTTTGCGCTGTATGGCAGTCTCAACCCCAACACCCGGGGGTTGCTGCAGGAGATCGCGCTGCCCGCCGAGAGCATGGTCACTCTGGTGCTGCTGGTGCTGGCGCTGCCGATGCTGCTGGGCATGGTGGTGGGGGCGCACTTCCCGCAATTCGTGCGGGCCAGTGAGCGCTACTTCCGCAGCGCGTCGCTGCTGGTTTTCATGCTGTTTGTGCTGATCTCTTTCTCCAAACACTGGCAAACCGCATTGCAGGTGGCCGGAGCGGTGCTGTTGCTGGTGGTTGCCCACAACGCACTGGCATTCTGGATTGGCGATCTCAGCAGCCGGGCCATGGGGCTGTGCGCCGGGGATCGCCGCGCGGTCACCATGGAGGTGGGGATTCAGAATTCCGGCCTGGCGCTGGCGATTCTGTTCACCTTCTACCCGGCCGCCGGGGAGATGCTGGTGGTGGCCGGCTTCTGGGGCGTGTGGCATCTGGTGGGCGGTTTGGTTCTCGCCGGCATTTGGCATCGCACAGACGGGCACAGCTCAGCTGTGGGCGCCAATGCGCCCCTTGCCGAGACACCCCAATTGCAAAAACGCTAAGAAATAAACAATAAGAAATAAAAAAGAAATAAGAGTTCGCCATGGGTGCAAAGAAAGTGCTGATCACCGGCGCGGCCGGTTACGTTGGGCTGCAGCTGGGAGAGCTGCTGGCAGCGGCAATGTCCGTGGTGGGTGTGGATATCCGCTCCTGCCCGGCGCAATTCCCGATGTTTGCTCTCGATATCTGCGACCCGGCTCTCGGCGAGCTGATGCGGGCCGAGTCAATCACGCATGTGGTGCATTTGGCTTCGGTGATGGCGGCGGGCCGCGACCGGCAACTGGAATACCGCATCGATGTCGAGGGTACCGAGAATGTACTCAAGGCCTGCGTCTACGCCGGTGTGCAGCACATCACCGTCACCAGCAGCGGCGCCGCCTACGGCTACTATCCGGACAATCCCGAGTGGCTTGAGGAGCATCACCCGCTGCGCGGCAACCGCGAGTTCGGCTATTCCGACCACAAGCGTCTTGTAGAGGAAATGCTGGCGGACTATCGGGCGCGCCACCCGCAACTCAAACAGCTGGTGTTCCGCCCCTGTTCCATTGTCGGCTCCAGTACCAACAACAAGATCGCCAAATTGTTCTCCGGGCGCGCGATTGTCGATCCCGGTGGGCACAATTCCCCGTTTGTGTTTATCTGGGATCAGGATGTCATTCGGGCGATCGAGTTCGGTGTCTGCCGCGATGCCGCGGGTATATACAATCTGGCCGGGGACGGTGCGCTGACACCGCAGGAAATCGCCCACCGGCTGCGCAAACCGCTGCGGCGCCCGCCAGTGTGGCTGGTCAAGTTCCTGCTGCGCATCGGCTACGCCCTGCACCTTACCGACAACCAGCCCGGACAGGTGGTATTCCTGCAATACCGGCCGGTGCTGCTGAACCGCAAGCTCAAAGAAGAACTCGGTTATATCCCGCAGAAAACCTCCGCCGAGGCGTTTGCCCACTTCGCCCGCGAAGCGCTGGGCGT
Source organism: Microbulbifer aestuariivivens (assembly GCF_039545115.1). Classification (NCBI taxonomy): domain Bacteria; kingdom Pseudomonadati; phylum Pseudomonadota; class Gammaproteobacteria; order Cellvibrionales; family Microbulbiferaceae; genus Microbulbifer; species Microbulbifer aestuariivivens. The sequence goes on along the minus strand of NZ_BAABRT010000017.1, from coordinate 80,264 downwards.
GCAGCCCCCGGAAGTGGCCGGCGAGGCCGTGAAGGAGGCTGTGTGAGCGAAGAGTGCGTCAGCGAAACCCTGAGTAGCGTCGAGGGTGAAGGTGAAAGTAAAGGCGAAAGTGAAAGCGGCGGTAAAGGCGAGAGTAAAAGCGAGTGCGGGGGCGACGACAAAGTCTTTGTGGTCACCGGTGCTGCCGGCGGTCTCGGCTGGGCCACGGTGGAAGCCCTGGCGGCGCGGTACCGGGCCCGTTTTGCGCTGATTGATATCGATAAAAAGGCGCTCGACAGGCGCGTGCAGCAGCTCGCCGAGAGCGGCATTGTGGGGCAGACTTTTGTGGCCGACCTCGCCGATGAATCCGCAGTCGCTAAGCTGGTCGAGACACTGCGAGAGCGCTTTGTGCGTGTGGATCTGCTGGTGAACAACGCCGGCATTACCCACCGCAGCCTCTCCACCGTGACCAGTCACCGCGTGATTCGCCGTGTGATGGCGGTGGATTACCATGCGCCGGTGGAACTCGCTCAGGGGTTGCTGGAGCCACTGCGGCGGGCGCAGGGCTGTGTGGTGAATATCAGTTCCATGGCCGGCTGGATGCCGGTGCTGGGCCGCGCCGGCTATTGCGCGGCCAAGAGCGCCATGCACCAGTACTTTGAAACATTCCGGGAAGAGGTGCGGGAAGAGGGCGTGCGGGTGCTGATGGTGTATCCGAGTTTTGTCGCCACCGATATCGAGCGCAACGCCCTGTCGGGAGACGGCGGCAAGGCCAGCCACAAACAGAGCACCATCGGCCCGGTGCGTTCACCGCAGTGGATGGCCGCACGGATTGTCACTGCGCTGGAGCAGGGCAAAGAGCGTATCTTTCCCTTCGACAGGTCGCTGCTGGGGGCTTTTCTGTACCGGCTGGCGCCGCGATTTTTCCTCCGGCAGATGGTCAGGAATTTCCGTGTGGAACTGGAAGTGGGGCGCGCCCAGCGCATGGCCGTCGCCAAAACTGCGCCCGTAGCAAAACAGGGCTGAACTCAGGCTTGGACTCAGGCTTGAACTCAGGCTTGAACTCAGGCTTGAACTCAGGCTTGAACTCAGGGCTGAAGCGGGAGCCGGGTAACACCCGGGCAGGGCCTGGCAAGAATTTGCTGAACGCTCGACTAAAAAATCCGCTCCAGGCTCATCTCAGCCCCGCTGGCCCGGCTATTCGATGATCATCGGCACCACGCTGGCCACCAGCAGCAGTGCCATGGTGATATTGAAGCGCCGCAGGTGTAGCGGGTCGCGCAGCAGGCGCTGCATGCCGACGCCGAACAGCATCCAGATGGTGATGCAGGGTCCGCCGATCAGTATAAAGGCCAGCGCGATCCGGCCCGCATCGAGCCAGGCGTTGCCACCCGGTGTGGAGAAGGCGGCCAGGGCGCCCACCGCCATTACCCAGCCTTTGGGGTTGACCCACTGAAAAGCCGCCGCCTGCCAGAAGCTGAAAGGCGATGGGCTCTGCTGGCGATCCACCGATCGCGTTCCCGCGATCAGCCAGGCGAGGTAGAGCAGATAGGCGATGCCCGCCCAGCGCACCCCCTGATGCAGCAGCGGATACTGCTGGAACAGCGCCCCAAGCCCGAGACCGATAGCCATAATCATGGCGGGAAACCCCAGACAGATACCCAGAAAGTGCGGCAGCGAACGCAATATGCCGTGGTTGAGGCCCGAGGTCATGATCATCATGTTATTGGGGCCGGGAGTGATACTGGTGGAAAACACAAACAGCAGCAGGGGTAAAACAGCTTCAAACACAGGGGGCTCCGTCATTCTGCGGCGCTATTCTAACCGGAGTCGCGGGCTGGGTCTGCGGGGCGGCCCCGGGTGTTAAACTTGCCACAGAGCCAGGCTGAATACGGGAATATTTTGCAACTGATCGATAGCCACTGCCATTTCGATTTTGATGCCTTTGCCGACGACCGCGACAGGGTGTGGACAAGCTGCCGCGCTCTGGGCGTGCGGGGAATGATCGTGCCGGGGGTCAGCTCCGGGCAGTGGCCGGACCTGTTCGCCCTGGTGAGCCGGCAGCCGCACTGGTACGGGGCCGTGGGGCTGCACCCCTGGTGGATTGAGCGTGAGCCTTTGCCGGTTGACGTGTTAAGGCAACGGCTGCTGGAGTACGGGGCGCGCGGTGACTGTGTCGCGGTGGGTGAGTGCGGCCTCGACAAGGGCCTCCAAGTGTCGCTTGAGCGGCAGGAGGCGATCTTTCGCCTGCACCTGGCCGCAGCCTGTGAGCTGCACCTGCCGGTGATTGTGCATGTGCATCGGTACCACGCGCAGGCGCTGCGCATCCTCAAGGATGTGCGCCCGGCAAAGGGTGGCGTGATCCACGCATTCAGCGGCAGCGAGGAGATCGCCCGGGAATACTGGCAGCTGGGGTTCCATCTCGGTATCGGTGGAACCATCACCTACGAGCGCGCGGGCAAAACCCGTCGCGCGGTGGCGGCGATGCCGATGGAGTCTCTGTTGCTGGAAAGTGATGCGCCGGATATGCCACTGTGCGGCCATCAGGGCGAGCGCAACAGTCCGGAACGCCTACCGGAGATCGCCGCGGCCCTCGCCCGCTTGCGCGGCATCTCAGTGGAAGAGGTCGCCGCGCACACGCGGGACAATACCCAGCGCCTGTTTTCCCTGTGACGGTTTAACCAATGAGTTCATGCAATTATTCCCCGGAAGATTTCCGCCGCAGTTTCCCCCTGTTTCAGCAACCGGAAAACCGCGCTCTCGTCTACCTGGATAATGCCGCGACCACGCAGCGGCCGGCGGCGGTGATTGATGCCATCGCCGACTTCTATCGTCACAGCAACGCCAATACCCACCGTTCCAGCCACCGCCTTGCCCGCCGCGCCACCGAACTGGTGGAGGAGACCCGCGCGCAGGCGGCGGCATTTCTCAATGCCCGCACCAGCCGCGAAGTCATCTTCTGCCGGGGCGCCACGGAGGCGCTCAACCTGCTCGCCAACAGCCTGTGTGCCGGGCTGTGCGAGGGCGACGAGATTGTTCTCTCCACCATTGAACACCATGCCAACCTGGTGCCCTGGCAGATGATGGCGCAGCGCTATGGGCTGAAACTGCGCTATGTGCCGCATATCGCCGGGGTGCCGGAATTCGACCGGCTTGAAGAAGTGCTGAATGAGCGCACGCGGATTGTTTCCCTGACCGGAGGCTCCAATGCGCTGGGACTGCGCCCGGACCTCGCCGCCATCGCGCGGCAGCTGCGGGGCAGGGCGCTGCACTGGATTGTGGACGGGTCTCAGCTCGCCGCCCACGAGGTGATAGACGTGCAGGCCACAGGCTGTGATTTCTTTGTCTGCTCCGCGCATAAGTTTTATGGCCCCACCGGTGTGGGGCTGCTCTATGGCCGTGAAGCGCTGCTCGCCGCCATGCCCCCCTGGCAGGGCGGTGGCGAAATGATCGCGGAAGTGGGCCTCTACCACAGTGAATATGCCGGTCTGCCGCATCGGTTTGAAGCTGGAACCTCGTCCCTCGGCAGTCTCGCCGGCCTCAATGCGGCATTCGCTTTTCTGCGCCAGCAGGATCGCTCCGCGATGGCCGCGCACGAACAGTCGCTGGTGCAGCGGTTACACCGGGAGCTGGCGCAGATGCCGCACCTGCGACTGCTGAGCCAGCCCCAGCACAATCTCGGCATTGTGGCCTTCGCGCCGGTGGATGGGGCGCCCGCTGATCTGGCGCACTGGCTCGACGAGCGGGATATCGCGGTCAGGGTGGGCAACCACTGTGCCCAGCCGCTGAGCCGGGCCGCCGGCGTGGGCGCCACCCTGCGGGCCTCGGTGGCTGGCTACACGACATGGCAGGACTGTGAAGCATTCCTGCATGCGGTGGGGGAATTTCAGCGTGTCAGTGCGACCATTCCCGCGGAAAATACCGCCGTTGCGGGCTGGCGGGATGACGATCTGTCGGCGCTGCGGATCGAGCGGCTGGCGGCCCAGCGCAGCTGGCAGGATCGCTATCGGGAGCTGATGCGCTGGAGCCAGTCGATTGCCCCCAAGCCGGAAATTCGTCGGCCCGGTTATTTGGTGCGCGGCTGTGAATCGGAAGCGTGGCTGGCACACCGGCAGGTCGGCGGGCGCCACCTGTTCGCGGTGGACAGCGACAGCCGGGTGGTCAAAGGGCTGGCGGCGCTGCTGCTGTCGCAGATTCATGGCCGCAGCGGCGAGGAGATTGCCAGTCTGGACCTGGAGGGAGTATTCGCGGATCTGGGGCTGAAACAGCACCTGAGCCAGTCGCGCAGCAATGGTTTTTATGCACTGCTGGCGCAGGCGCTGCGCTTCACTGAACTGAAAGGTTGATGTTCCCGCAGCGCCAGATGCGTCGTTCCTGTCTCGCCAATTTCTCGGCTGCTTAGGGGCGCTGCAACAGGCGCTCGATGCCGCGGCTTGCAGCGGCGAAACCGAAACTTCCGGTCACCATCGTCGCGGCTCCGAAGCCCCCGCTGCAGTCCAGCTTGACGCCGTTCTGCATGACCGATTTCTGCTGGCATACCTGGCCATCCGGCTGCGGATAGACCATCGGCTCTGTGGAGTAGATGGCATCGATGCCGAACTGCCGCTTGTGGGATTTTTGGAAATTGTGGAAGCGGTACAGGTGCTGGCGGACTTTTGCCAGCATGGGGTCGTTGGTGGTGCGGCCCAGGTCCGCGCATTGGATCTGCGCCGGGTCTCTCTTGCCGCCTGCCGAGCCCACGGTCACCAGGCGTATTTTGCGCGGTTTACAGTAGGCCACGATGGCTGCCTTGACTCGTGCGGCGTCGATGGCATCGATGACGACATCGACGGGGCGAACCTCGGGGTTCAACAGTGCGTCGAGATTGTCGCTGGCTGCGAAATTCTCGATGGTGTTCAGGCGGATTTCCGGGTTGATCTGGCGCAGACGCTCGGCGCTGACCTCCACCTTGCTTTGCCCGATGGTGCCCTGCAGCGCGTGGCTCTGGCGGTTGGTGTTGGTAATGCAGATATCGTCGAGATCGATCAGGGTAAGGCTGCCCACGCCCGAGCGGGCCAGGGCCTCCGCCGTCCAGCTGCCCACGCCGCCAATACCGATGACAATGAAATGTGCGGCGTTCAGCTTTTCCAGTGCCGCTTCTCCATACAGGCGACCGATGCCGCCGAAGCGCTGTCGATATTGCTCAGTTAACATGATGCTCATCTAAATCTTCAAGAAATCTCTGTCTTTCAGCCGCGCCCGGCAGCCGGCACTTCTGGCGACGACCAAACAGCCGGTAGCGATTGCCGGCCACCCGGTCGTAGACCCAGTCGCGCAGCGGTTCAGGCACCCGCTGACACCACTTGGCCGCGCGCCAGGGCATTGGCAGCTGCGCCATGATGCGCAAAACCGCCGCGCTTTTTTCATAGACCTGCCCGCTGTTTACACCTGGGTTTTCCAGGTACAGCAGTGTTGCATAAGTGTCCAGTGGGCGGCCAAGTTCGCACAGCAGCCGTTGGCCGGCGGGCGATTGTACACGGCACAGGGTGAAGCGTGCGTTTCTGTCATGCTTCAGGATAAAGCCTGCCCAGCCATTGCAGAGGTTGCAGGCGCTGTCGAACAGAATGATTCTGGCGGGTAGGTCGGGGGGCATACAGGGAGCGCGTCCATTTGTATTGGCTAGTGTTTTATGCAGTTTGAAGGCAGCTCCAAGCCCCTGCCAGTCACCGCCAAGGCACTTCCAGTCTTCGCCAAGGCACTTCCAGTCATCGCCAAGGCACTTTTAAGGCAACTTTAAGCCTTGAGACTCTGCCCCCAGTAGTCATACCGCTGATCTCGCAGCCAATGGTAGTGGCAGGGGTGGTTTGCGGCAAAACTGCCTAATTGCCCATTGTCGGGAGAATACTGTTCCGATACCGAGGTGCTGACAGGTTGACAGGCTGAGGGGATGAGGCGCTAACGTGGAGAGCTGTCGGGCCATTTGTTTTCGGGAAAGCAGAGCGTCGCAGCAGTAATTTGATGCCGAGGGATGAGAGGCAAGGGCGGAGCCTGAGGGGAACTCGCTGTATCGAGAGCGGCGAGCAACAGGACGGGAAGGGCGAGATAGCGGCGGCCATGAGCCGCCGCCTTTGAGATCAGTGCACGTGGCCGTGGTCGATCTCTTCCGGAGTGGCTTCGCGCACGGAGACCACTTCCACATCAAAGTGCAGTTCCACACCCGCCAGCGGGTGGTTGCCGTTGATGGTGACGTTGTCGCCGTCGATATCGATAATTTCGACTTCAATCGGCTGGCCATCGGTGCTCTGGGCACGGAAAGCCATACCGACTTTCAGTTCCTCCACGCCGCCAAAGGCGCTGCGCGGCAGGGTTTGGATCAGTTCTGGGTTTTGCGGGCCGTAAGCCTCTTCCGGCGGGATGACGGCGGTAAACTTGTCGCCGGTGCTCTTGTCGAGCATCTCGCGCTCCAGTCCGGGGATGATGTTACCGACACCCTGCAGGTACTTCAGCGGCTCACCGCCGGAGGAAGAGTCGATGACAGTGCCTTCTGCGTCTTTCAGGGTGTAGTGCATCTCCACTACGGAGTGGTTGGCAATCTTCATGGGGAAATCTCTGAGAATCGAGTGTGAATGGAGTAGCGCTTACCGAATGCAAGGAGGCACACGGGGGATAAAGGCTGCGAAGCGCCATTGTATTGAGCGCTCCGCCATGTCGCAACCGCCCGGGGCCGCAGTAGCAGGCAGCAGCCGGTGGCTGGCGGGTGATTTTCAGCAGGCGATGGACAGTTGCGGATCGCAGTTGCCGTAGAGGCTGCTGGCGCTTTCCACCAGTGCGCTAGTCAGCTGGTCAGGGAAGCCGAGTTCGAGCAGCCGCCCTTCCAGAAACTCCAGCAGCGCCTCGAAAAGCATTGGGTTCAGCCCCAGAGCCAGGAAGCTGGCGCGGCTTGAGCGCACCGGTTCCTGTGTGCCGGACAGGGCGTGGGTGAGGAATTTTGCCTGGCGGGCCTGCTGTTTGCGGTGCTCATCGCTGTCGTCATCGGAGAGATGTCGAGCGATGGCATGGAAAAATTCTGCCACTGTATCGGTCACAAACCGGTTGCCACCGACTTGCTCTAAAAGCGTAGCCATCTATTGACTCCCCCAGTTGGTTTAAAAGCGGCGCTGAATGGCATCTTTTGAAATCGTCACGGCCATCTATTTCTGTGGCCTCGCGATCCAAGCCGCTGTAATTGCTGCTTGCTAGTTTTTACCCTGTCCCTGAATACAATGAAAACCCGCGAAATGAAATACCGTTGTGGTTGTCGGTTACGGTTGCCGCCTTGGCGTTGTGGCTGGAGTTTTAGCCGGCCTTGTCGCGTTTTTTTGATACTGACGGTACGACATCGAAAAATGTGAGATTGGGTGACGGCGCTTTTCCGGATGGCTTGGAGATTAGGGCAACCACAGAAAACTGCCAGTCAATTGTCAAAAAATTGTCACTTACTTCTTTAGATTGAGTGTCTGTGGGTTGTGTCTGATAAGTCAGCATTCGTTTACTGTCAGTGCGTGGTTTTCGGCGACGCTGTTCGGGTAAAAGCCTGTGGCGCCATGCGCGACGATAATTCACTGTCTGCGTATAGTGGCGAAGCTGGTAGACTCGGCGGTTCTGTAGCCACCGCTGTGCGCCTTCTGCACGGCCGGGGCCTGTTTTATACGGATTCAAGGAGGCCAAACAAAATGGCGAGCATATTTACCCAGATCATGAATGGCGATTTGCCCGGACACTTCATCTGGCGGGATGAGCAGGTGGTGGCCATCATGACCATCTCCCCCATCAAGCCGGGCCATTGCCTGGTGATTCCGGTGGAGGAGATCAACCACTGGGACGAGGTGCCCGAGGCGCTGTCTGCGCACCTGATGCATGTGGCCCAGCGGGTCTCCAGAGGGCTCAAGGCCGTGTACAACCCGAAGCGTGTGGGGGTGATGGTGGCTGGCCTGGAAGTGCCGCATACCCATCTGCATCTGATTCCGGTCGAGGCGCTCGATGACTTCGACTTTTCCAAGCAGCAGCCTGCCGAGAGCGAGGTGCTGGCCGAGGAGGCCGGCAAGATCCGCGCGGCACTGATCCAGGCCGGCTATTCCGAGGCAGATTGCGCTTGAGGTGCAAAAAGTTTCAACGACCGTGCATCCAAAGTGGCCATTGGTCGCGTCTTGGGTGTAACGAGAAACTTTTACGAGAGAATAGTCCATGGCCCTTATGACCCGTTTCAATGCCGCTCTGGCAGCCCTGGCGCTTGTGCTGTCTGCCCTGACCACTGCCGCCTTGGCGGAGGAAACCATCGAGCAGACCTTTGACCTGTCCGGTTTTTCCCGTATCGATCTGCAGGGGAGTTCCTCTCTGGAGGTTGTGCAGGGGGACAGTTTCTCTGTGGCTGCCTCCGGCACTGCGGAAGCGGTGGCGCTGGCGCGCGCGGAAGTGAAGGGCAATACCCTCAAACTGTGGGTGGAGCCCAGTCACAAGCGTTTTTTCGGCATAGTCACTGTCAGCGGTGGGCAGTCGGTGGATTACCGGGTTTCCCTGCCGGTGGTGGAATCCATCGCGGTGACCGGCTCCGGCGAGGCGCGGGCGGAAATCCTGGAGAGCGATGCTTTGCGACTGCATGTGACCGGTTCCGGTGACCTGACGGTGGCGAAAGTGGCTGCGGAGTCTCTGGTGGCCTCGGTGACCGGCTCCGGTGACCTGGCTCTTGGTACGGTACTCGCCGTGCGCGCCGAGGCGTCCATTCGCGGTTCTGGTGATGTGGTCCTTGACAGCTTTGCCGGCGAGGCGCTGGACGCCGACATCAAGGGCTCCGGTGACATGGTCATCAATGGCCGCGTGGGCGCGCTGCGCGTCGACATCATGGGTTCCGGGGATTTTATCGGGCGCAACCTGCAGGCGGACCGGGCCGAAGGGGGCGTGATGGGTTCCGGCGATATTGTTCTGCGCCGCCCCGGTTCGGAGTCGTTCTCGGTGATGGGGTCGGGCGACATTGCTCTGGTGGACTGATCCCTCACTTCCCAAGCCCAGATAGAGAAACCCTAATCCAAGCTCTCCAGCCCCTGTACCAGCTGGGGGCCTATCATTAAAGAGCGGCGGCCAGTGGCCGCCGCTCTGCGTTGCAGGCAAACCCTGAGTCATGCGGTACCCGCGCCGATACCCGTATTGGAGCAGCATTGATTCCAGTACCGGTATCCGGTTGAGATGCTGAGGCTGCTTCCGGCCTGTTATTCTCAGGTTTTGCAGGCGGTGATCGGCACCGCCAGACCCGCATGGAGTGGTCTATGGCAGGATCGCAATCGGATTCAGAATCGGAGCCGGCGTTGGAATCAGAGTCGCAAACCGCGCAGGGTGGTCGCAGGCAGCTCAAGGAGCAATGGCGACGCCTGCGTCGCGGTGCCCGGGAAAAATCCCACTGGGCGGCGGAGCGTCTGCTGGACCGGCGTGTCTGTATCGGTATCACCGGCCTTAGTGGCGCGGGGAAATCCACCCTTCTCACCAGCCTTATCTATCAGTTGAGCCACCCGGCCAAAGCCCAGTTGCCCGGTTTCGGACCGGCATTGAATGGCGACCTGCTCGGTGCCGAAATCAGGCCGGCACTGGATGCGGACCTGCCTATGTTCGACTACCGCCAGTGCCTTAACGCGTTGTTCGATCAGCCCCCCAGCTGGCCGAAGAGCACACGGCAGCTATCGGCGTTGGAGCTTCATATTCACTTGCGCACGCGCCGCTTCGGCCGCCCCGGGCGTCGCACCCTGGTGGTGGAGTTGCGGGATTACCCCGGCGAATGGTTGATGGACTTGCCGCTATTGGGGATGGGTTACGCCGACTGGTGTCGACACCAGCACCATATTTTCGATGGCGATGCCCGCACCGGCCTTGCGCCCCAGCTGATGTCGGAACTGGCGGCGCTGTCGCCATCGGCAACTGCTGAGCCGGGGCAGCTGGAGAGGCTGTGGAGCACTTACCGGGATTTCCTCTCTGAATGCCGTTCCGCCCGCAGGCTCAGTTATCTGCAGCCGGGGCGGGCTCTGCTCGACCGCGAGGAGTATCTGGTGATGCCGCTCCTGGATCTGCGCGGCCAGACCAATGCTGCGCTTGACGCGCTGCCGGACAACAGCAACTACAAGGTGCTCGCAGCCCGTTATCGCCGCTATGTCGATGAGCTGGTCGCCCCCTTTGTGCACAGCCATTTTCGCCATCTGGACCGCCAACTGGTGCTGGTGGATATGATTGGCACCCTGTACGCCGGGGAACAGGCTCTCGACGATATGCGCCTCGCCTTCGCGCACATCGCCGATACTTTCCGCTACGGCGGCTCAAACCCTTTGCGGAAGCTGTGGCGCCCACGCATCGACCGCCTGGTCTTTGCCGCGACCAAAGTGGATCAGGTGCTGGCCGCCGACCACGATGCGTTGCGCCAGCTGCTTGGCAGCCAGCTGCAGCAGGCCTTTGCCGGCGCCCGACACCAGGGGCTACCGCTTTTCTGTGAGGCGATCTCCGCGGTACGCAGCTCCAATGAGACGCTTCGCGATGGCCGGCGCATGCTGGTGGGGCACGATTTGCAGGGGCGTTATCTGGGGTTTGAAAATGCCGAGATTTTTGCCCAGCTGCCGGGAGAGGCGGAAGATTGGCAGCATTACCAGGGTGCGGCACCGCCGCAGCTGCGCCCACCCGCGGGTATGGCAGCGGGTGAGTGCATTCCCCATATTCGTGTGGATGCACTGCTTAACCTCCTGCTCGGAGACAAAGTCTGATGAATAGCAATAGTCCGGCCGGCCGGCGCCAAACACGGATTGAGAGCCTGGAGGCGCCCGAGGAGAAAAGGGCTGAGCGAGACGCGACACGGGTGGAATCCCTGGCGGAGGAGCCGGAGGGTATTCCCCGCTCCATTACCACCGGGGAGTCTCTGCCCGACAGGATTTCGTTTTCGGAACTCCGCCTGCCCGTATTCCGTTTGCGCCTCTGGAAACCGGCATTTTTTGCTGCGCTTGGCCTTGCCGGGGGCGCTGTGGCCTGGGAGCTGCACCAGCTGTTCAGCTGGGCTGCGGAGCGGCACTGGATACTGGGGGTGCTCGCCGGCACGGTGATTGGCGCCTTGCTGGTGACTATTGCCAGTGGCGTGTGGGAGTTTTTTCGCGCTGGCCGGCCACTGCGCAGGCTCGAGGAAACCCGGGAGCTGGCACTGGAGCTGCGTGATTGTCGCTCGATGGATTCCGTCGCGCCATTTCGGCGGGACTTGGCTCGGCATTTCGAGGGTAAACCCCAGGGCGTATTACTCACTCGGGTACTGGAGGAAGCCCCGGATTACTATGATGGCAGCGAATTACTGCGCCATGTTGAGCTGACTTTTCTTGAGGCCCTGGACCAGGAGGCGCTGCGTCGGGTTGTTCGCCACGCCAGCGCCACCGGTGCACTGGTTGGCCTCAGTCCCTTTGCCACACTGGATGTTCTGGTGGCCCTGCGGCAATCCATGCGCATGATCGACGATGTGGCGCAGATCTATGGTGTACGCCCGTCTGTGGTGGTGCGCTGGCGTCTGTTCAGAAAAGTTCTGAACCTTGTCGCCTACAGTGGTGCCAGCGAATACGCGGTGAGTGAGCTCTGGCCCGAACTGCTGGGTGACAGTGTGGTGAGCACGGTATCCGCCAGGTTGGGGCAGGGGATGGGGGCCAGTCTCTTCATGTCGCGCATCGGGCTCGCCACCATGCACAGTTGCCGACCGGTGCCCTTTTCGGAAAAACAGCGCCCCCGGCTGAGCGCCGTGACAAGGCGTGTCGCCAGTAGCCTCAAGGAAAGGTTGCTGGGGCGCGATCCGGCCAGTGCGGACGAACTGCGCATGGCGATGAGGCAGGCGTCCGGGGAGTATTCGAAGTCCGAGCGGCAATAAACTGCAAAAAGTCGCCAATAATGCACAGAAATACGAGGCAAGCTGCCAGTGTGCGGCCAGGTACACTCAAAAGCACAATGAGCGGTGCGCACAACACGAAGGAAAAAGCGCAGGGAAAAGCGCAGGGAAAAGCGCAGGAAAAAGCGAAGGAAAAAGCGAAGAGAGCAGCGCGAAGGTCGAAGCAAGGAAAAAAGAAGGCGGGGTTTCGGAGAAAGAGCAAACAGTTAAGGGGTGGAGATGGAAGGGCGGCGCTGTCGTATCTCGCGGAGCCCGAGCAGGCCTGATCTGGGGATATCCCCTCGGCAAATACCGGGTGAACCGGGTATGGCAGGTCTGGTCTTTGACGGTTGTAGAGGGTTGTAGAGGGTTGTAGAGGGTTTGGCGGATTTAGCAAGCCCCGCAAGCCCCACAGGCAAACCCGTCCACGCTGGCCGGCCCGGTATAGTTGAGTCGGGCTAAGCCAGCGGTTGCGGGTCACAACAGAGGAGGGTTTTACTCAAACTGTTTGTCCAGTAGTACGCGGGTGTGATACCGCTCGACCAACTGTGCCAGTTCATCGTAGCGTTGCTTTATGAATGGCGTGGGGTTGTTGGTGCCGGTTTCATCCGAATACTCCACGCCGTCCTGTACGTGCTGTAATTCTCTGGAGAGGGCCTGGATTGCCGCAAAGATATCCTGTGTGAGGCCTTCGTTATAGAAGACCGTGCTTTCGCTTGTGTCTTCTAAATAATCGTTGCACTCAGTGAGCCATTCAATGCGCTGATCCAGAAAGTGGATCGTGTTGCGGATACCGCCGCGGTACTCAAGGTTGAAATGCTGGTTTACGTAACTGTTGAGGCTGCGCATGCTCGAGCCCACAAACTGCTCTACCAGACCTTCGCAATAGCTCTCGGTGAGGTAGGGTGGGTGCGGTTTGGCATAACTGGCGCTGCAGAAGATTAACAGGCTGAGTAAACACAGTGTTCGCTGCAAAAGGCTGGAAATGTGCTTCATGCTGTGTGCCTATGTTTTATGTTTGTTGTTGTCGCTGGCAGGCAACTGCTTGTGGCTGCAATCACATGAATAGCCAACTGTCAAAAAAGAGTCAAACCGGCTTGTGTGACAAGCTTCACGAATGTACCAACTAGTGAGGTTTGGCTGTATGTTTTCTCCTGTTATGAGACTCGCTCGACATTTCCGGCGAGTTTTTTACACTGTTCACCAGTCCAGTAATGGCCCTGTCAAAGGAATTTTAGGAGCGAGTTTTGGCTGATTTTGACTACGATTTGTTTGTAATTGGCGCGGGTTCCGGCGGAGTGCGGGCTTCGCGGATGGCTGCGGTTTCAGGAATGCGCGTGGCGGTGGCGGAGGATCGCTATTTGGGCGGTACCTGCGTCAATGTCGGCTGTGTGCCGAAGAAACTGCTCGTTTATGCCAGTGGCTACGGAGAGACTTTCGAGGACGCAAAGGCCTTTGGTTGGCAGAACGAGGGCGCCACTTTTGACTGGCCCACCCTGCGGGACAATAAAGCGGCCGAGATCGGCCGGCTGAACGATATCTATCGCAACCTGCTGGCTAATGCCGGTGTCACCGTCATTGATGGCCGGGCCAGGATTGAAGATCCTCATACCGTCGTTGTCGGTGAGGAGCGGTACACCACCGAGCGGATACTGGTTGCCACGGGAGGCTGGCCTTTTGTGCCGGATATCCCCGGCCGCGAGCATATCCTGACCTCTAACCAGGTTTTCTCCATGGATACATTCCCCAAGCGAGTGCTTGTGGTGGGTGGGGGGTATATCGCGGTGGAGTTCGCCGGTATTTTTGCCGGTCTCGGCGCTGAGACACACCTTTCCTACCGGAGAGACCTGTTCCTGCGTGGCTTTGATCGGGATATTCGCACTTTTGTCCGGGATGAGATGGGCAAGAAAGGCGTTCATCTGCACTTTAATCAGCAGGTGGAGAAGATTGAAAAGCAGGACGATGGCTCATTGCTGGCTCATGCTGCCGAGGGTGCGCCGCTGGCTGTGGATATGGTGTTTTATGCCACAGGCAGGGTTGCCAATACCCGCGGGCTGGGGTTGGAGCAGCTGGGGGTGGTCATGCATCGGGACGGCACTATCTCTGTAGATGATAATTTCCGCACCAGTGTGCATTCGATCTTCGCCCTCGGCGATGTCACCGGGGAGCCCCAGTTGACCCCTGTTGCTCTCGCCGAGGCGATGGCGCTGGTGAAGCACTGGCAGACAGGCCAGGCGGCCGAAATGGATTACAACAATATTCCCACGGCGGTTTTCTGCCAGCCGAATATCGGTACGGTAGGACTCTCCGAGGAGGAAGCTCGGGACTCGGGAATCCCTGTGACCATCTACAAGTCTGACTTTCGCCCCATGCGCAACACCGTCAGCGGCCGCGACGAGCGCACTTTGATGAAGCTGGTGGTGGATTCGCGCAATGATAAGGTGATCGGCGCGCATATGGTGGGTCCTGAGGCGGGAGAAATAATTCAAGGCATTGCCATTGCCATCAAGGCCGGTGCAACTAAAGAGACCTTTGACCACACCATTGGCATTCACCCGACAGCGGCAGAGGAGTTTGTCACCATGCGCACCCCAGCCAGCTAACGCCTGACGATTGAAGTTCGCTTATTTCGCGTATGAGCAGCAGGGCAGCCACCTCAACGACAGGTAGAACAACGAGTAGAACAACGAGTAGAACAACGAGTAGAACAACGAGTAGAACAACGAGTAGAACAACGAGAGTATTGTGGGTGAGCGCGAGGGTTTGATTAGCGCGGCTAAAATGCCGGGTGCGAGGGTATTGGCAGGGTGCGCAAACTGAAGGGGTGTACGAACTGAACGGGGGCGCGAACTGAAAGGGCGCACAAACTGGAAATGCCGCGTGGCTGCGAGGCTTTGCCCAAATCCAAACCCAAAATAGAAAAAGGCGATGCGCTGGCATCGCCTTTTTATTTACTTCTTCAAGGGGAAGTATGCCCGCGGCGTGTCTGGCATTAGTCCTCACACACCGAACGAGCCACTCGGGGGTTACTCTTCAGTTTCTTCTTGGAGAGCCACACTCTGGTGCCGCTTCGCCTTGCGGCGTTCTCCGCGCTCTTTCAGGCAGCGCTCTGCGGAGGCAAATGCAGCATTAACCGCACGGTGAATCGACTCATCCTCATTGCTGATGGTGAGCGGGGTGCCGCTGAGGCCTAGTTCAACAGAGGCCTTGTACTGTTTGCCTTTGTGTTTGTGCTGGTGGGGCGCTTCGAGTACCACCCGACTGCTGATGATTTCGCCACAATAACGTTCCAGCTTGTCGAGTTTTTTGGAGACGGTGTCAGCCAGGGCGGCTGATTTATCGATGTCGCGGAACACGATGTTATCGTAAGGCGTAGATTTCATGGGCATTACCTCCGGTTAAAGGAAACCTTGCAGGCCGCTGGAGCGGTTTGCTGTAAAAGGTAGGGCGCCCTTTAGGGAAGCAGCTGTCGTTTGGTAGAGCCCGGAACACTGTAGGTCGCAACGAAGATTGGCTGACGAAACAGCGAAGTTTGTTTTACGCCCGGTCCGGTCTTTTACCGCGTACGGCAAATCTATCCCTGTTACCCATAATGCTCCCGCGGAAGAAAAAATCAAGCGTTGTGATCGTAAAATTGTCACAATTTTCCCGGTGGCTCGGCTATGCAGTTTAGTGCTGAGGGAGTTTGGGGGCTGGGAGACCCCGAGCGGCGTTATCCTCTTGGGTCATTGCCCGGCTGTTGGTGTCTGCGTAGAATTAAGCGCAAACTAGAGGCTAAAGCGGTATTTGCTCGGAAAAACGTTCGGAGCTGTTCTGTTCTACATAACTCACAATAATTAGTAGCAGGTTGTTTCTTATGGCGATACCTAAGTGTTACTCGCTGATTTTGGCGGGTCTTTTGATGGTGGGGATGGATACTGCGCTGGCGCAGTCAGAGGCTTCACTGACGGGGGAGAAGAACCGGCTGGCCCGCATGGAGCAGCTGCAGGAGAATCGTCAGGTCGAGATAGAGGAGCTTGAGAACGAGCTGCTCTCATATGACTACAAGCTGGAGCAGGCCAAAGAGGCCCTGGAAAAAGCCCGGCTCAAATATGAGGCTGACCGTCGCGAGCTGCAGCTGGCCAAGCGTGACCATTTAGTCAACTCCACCGACGATACCGAACGTCAGCTAAACAAGGCCGAGCACGGCTTCGCCATGGCTGAACGGGGTGTGGACAGCCGTACCCGGCGAGTTGAATTTATTCAGTCGAATTACGATGAGTTGAACGCTCGCTTGCAGGAGGCTCGAGAAGGTATCGCCAGCGGCGAGCGCCGCATCCAGCAGCAGAGGGAAAAAATTGACAATCTTGTCGCCGCACTGTTGGCCCGGGCGGAGGAAGACCGCCGCAAAGCAGCGTTGGCCGAGCAGGTTCCTGTAGCGGCCAGCGAGGCGGAGTTGCCGCCACCGTCGGTCGCAGGCAACCCGGTGGTCATCCCGGAGCAGGCCGAGGGCATGGTACCGGCAGAGGGTGGCTTGGAAGAGGCATCCGCAGCTGCGCCAGAGGCTTCAACAGAAGTATTAGAAGCGTCAGAGGCATCAGAAGTGTCGGGGCCGGCTTTGGAAGAGCAGCCGGAAGCTGCTTCCCCCGCACAGCCGGCGGAGCGCACGGAAGGGCTTGCGGAAGCAGGCTCTGCTGGAATGCCTGAAGAGGCCCAGGAAGTGGTGCGCGAAGTGGACCCGGAGCTCCTCGACTATGTTCGTCGTGAGCGTCAGCGCCTGGACAGGCTGCTGGAAGATGGCGATGAGGGTAAGGAAACTTTCCGTTACCTTGTACTTGAGCCGTCACGGGGCGAGTCAGTGCCATTCGAGTCCCTGGGCCATGACCAGTATCGCCTGGTTGCGCCGGTGGAGGCCGGGCGGCAGACCTACAAGGTCAACACCTGGAAATTCCGTCGCACCATCCCAGAGGAAGACGCGCAGGAGCCTTACGTATTCATCCTGGACGCCAGGCGTCTCTCTAGGCCGCGCCTGGTCATGTACCCTCAGTATGCGTTGCAATCACTCGAAGGGGCCGCTTCCCAGGAGTCAGTTGACGCAAGAGCGGTAACCGGCGCGAACGAGTCGCCTCAGTCTCGTGAATTATCCGAGTCACCGGATCAGGCCCAGTCACAGCAGCCAGTCGGGTCCGAGGAGCCCTCCGCGCCGACCGCCTTGCAGGAGGCCCCCGCCGCAGAGGTCCCGTCCGAGGCAGGCGAATCACAGCTTGAATCGCAGGTGCCGGCCGAGCCGCAGCTGCCGGCTAACGCCGACGGGGCAGCCGTGCCACTGGAGTCGCTTGAACCGTTGGAGTTACCCAAACAGCAGGAGAGCGCCAGCCCCTGAAGACTGGCCTCAGAGTGTGGCATCCTGCCGCTCTGTCCCGCCCCGCTAAGCTCGCTCTGGCGAGCTTTTTTGTGCCCGGGTACGGGTATCGGCAGAAGCCTGCACCCGCTGGCCCATGAAAGGGCGGGCCATTTATGTATGCCCGGGGTCTTTGCTGTTGGCGAGCTCCGCTTCGAGAAGCGGGTGGTACTGGCTGCCACCGGGGGCCAGGCGACTCTCGTAGAGAACAATGTTGTTCAGTTCCACCACCCGATCCAGCGCCACTGGCTGGAATCGCGGGAATCCCCGCTGGTTTCGCCCCAGGGTGAAATGTGGGCGATAAGCGGCGCTCTCCGGAACCAGGCCGAGCTGGATCATCAATTCGCGACATAACCGATGCAGTCTGTCCAGGTCGGGATTTGTGAGAAGTTCCGCTGCCAGTAATCGGGATCTACTGCGTGGGAAGGGGTGGAGGGTTACGGCCCGGGCCTGACACGGCCTGCTCTGAGCTGCGATTTCGATAATGCCCGCTTCCAGTGCCGGCACAAGCTCGGATGGGGTCTCCCCCAGAAAGGCCAGTGTCAGATGCCGGTTGGCCTGGCTGGTCCAGCGCATTGCGCTTTCACTGCTTCGGCCCAGCTGTTGGCGGCAGTGGGCAACCAGAGTGTCGAGAAAAACCTGCGTGTCGGGAGCGGGGCGGATACCGATAAAAAGTCTCGGACCCTGGTTTCTGCTTTGGCCCCTGTTTTGTGCCTGCTTGGTCGCTCTGTGATTTCTGCTCATGCTCGATCCTTCTGCCCGGAAGTCCCGCTAGGTTTTCTTTTTTCGGCCCTTGAAAACTTTCCGGTGGCCCCTATCTAGTATTTACGGAGAGCAGGTTCTTTTGAGGTGCTCGCCGATCACGCCCGGTCTGCGGACGGGCAATTTACCAATATTGCTCTGAATTGAGGATATGACAATGCGTAACTTCGACTTTTCCCCCCTGTATCGTTCTGCCATCGGTTTTGATCGCATGGCGAGCCTGCTGGACAGCATGACCAGCAATGAACAGAATCAACCGGCTTACCCGCCTTACAATATTGAGCTGACCGGTGAAGACAGCTATCGCATTACCATGGCGGTGGCGGGCTTCGAGCAGTCCGAGCTCGATATCCAGATGGAGCAGAATCGCCTGACTGTTTCGGGTAAGAAACCCGAGGAATCTGCGCCGCGCAATTTCCTCCACCGTGGTATCGCGGCGCGCAATTTTGAGCGTCGTTTCCAGCTTGCCGACCATGTGAAAGTCACCGACGCCCAGCTGGCTAATGGCCTGCTGCACATAGAACTGGTGCGGGAAATTCCCGAAGCGATGAAGCCGCGCAAAATTGAAATCGGCGCCGGTAATTTGCTCCAGCACGGCAAGGCGGAGGAGAGTAAATCCACCGCCGAATCCGAAGCGGCCTGATTCGAAGCAACTTAATCTGAAGAAGCTTAAGTTGTCTCCGCGCTGCCCCCTGTGCCGCCATTCGGCGGCACAGCCCTATCATCGCGACCGGTTCCGCGAGTATCTCCAGTGCGCATATTGCGCACTGGTTTTCGTTCCTGTGGAATTTCACCTTTCAGCCCAGAAAGAACGCGCTTACTACGACCTGCATGAGAACGATGTCTCTGATGAGGGGTATCGCCGTTTTCTGAGTCGCTGTTCGGAGCCCCTGCTGGCGCGTCTGGAGGGTGCCAGTGAAGGTTTGGATTTCGGCTGTGGACCGGCGCCGCTGCTGGCCCGGATGCTCGAAGCGCAAGGGCACCAGGTAGCACTTTACGACCCCTTTTATGCCCCAGACAGCGAGGTACTGCAGCGCGATTACGATTTTATCGTGACCACCGAAGTGGTGGAGCACCTGTCCGCACCGGGCGCAGAGTTGACGGCGCTATGGTCTAAGTTGCGGCCGGGAGGGCTGCTCGCGATCATGACCAAGCGAGTGATTTCCCGCGAGCGCTTTGCCAGCTGGCACTATATACGCGACCCGACCCATATCTGCTTTTTCAGTGATGCGTCTTTTCAGTGGCTGGCGGAACACCTCGGTGCGCGGCTGGAAATTGCCGCACCCGATGTGGTTTTTTTATCGCGCCCAGCCTGAGCTGGTTAAGCGTGACCCGGTCAGGTGTTGACGCGAAATAATTTCGCGCGGACTGTGGTCCGGTAGTCGCTCGGTGTCGTGGAGAGAAATTTTTTGAACAGGGCGGTGAAATGGCCCATGTCCTGATAGCCGACTTTCTCTGCGATTTCGTTTACCGAGAGGTTGCTTGATTGCAGCAGTTCCCGCGCCATGTCCACGCGCACATTCTGCAGGTACTGCAGCGGAGTCTGCCCGGTGGCCAGCTTGAAGCGCCGGTTGAACGAGCGCACGCTCATTTCAAATTGGCTTGCCACTTCGCTCAGACGCACCTCCTCGGCACAGTGTTCACGCAACCAGGTTTGCGCCTCGACAATCTCCTCGTCCGGGTGCAGATGCACGGCGCCCTCTGAGTAGGCAATTTCTTCAAACGGCCGACGGATTTCGTGGGAGAAATTGCGCTCCACATGGCTGGCCACAGACGAACCGTACAGCTGTCGAATCAGGTAAACGGTGACATCGGCCAGGGAGTTGACGCTGGCGGCGCAGAAGAGTTTGTCTGCCTGGGTGATGAAGTATTGCCGCTTCAGTTTCACCTGAGGATAGTCGCGAGTAAATCGCTCAAAATAATGCCAGTGGGTGGTGGCCGGTTTGCCATCCAGCAGGCCCGCTTCGGCGAGAAAGCACACCCCGGTTCCTACCGCACTGATAGCCGCGCCGCGCTCGGCCTGCTGGCGCAGCCATTCGAGCAAGGCAGTGCTGCGGCGAAGCGCGGGCCGTGGATTTCGCCAGAGTGCCGGCAGGTAGATGATGTCGCTGTCCGGTACATCCGCCAGCGCCAGATCCGGTTGCAGGGGAAAACCGGAACGCGTGGATACGGCTTTGCCATCCAGGCTCGCTGTCACAAGCCTCAGGGGTTCTCTCTGCCCCTCCACCCGTGCGCGGCTCTCGGCACCGCGCAGCATTTCCAGTGGCAGCATCGTGCCGGTTGTCAGCATTTCGTCAATCAGGAAAAAAGTGACTGTGCGCATTACTTCTCCACGCCTCAAGACCTTGTTGGCCAGATAATCAATTTTGCTGGCCAGTATGTCCATAACTAGGCCGAATCGCCACCCCCTAAACTGACTCCCGTTCCAATTTGGTCAATTTCTTATCAGCTTTTGCTGGAGGACAGGATGCAGCGCCTTCCCGTTATCACCGCTTTCGGTGGCTTTAATCCCGCCGGACGCAGCTCATTTCATCGCGGTTACAAACGCCTGGTTTTGGACAAGCTAGGCGGTGCTGAACGGGAAGATGTTGTTGCTGATCTGGCGGCTCTGATGGGGCTGCGCAGTGGTGCCGATGCGGACCTGCCGGTGGATGCCGCACTGGAGCGCAGGGTGCTGGATTCCACGCTGGTACGGGAGCTGGAGACGCGGTTTTACGACTACCGCAAATGCCATTTCCATCAGCCGGCCGATCTCAGCAGTGCCGAAGGCATGACTTTTGAAATGTCCGCCCGCCAGCTGCCCGACCCATTGCCGGCTGACTGGAATGTGGAGTCTCTCGGCGATGGGCGTGTGCGGGTGCGCTGCAGTGGTTTGTCGGTGATGCTGGACAGCTACCGGGAAATCTCCGTCGGCTCAGCGGGGCAGCTGCCCACAGGCTTTGAACCCGGCGAGCACTACAACTCCCGCTTCCATCCTCGCGGCCTGCAGCTTGCCATTCTCGGCGCTTCGGATGCCGTGCAGTCACTGGGGTTGGACTGGGACACCGTGATTTCCGCTGCTGGACCGCACAATATTTCCGTATACGCCAGTTCAGCGATGAGTCAGTTGGACCCCTACGGCAATGGCGGTCTGCTGCAATCGCGGTTGCGCGGTACCCGTGTCAGCTCCAAACAGTTGGCGCTGGGCCTGACCAGTATGCCGGCGGATTTCGTCAATGCTTATGTGCTGGGCAGTGTTGGTACCACCGGTGCGGTCGCCGGTGCCTGCGCCACTTATTTATATAACCTCCGCTCGGCGGTGGAGGATATCCGCAGCGGACGCGCGCGGGTGGCCGTTGTGGGTGCCGCTGAGGCACCACTGGTTCCGGAGGTTGTGGACGGGTATAGCACCATGGGTGCATTGGCCAGTATCGAGGGATTGCGCAAGCTTTCCTCGGGCGATATTGACTTCCGTCGCGCCAGCCGACCCTTTGGAGAGAACTGCGGTTTTACTCTGGGGGAGGGCAGTCAGTGGGTCATTCTGATGGATGACGCTTTGGCGCTGGAACTGGGTGCGAACATTCACGGTGCAGTGGCCAACGTCTTTGTGAATGCCGACGGCACCAAGAAATCCATTTCGGCACCGGGGCCGGGTAACTACCTTACCGTTGCGCGAGCGATGTCGGAGACCCGCGCCGTGCTCGGGGAGGACAGTCTGCGCCACAGAAGCTTTGTGCAGGCGCACGGCTCCAGTACGCCGCAGAATCGTGTCACCGAGTCGGCAATTTTCGATCGTCTGGCGGGTGCATTTGGCATTGAAAATTGGCCGGTATGCGCGGTGAAAGCTTACCTTGGGCATACCGTGGCGGCGGCCAGTGGTGATCAGCTGATTACCAGTCTCGGGGTTTTTGACCGCGGTATTCTACCGGGGATCACCACTGTCGACCGCGTCGCTGAGGATGTGCATCACAAGCACTTGGATATTGCCCTGGAGCACCGCGAGCGCGATCCGCGGTCTCTGGATGTGGCTTTCCTGAACTCCAAGGGCTTTGGCGGCAACAATGCCACTGCCAGCGTGTTTTCTCCCAGTGTGGTGCGCCGAATGCTGGGCAAGCGTCACGGTGAACGGGCATTGACTGCCCACAGCGTCCAGAACGAGAAAGTTCGCGAACGCGCACAGGCCTATGATGCAAAGGTGAAGCGCGGAGATCTGAATGCTATCTACCGTTTTGGCGAGTGCCTGGTCAACGAGCAGGAGATTCAGCTATCCGATCAGCGGGTAACTCTGCCGGGATACCCGGAAGTGGTATTGCCTTCTGACAATCCTTTCGACGACATGGTCTGAGCCCATTGCCGGAATACGTTCCCAGGCCCCAATGCCTGGCGTAGACTGTACGCTTCCAGGGATTGGGGGGCGCCATGATGGCAGGCAGGGAATTCATACCGCAGTCAGCAGGGGGCGGTCCTGACAAAGCGATTCGCGAAGCAGGCGAGACGGTCGAGACGGTCGAGAGTCGCGGGGATCGCTCAGGTGGCGGTCCCCCCTGCGACTCCGGCAGCGAAGTCGGAGTCCGGCTCAAAGCCCTGCGCAGACTCTACGGGTGGTCGCAGCGTCACCTGGCCGAACGCAGCGGGGTCACTCATGCCACGATTTCCCTTATTGAGCAGGGGCGCGTCAGCCCCTCCATCGATTCACTGAAGAAGGTCCTCGATGGTATCCCGCTGTCCCTGGCGGAATTCTTTACCCTGAAGTTCGTTGCCGATCGGCCGGTTTTCTTTCGCACGGCTGAAATGCCTGCTGTGGACGCCGCCGGTGCAGTATCCCGATTGCTGGGTGCTTTTGCGGGTGCTGAGGAGCCTGGGGGTTTGACCATGCGCTATACAGTCATTGCCCCGGGTTCGTGTAGTGAGCCTGATCTGCGGGCGGCTGCTGGAGAGGAGGGAGGGATCATCATCTCCGGCCATCTGGAGGTCACTGTTGGCAGTGAAGTCGCGCTTCTTGGCCCGGGAGATGGCTATCTTTTTGCCCGTCACCGCCCCCATCGTTTCCGCAATCCCTGTGAGGTGGAGTGTGTGCTTGTGAGCGCCAGCTGCCCCGGTGTCCCCTGAACTTAAACCTGACCGCACATTCAGCCTTCAGGAAGGCAATCTTGGCGCCGAGCATATGAAAGAGGGCCTAATCAGCGTATAGACTGTTGCCTTCACGGGGCTCCGCCAAGGCCGAATCGATCAATAGTTGTGCGCGGCTGCGGCGCTGCCACCCGATTTGTAAGAAATGGTATTCAAACAGACGTTTGAATCTGGCTATACTAGGCGATCGCTGACCCGCTGGGGTGATTCTGTCATTCATTCTGGCTCTGGATAGGGTACCCCCGCGGCTCGCAGTGTTTTATTCGCCGGGAGCGAATGAGGCCGGTGAATCCGGCCAAAAGCAGCACCACCAGATGGGATCTGCCGATGCAGTATCTCCGTCCCCGCCGGGATCAGGCGAGGGCAGTGGTCATTAAAACTCCGACCCCGGGCATTCCGCCCGGAGAAAAAGAGGTCATTCAATGTTATTTAGTGGCAAAGCGCTAACGGTGCAGATGCTGGAAAACGGCATCGCCGAGCTCAACTTCGACCTAAAGGATGAGTCCGTCAACAAGTTTAACCGGCTCACCGTTTCCGAATTTTCCGAGGCGCTGGATGCGATCGAAGCCGCAGAGGGTCTCAAGGGCGTGCTGCTGACCAGTAGCAAGGGTGTCTTTATCGTCGGTGCCGATATCACCGAGTTCGGCGACGCCTTCTCCGCCGGCCGCGACGGCGTGGCCGAGCTGATGAACAAGAATAATGTGAACATCAACCGCCTTGAGGACCTGCCGGTTCCGACTGCCGTCGCCATCAATGGTTACGCCCTTGGCGGTGGCTTCGAGGTCTGCCTCGGATGTGACTATCGCGTAATGGGCGAGGCGGCCAAAGTGGGCCTGCCGGAAGTGAAGCTCGGCCTGATTCCGGGCTGGGGTGGCACCGTGCGTCTGCCGCGCGTTGTTGGCGTTGACGTGGCGGCTGAGTGGATCGCTGCGGGCAAGGAGCAGAGAGCGGACAGCGCACTCGCTAACCACGCCGTGGATGCGGTTGTGCCCAACGAGCAGCTCAAAGAGGCAACGCTGACCTTGTTGCAGCGAGCCATCGATGGTGAGCTGGATTACAAGGCGCGTCGGGAAATCAAGAAAACCCCGATTCCTCTCAACGACACCGAAGCGCTGATGGCTTTCTTTACCACCAAGGCGTTTGTTGGCGCGCAGGCGGGCAAGCATTACCCGTCCCCGGTAGCCGCGGTCACCTCAATGGAGCAGGGCTATAAGGTCAATCGCGATGAGGCACTGAAGATCGAGCAGCAGCAGTTTATCGACTGCGCGCAGACGGATACTGCCAAGTCTCTTGTGGGTCTGTTCCTCAATGACCAGAAGATTGGCAAAGTGGCCAAGAGCTGGGAAAAGAAAGCCGACAAAAAGATTGAACGAGCGGCAGTACTCGGCGCCGGCATCATGGGGGGCGGTATCGCCTACCAGTCCGCCTACAAGGGCACGCCCATCAAGATGAAGGACATCGATCAGAAGGGTATTGACCTGGGCTTGAAAGAGGCCAACAAGCTGCTGGCGAAACTGGTTGAACGCGGTCGTATGACGCCTGAGAAAATGGGCGAAACCCTGAACCGTATTGAGCCGACACTGAGCTATGACGGCTTCGATCAGATCGACGTTGTTGTTGAGGCGGTGGTCGAGAACAAAAAGGTCAAGAGCGCTGTGCTGACCGAGGTGGAAGGCAAGGTGAGCGACGACACGATCATCGCCTCTAACACCTCTACCATCTCTATTGACTCTCTGGCTGAGACACTGAAGCGTCCGCAAAACTTCCTCGGCATGCACTTCTTCAACCCGGTGCACAAGATGCCTCTGGTTGAGGTTATTCGCGGCGAGAAGACCTCCGACAACGCGGTTGCCCGTGTGGTCGCCTACGCGAACAAGATGGGCAAGAAACCGGTTGTTGTGCGCGACTGCCCTGGGTTCCTTGTGAACCGTGTGCTGTTCCCATATTTCGCTGGTTTTTCCATGTTGCTGCGCGACGGCGCCGACTTCCAGGAAGTCGACAAGGTCATGGAGCGCTGGGGTTGGCCGATGGGTCCTGCCTACCTGATGGATGTAGTGGGTATCGACACCGGTGTGCACGCGGAGCAGGTGATGGCGGAGGGCTTCCCGGACCGTATGGGCAAGACCTTCAAGGCCGCAACCGATGTCATGTATGAAGCCGGACGCTTTGGCCAGAAGAATGGCAAGGGCTTCTACAACTATGAAGAAGACAAGAAAGGCAAGCCGAAGAAGGTGGCCACCGAGGAGGCTTACGAGCTGCTCAAGCCCCACGTGGCGGAGCGCCGCGAGTTTGATAAGGATGAAATCGTCGAGCGCATGATGGTGCCGATGGCGACCGAACTGGCCCGCTGCCTGGAAGAGGGGATCGTTGAGTCCCCGGCTGAGGCGGATATGGCGCTTATTTACGGTATCGGCTTCCCTCCATTCCGCGGTGGCATTTTTGCCTGGCTGGACAAGGTGGGCATGGATGAGTTCGTGAAGATGGCAGACAAGTACGCTGAGCTGGGTGAGCTGTATAAGCCCACCGAGCAGATGCGCAAGATGGCTGCCGAGGGTAAAACCTACTATTAACCGATAACCGAGTCGTCGCCCCGTTTACCGACGCAGAGTGGTTGGGGCGGCAATACGTGGGGAGGGCATTGTCCGACCCGCACCCGCGGCTGCGGCCGCGCTGGCAGATCCCCTGCCGGGCCAGCCCTTAACCAGTGGGCTGGTGGCGACTACCAAGGAGAATTTCGATGAGTTTGAATCCCAGAGACGCCGTCATTGTCGACTACGCCCGCACGGCAATGGGGCGCTCCAAAAACGGTGTTTATCGCCATGTTCGCGCAGACGATATGTCCGCAGAACTGCTGAAGAAGTTTTTGCAGCGCAACGAAAAGCTGGATCCGGCGGAAATTGATGACCTGATCTGGGGCTGTGTGATGCAGCGTGATGAGCAGGGCTTCAATGTGGCTCGCTTTATCCTGCTGCGCGCGGGGCTGCCCCATACCATTCCCGCGCAGACCGTTAACCGTCTGTGTGGCTCTTCCATGTCTTCGCTGCACACCGCCGCTGCCAATATTCGCGCCGGTGTGGGTGACGTGTACGTTGTGGGAGGCGTCGAGCACATGGGCCACCTCAACATGATGGAGCATGTGAGCCCCAACCCGATGCTGGGCCGCTACATGGCTAAGGCGGCGGGTTCCATGGGCATGACAGCGGAATACCTGGCGATGATGCACGGTATTCAGCGTCAGCAGATGGATGAGTTTGGCGCCCGGTCACACAGGCTGGCCGCCGCGGCTACCAAAGAGGGCAAGTTCAACCGGGAAATCATCGCCATCGAAGGTCATGACGAAAACGGTGTGCCGATTCTGGTCGAAACGGATCAGACCATCCGTCCAGAGACCACTGTGGAAGCACTGGCGCAGTTGAAGCCGGCTTTTGATCCCAAGCATGGTCAGGTCACTGCGGGTACCTCTTCGCAGATTACCGATGGCGCTTCCGTAATGCTGGTGATGTCAGCCGAGCGCGCCAAGGCTCTGGGTCTGGAGCCTATCGCCAAGGTTCGTGAAATGACCCTTGCAGGTGTGGACCCTTCCATCATGGGATACGGCCCGGTTCCTTCCACGAAGAAGGCGCTGCAGAATGCCGGTCTGACCATTGCGGATATCGACAAGGTCGAACTGAACGAGGCCTTTGCCGCACAGGCGCTGCCGGTGCTCAAGGATCTTGACCTGTTGGATGACATGGACAAGAAGGTCAACCTCTATGGTGGGGCAATCGCACTTGGCCACCCGTTTGGTTGTTCCGGCACGCGGATTACCGGCACCCTGTTGACAGTGATGCAGAACGAGGGTGGTACTCTGGGTGTGTCCACCATGTGTATTGGCCTTGGTCAGGGCATCACCACCATTGTCGAGCGTGTCTGACCGGCTCGCTCGGTGCCGGGGCTGTGAGGGTGGATTGCCCTGATGCCCCGGCGCAGCCCCATTGTTTCGGAGAGGGCGCCTCAGGGCGCCCTCTCTGTTGTTTGGGGTTCGGGTGCGCCCGCAGCAGGTTGCTTGGCAATTTGTTGAAGCCCCCCGGCGGCTGTGGCACAATCTGCAGCCCTCGTCGCCTGGACCTGGTATTTATGCTTTAAATTGCATAGATATCAATAGGTTAGCGTCGGGGTGCAGGTTTGGGGACGTGGTGGAATTGGTAGACACGCCAGATTTAGGTTCTGGTGCCGCAAGGTGTGGGAGTTCAAGTCTCCCCGTCCCCACCAATGACTAGGAATTGGACAGCCCGTGTTACCCGCCATTATCGGCGAGGTGCGGGCTGTTTGTATTTGGCGACAGCCGGTTTGAGTGTTGCGCGGCCCCGATCCGGCGCGGCGCTATGGCAGAACTGGCGGCTGAATACATGCGTTGGCGCTCCGGCGCAGTCAGAGCGGCGCGGTAGATTGCGCCTGACTTGAATAAGAGAGTCTCACGAGGATTAACATGCAGGTTTCCATCGAAACAACTTCCGGCCTGGAGCGTCGCCTTACTGTTAACTTGCCGGCGGAAGTCGTCGATAGCGAGGTTGAGAAGCGTCTCCAGCAGGCGGCCAAGAACGTACGCCTTAACGGTTTCCGCAAGGGTAAGGTACCGATGAAGGTGGTTCGTCAGCGTTTCGGCGCCGGTGTTCGCCAGGAAGTGCTCGGTGAGGTAATGGGTCGCACCTTCTACGAGGCGGTGCAGCAAGAGCAGGTGAAGCCTGCTGGCCAGCCGAGCATCGAGACCAAAGAAAACACTCCCGGTAAAAACCTCGAGTACGTGGCTACTTTCGAAGTTTACCCAGAAGTCGAGCTGACCGACCTGGCCGCTATTGAAGTAGAACGGCCGGTGGCTGAAGTAACCGACAAAGACGTCGACAACATGATTGACGTTCTTCGCAAGCAGCAGTCCACCTGGAAAGAGACTAAGCGCAAGGCGCAAAAGGGTGACCGTGTGACCATCGATTTTGTCGGTCGCGTCGACGGTGAAGAGTTTGACGGTGGCAAAGCCGAAGACCAGAAGCTGGAGCTGGGCTCCGGGCAAATGATTCCGGGCTTTGAAGATGGCATTCTCGGTATGAAGCCGGGCGATGAGCAGGATATTCAGGTCACCTTCCCAGAGGATTACCAGGCTGAAAACCTGAAGGGCAAGGAGGCGACTTTCACCATCAAAGTCAAGTCCTCCGAGAAGCCTGAGCTGCCGGCTCTGGATGAAGAATTCTTCCAGGCTTATGGTGTTGAGGAAGGCGGCGAAGAGAAGTTCCGCGAGGAAGTTCGCAACAACATGCAGCGCGAGCTGAAAAACGCGGCTCTGAACAAGGTCAAGACTCAGGTCATGGACCAGCTGTTTGAAAAGCATGAAGTGGAAATTCCCGCAGCGCTGGTTGCTGGCGAGGTTCGCACCCTGCGCGGTCAGATGGTTCAGCAGTTCGGTGGCCAGATCAGTGCTGAAGATGCCGAGAAGATGCTCCCGGATGCCATGTTCGAAGATCAGGCCAAGCGCCGTGTGGTCCTCGGTCTGGTCGTCGGCGAGATCGTCAAGCAGAACAAGCTCGATGTGGACGCAGATCGCGTAAAGGCCAAGGTTGAAGAGCTGGCGTCCACCTATCAGCAGCCGGAAGAGGTGGTCGAGTACTACTACAACAACCGTGAACTGCTGTCTGGCGTTGAGTCAGTCGTTCTGGAAGATCAGGTAGTCGATTTCGTGCTCGACAGCGCCACCGTCAAGGAAGTGGAAAGCTCCTACGACGACGTGATCAAGCCGCAGCGAGGCTGATGCGCTAAAACTCGGCGACTGCGATCAGCAGTCGCCGATCCCTTTCCCTCCCTCCCCGTGCCGGCTGGCTTTCTCGCCTTCGACCGGTTAAGCTCAGAAAGTCCCAAATTTCAGTCCAGATCAGCTCGATCCGGGCGCTTCGCCTGATACGCCACAAAAGGAATCTTCGGTATTTATGGCACGTTTTGATAATCCCCTGCACTCGATCGATCCGCAAGCTACCGGCCTGGTGCCGATGGTTGTAGAACAGACTGCTCGCGGTGAGCGTTCCTTTGATATCTACTCGCGCCTGCTCAAAGAACGCGTGATTTTTCTGGTTGGGCCGGTAGAGGACCATATGGCCAATCTGGTCGTAGCCCAGCTACTGTTCCTGGAGGCAGAGAATCCCGACAAGGACATTCATCTTTATATTAATTCTCCGGGTGGCTCGGTAACCGCGGGGATGTCTATTTACGACACCATGCAGTTTATCAAGCCCAGTGTCAGCACCATGTGTATCGGCCAGGCAGCGAGTATGGGCGCCTTCCTGTTGTCGGCTGGCGCTCCGGGCAAGCGTTATGCAACACCGAACTCCCGCGTCATGATTCACCAGCCCAGCGGTGGTGCGCAGGGGCAGGCCAGTGATATCCACATCCAGGCTCAGGAGATTCTCAAGATCCGCAAGCGTCTCAACGAGTTGATGGCGCATCATACGGGCCGAGATGTCAGCGATATTGAGCGGGATACCGAGCGCGATCATTTCTTGAATGCTGATGAGGCAAAGGAATACGGGTTGGTGGACGAGGTGTTGTCCCGCCGTCAGGTGCTCGACCCCTCCAAATAACGAGATAACCATGCCAGCGGAACTCCCGGGATAGGGTGATTTTCCCGGCCGTTGGCGTCGCCTTTGTGTTGCCAGGTAAATGGTGATAACAAAGGGCTTGAAAAAGCCGCCAAAAGGCAGCATCTTGCTAGATAAGACCAATGGGCAGCCGGTTGACGGCGGGCCGCAGACCACGGAGTAGATTGATGACCGACCAGAACAGCGGGGAAGACAACGGCAAGCTGCTGTACTGTTCCTTCTGTGGCAAGAGCCAGCAGGAAGTACGCAAGCTGATTGCCGGCCCGTCCGTATTTATCTGCGACGAGTGTGTCGAGCTCTGTACCGACATCATCCGCGAGGAGGTTCAGGAGTCTTCCGATGGTCAGGAGGGGCGCCTCCCCACACCGAAGGAAATCACCGAAATCCTCGATCAGTATGTGATCGGCCAGGAGAGAGCCAAGCGCGTGCTGGCTGTGGCTGTATACAACCACTATAAGCGCCTTCGCACCAAAACCGGGGCAAAAGGCAAAGATGAGGTTGAGCTCAGCAAGTCCAACATCCTGCTGGTGGGCCCTACCGGCAGCGGTAAAACACTACTGGCTGAAACCCTGGCGCGTCTGCTCAATGTGCCTTTCACCATTGCCGATGCGACAACGCTGACCGAAGCGGGCTATGTCGGTGAAGATGTCGAAAACATTATCCAGAAGCTGTTGCAGAAGTGCGATTACGATGTGGAGAAAGCCCAGCAGGGTATTGTCTATATCGACGAAATCGACAAGATTTCCCGCAAGTCTGACAACCCTTCCATTACCCGCGATGTATCCGGTGAAGGCGTGCAGCAGGCGCTGTTGAAGTTGATTGAAGGTACGGTGGCCTCTGTACCGCCGCAGGGCGGCCGCAAGCATCCGCAGCAGGAGTTCCTGCAGGTGGACACCTCCAACATCCTGTTTATCTGCGGCGGTGCCTTTGCCGGGCTCGACAAGGTCATCCGTGATCGCTCCGAGAAGGGCGGAATCGGCTTCAGCGCCGAGGTGAAATCTAAAGACAGTAACAGCAACTTCGGGGAGATTCTGCGGGATCTCGAGCCGGAAGACCTGGTTCGCTACGGCTTGATCCCCGAGTTCGTCGGTCGTCTGCCCGTGACCGCAACTCTGGAGGAGCTGGACCGCGAAGCACTGGTGCAGATTCTGACCGAGCCCAAAAACGCCCTCACCAAACAGTACGGTAAGCTGTTTGAAATGGAAGGCGTCGAGCTGGACTTCAGGCCCGATGCCCTGGACGCTGTGGCGGCCAAGGCGATGGAGCGCAAGACAGGGGCTCGCGGACTGCGGTCGATTATGGAGTCTGTTCTGCTGGAAACCATGTACGATATTCCCTCCATGGATAACGTAGCCAAGGTGGTGATCGACGAAGCGGTCATCAAGGGGGAATCAGCTCCACTGCTGGTGTACACCAGTAACGAGTCCCCGCAGCAGAAGGTGGCACCGGAGGAGTAGCTCGCAGTTTCCCTTCCGGCCAGCGATTAGTGCGAAATCTGAAAAAAGCCCCGAAAGGGGCTTTTTTATGCTGGACGTTCAATCCAAACCCCTAAAAATGTTGTACTAATTTGTGCGGGGAGGCAGGCTGCCCAGTGCTGGCGTATGGGTAATTTCATGGTCGGGAGCTAATCGCCCCCAGATTAGACTTGTATTCTAGCTGCCACCCCCCATCTTTGCTTCATAAGAGGTGGTATGCACAGCGGTGGGTCTGAGGGCCCGTCGGTTTCTATGTCGCGCCACAGTACCCTACTGATTCGGGCCGAGAGGAGTTCTATGGACCAGCAATCCGACACCAAACAAGAGTATCCGCTGCTGCCGCTGCGCGATGTGGTCGTCTACCCGCACATGGTTATCCCGTTGTTTGTCGGCAGGGAGAAGTCCATCGATGCGCTCGAGGAGGCGATGCGCGATGACAAGCAGGTATTGCTGGTGGCCCAGCGGCAGGCTTCTGAAGATGACCCTGGCAAGGATGATATCTACCGGGTCGGGACGGTGGCCAGTGTCTTGCAGTTGCTGAAGCTGCCAGATGGCACTGTCAAAGTCCTCGTAGAGGGTAGCCGTCGGGTCAAAGTGCTCGAGGTTATCGACGGCGAGGGGCACTACCGCGCCACCGTTGAGGATCTGCAAAGCGACGAGCTGCCCGAGGCGGAGTCCGACGCGCTGGTTCGCTCAGCCATGTCTCAGTTCGAGCAGTATGTCTCGGTCAGTAAGAAGGTGCCCAACGAGGTGATCACCTCGCTGTCGGGCATCGATGAGCCGGGCCGGCTTGCCGATACCATTGCCGCGCATATGTCGCTGGAGCTGCCGCAGAAGCAGGAGCTGCTGGAAACTGTGAGCGTGAAAGAGCGCCTTGAGCAGTTGCTTGGCCTGATGGACTCCGAGATCGACCTGATCCAGGTGGAAAAGCGTATCCGCGGCCGCGTAAAGAAACAGATGGAAAAAAGCCAGCGGGAGTACTATCTGAATGAGCAGATGAAAGCCATTCAGAAAGAACTGGGCGATATCACGGAGGAGCCCAACGAGGTCGAGGAACTCGAGAAAAAAATCGCCGAATCCGGAATGAGCGCGGAGGCCGAGAAGAAAACCCGTGCGGAGTTGGGCAAGCTGAAGATGATGTCACCGATGTCCGCTGAAGCCTCTGTGCTGCGCAGCTATATCGACTGGATGTTGAGCGTACCCTGGAAAAAGGCCAGTCGCGTACGGCATGACTTGAAAAAAGCGGAGGAAATCCTCGAGAAAGACCACTACGGTCTCGAGGAGGTCAAGGAGCGTATCCTCGAATACCTCGCGGTACAGAAGCGCGTGAAGAAGGTCAAAGGCCCGATCCTGTGCCTGGTGGGGCCGCCGGGAGTGGGTAAAACCTCCCTGGGGCAATCCATTGCCCGGGCGACCAACCGCAAATATGTACGTATGGCCCTCGGTGGTGTGCGGGATGAAGCGGAAATTCGCGGTCACCGCCGCACCTACATCGGCTCTCTGCCGGGCAAGTTGATCCAGAAGATTTCCAAGGTTGGGGTCAAGAACCCGCTCTTCCTTCTCGATGAGGTGGACAAGATGGGTATGGATCATCGCGGTGATCCGGCATCGGCCTTGCTGGAAGTGCTCGACCCGGAACAAAACAAGACCTTCAACGATCACTATCTTGAGGTTGACTACGATTTGTCTGATGTGATGTTCGTATGTACCTCCAACTCCATGAATATTCCCGGGCCACTGCTGGACCGGATGGAGGTCATCCGTATCCCCGGCTACACCGAGGATGAGAAGACGAATATTGCACAGCGTTACCTGGTGCCCAAGCAGCGCAAGGCGAACGGCCTCAAGGAGAGCGAACTGGTTCTGAAAGACGAAACGGTTCGGGATATTGTGCGCTTTTACACCCGCGAGGCTGGGGTTCGCGGTCTCGACCGCGAGATTGCCAAGATTTGCCGCAAGGTGGTGACGGAGCACGTGCGTGATGCCACCAGCAAGAGGGCGGTGATTGAGCCCGGTCAGCTCGAAGATCTGCTGGGTGTGCGAAAGTACGATTTCGGTCGCGCAGAGGAAGACAACAAGATCGGTCAGGTGACTGGTCTGGCCTGGACCGAGGTGGGTGGAGAGCTGCTCACGATTGAGTCGTCCGCTGTGCCGGGCAAAGGGCGGGTCATCAAGACCGGCTCTCTAGGCGACGTGATGCAGGAGTCGATTCAGGCCGCGCTTACCGTTGTTCGCGCTCGCTCCCAGGTGCTCGGTATTGCTCCGGATTTCAACGAAACCCGTGATATCCACATTCACGTGCCCGAGGGCGCAACACCCAAAGATGGCCCCTCAGCCGGTATCGCAATGTGTACCGCGCTGGCTTCCGTATTGACCAATATTCCGGTCAGGGCGGATGTGGCCATGACAGGCGAGATTACCCTTCGCGGCGAGGTCCTGCGTATCGGGGGTCTCAAGGAGAAGTTGCTGGCTGCGCACCGGGGGGGCATCAAGACAGTATTGATTCCTGCGGACAACGAGCGTGACCTTCGGGATATCCCGGAGAATATCCAGCAGGATTTGGTGATCAAGCCCGTCAAGTGGATTGACCAGGTATTGGAGTATGCGCTTGAGCACAAGCCGCAGTCCCTTTCCGATGAAGAGTACTCAGCGCTGCAGAAGCAGGCCGAAGAGCGCTCACAGCGATCCGTGCATACTCACTGAGCAAAATCGAGGGGCCGCCTTTGGGCGGCCCTTGCCGTTGGCAGATCAAAAAGTAATCTGACTAGACCCCAAGGTTGCCTTAAAAACGCCCAACTGCCCTGAAACCCCCGTCGTTTCTTGACCCGCTATCGGGCAGTTGGTATAAACCGTGGTTTATTGACAGGCGCCAGTGCTGACTGGTGACGCAAGGCCGAACACACAGGTGTCCAAGATGGGCACCAAAACATACCTAAAAAAGAACAGAGGGATTAAGCGTGAATAAGTCCGAACTGATTGAAGCGATTGCCGAATCTGCAGATATTCCTAAAGCTGCTGCCGGTCGCGCACTGGACGCTATGGTGGAAAGCATCACTGAGGCCCTGAAAAAAGGCGATCAGGTTGCTCTGGTAGGCTTCGGTACTTTTGCCGTAAAAGAGCGTGCTGCCCGCACTGGCCGTAATCCGCGCACCGGCGATCCCATCGAAATCGCTGCCGCTAAGATTCCGAACTTCAAGGCCGGCAAAGCCCTGAAAGACGCGGTAAATTAAGAAGTCTTTAGCTGTTAGAAGTTAAAGCTTCAAGGAGGCGTATCGATTGGATGCGCCTTTTTTGTTTCTGATTAGAGTTAAATTTCGGAGCTGAGCATGCTTCAGTCCATGCGAGATAACCTGAAGGGCACCGCAGCCATTATTGTTGCCGCCTTTTTCGGTTTCATTATGGTGATTGGTGGTATCGATTTCTTTAGCGGTACCAGTGGCGGCGCAGCCGATGCGGTTGCCGAGGTCAACGGGGAAAAGATTACCAATCAGGATCTGCAGCGCGCTATCCAGAATCGTCGTGCGGTGATCACGGGCCAATATGGGGAAAATGTCCCCGCCGAGCTGCTGAGCGATGAACAGTTGCGCGGGCCAGTATTGCAGCAATTGGTCAACAGTGAGCTGATACGGCAGGCCGCCGCAGATGGCGGTATGGCAATGAGTACCGCGGCAGTGGACCGTCAAATAGTCCAGATTCCCGCATTTCAGGTAAATGGCCAGTTTGATCCGCAGACCTACCGTACATGGCTGGCCCAAAACCGTTTTAGCCCGGCCGGCTTTCGCCAGATTATGGAGCGCGACTTGATTCTGCAGCAGTACGCTAATGCTGTGACCGACAGTGCATTCACAACCCGGGCGAATGCTGAGGAGGTGGTTGCCATCTCCATGGAAGAAAGGGATTTTGATTACGTCGTGTTGCCCGTTGCCCCTCTGACCGCTGGTATAGAGGTTTCTGAGGAGGAGGTTCAGCAGTTCTACGATGAAAACCAGAATGATTTCGCTCGACCGGAACAGGTGGCGATTGAATATATCGAGCTGAAGCCGGAAATGTTTGCGGCCAATATTGAGGTCTCCGAGCAGGACGTGCGCGCGCAGTACGAACAGGAGCTGAAAGCCTTTGCCGCTAGCAAGAGACGTCGCGTCTCTCATATCCTTCTCGAAGAACCCACGGCTGAGCAGGTTGAGGAAATCCAATCGAAGCTGGCTGCGGGTGAAGACTTCGCAGAGCTGGCAAAGAGTTACTCCGATGATATCGGCTCCCGTGATGATGGCGGTGACCTGGGTTTCACCTCTGGAGATGTTTTTCCGGAGACATTTGAAGCGGCACTGGCCACACTGGAATTAGGGCAGGTGTCTGAACCGGTTGAGACCGACAGCGGCACTCACTTTATCAAGCTCACTGAGATTGCCGACGGTGAGGCGCCCACCTTTGAGGAGCGCTCTGCAGCTATTCGCCAGCAGTTGCAGACGGCAGAGGCTGAGCGCGAGTTTGTCGGCGTACTGTCACGCTTGGCGGATCTGGCCTACAACGCAGAGAGCCTTGCAGGACCGGCAGAAGAACTCGGCGTCAGTGTGAAAACTTCAGAAGCATTTGATCGGCAGGGCGGTTCCGGTATTGCGTCAAACCGCCAGGTGATTGATGCGGCTTTTGCACCGGAAGTCATGCTGGATGGCAATACCTCTGACGTGCTTAACCTGACCAACGAACACTCAGTGATACTGCGTGTGGTAGAGCATAAGCCGGAGGGTACATATCCGCTGGAAGAGGTCCGCGAGCAGATCGTGGAGCGCCTGAAGCGTGATAAGGCCAGTACTCAGTTGGCCGGCGAGGCCCGTTCCATGGAAAAGGCCCTGCAGGGTGGCGAGGACTTTGCCGCGCTGGCAGAGGACAAGGGCCTGACTCTGGAGAAGAGTGAAGGTACTCGTCGCGGTGGCTTCGGGCAGCGTGGGGAGATTGTCGCGCAGGCCTTCGAATTGCCGGCGCCAGCTTCCCGTGATGCCCTGATCAGCATCTTCGCTACCGAAACCGGCGACCAGGTAGTTCTGCGACTCAACGAGGTCCGTGAGGGCGAGCTGACCGGCCAGAGTAAAGAGCAGCGTGAAGCCCTGATGCAGCAGCTCGCTTCGATGATCGGTGATTCCGAGTTGATTGCCGTGCAGCAACTGCTGACGAATGAGGCGGATCTGGAAATAATCAGTCAGTGAGTTGATTCGTGCCGCGCCCCGGCCTTGTTGGAATGTGAGTGCCGGGGTGCTGTGTTACTGTTTTCGCTTGTTACTGACTGCCGCATGCCTGTCTGTCCTGCCCATCTTGAAGATTGGTGAACCGGTAATTGCATGCGGAGAATTCAAGTGCTCCCGCCAACAAAAAAGCCCGCGTTAGCGGGCTTTTTTGTTGCAGTGGGGAGGGATATTTATCCTCAGCTGTTGGCGCTGTCGACAAACAGGGTCAAGCGCTGGCCGGGCTGGAGATAACTGGACTTGCTGATTTTGTTCCAGCGCAAGATGTCGCTGACATCAATGCTGAACTTCTGTGCTATCCGGTACAGCGAATCGCCATTGCGCACCCGGTAGGAGAGTTTCCGTGTCGTGCGGCTGTCGCTCTGCCCGGAGCTGTAAGCCACCAGCTTGCGACCAGGGCGCAGAGTGTCGCCGGGGGCCATGCTGTTCCATTTTGCCAGCTCCCTAACACCGACATCCATGGTGCGGGCGATACCCCAAAGGGTGTCCCCCGGGCGAACCGTGTAAGTCGTCTTGGTGCCCTGGCCGGAGGCTTGCCGGCGTTGGACCCGTTCATCCAGCGCATAGGCATACTGCCCGGCTGGACCTGAAGCACTGGGGATTAGCAGGGTCTGGCCTGCGCGGATGGTGTTGCCGCGCAGTTTGTTGGCCTCGCGAATCGCCGCCACAGTGGTTTGATAGCGGCGGGCGATGGTGGAAAGCGTGTCGCCAGAGGAGATCTTGTAGCGCTGCCAGTTGACCCGTTGCTCTACCGGTAAATCATTAAGGGCCAGCTGGAAGGTTTCCCGGCGGTCTGCGGGGATCAACAGCTCATGCTTGCCGTTGGGGTCGGTGGCCCAGCGGTTGAAGCCCGGATTGAGCAGGTAGAGCTCTTCAATTTCGATTTTTGCCAGATCGGCGGCCTGGGCCAGATCAATCTGGCTGCCCACGTCCACTTTTGCGTAATAGGGTTCGTTGGCCACATCGTGCAGG
Organism: Microbulbifer aestuariivivens; assembly: GCF_039545115.1. Classification (NCBI taxonomy): domain Bacteria; kingdom Pseudomonadati; phylum Pseudomonadota; class Gammaproteobacteria; order Cellvibrionales; family Microbulbiferaceae; genus Microbulbifer; species Microbulbifer aestuariivivens. The sequence continues at coordinate 42,846 of NZ_BAABRT010000017.1, read as the reverse complement.
GATACGCGGTAGTAATCAGAGCGGGATACCACCTCCGCCAGCGCCAGTAGCTGGGGCACGTAACGCTGTGTTTCCCGGGGCAGTTTAAGATCCCAGAAAGTGGTGCCGCGGCCCCGGCGCTCATTGCGCTGCACGGCGCGGCGCACGGTACCCTCACCGGCATTATAGGCCGCCAATATCAGCTCCCAGTCGCCGTTGAAGCGCTCTGAGAGATAGGTGAAGTAGGCAACGGCAGCATCTGTAGAGGCATCCACATCGCGCCGGCCGTCATACCACCAGTTTTGATTCAGCCCGAATGCGCGGCCGGTCGAGGGAATGAACTGCCACATGCCGGATGCGCGGGCATGAGAGTAGGCGAAGGGGTCGTAGGCGCTCTCGACGATGGGTAGCAGCGCCAGTTCCAGTGGCAGGTTCGCTTTCTCAAGCTTTTCGATCACATGGAAGATGTAGCGACGGGATCGCTCGGTCACCCGTGACATATAGCCCTGATTACGCGAGAAATAGGCCACGTAATCCTTTACCTTGGGCTCGTCGAGCCGGCGCTCGAGACTGAATCCTCGCCGCAGCCGCTCCCACACATCGACAGGCGGCAGAGCCAGGTCGGCCTGAGCGGCAGTGGCGGCGCCCGAAGGCGAGGAGGCTGCCATTTTGCCGTCTTGGTAAGTGTCGTCCTGCTGCGCAATAGGGAGTTTCTCCACTTGCGCGCAGGCCCCCACTGCCGCTGCCATGACTGCAACGGCGAATTTCTTATGAACCATGCTGGTGCCCGCGATGCGTTATAGCTTGGGTTTTTTACTGCTGCGTCGGCGCCAAGTTTGTAATGCTTAGAGTCAAACCTGAGCTTTTATCGTTAATTGATTGATTCTAAAGAGATACCTCGGGGCGGGTCAACGCCAAATGGTTGTTTGTTGGCCAGGCTGGTGGACGAAACCTCATCTGTGGCGGACGGTATATCCCCCTCAGATTGTTTAAAAATTGTCCTTCCATTGCCTTAATGCGGCGAAGACCCCGACTTCATCTGCATTTTCTCCAGCGCCATGACTGACCGCACGCCGTGCCACTGCCGGTATATGGCAGCGCAGGAACGGGTTAGTGGCCAATTCTTCGCCGATGGTGGATGGCAGCGTCGGCTCGCCTTGAGCGCGCAGGCTATCCACTTGGCTGATCCGGTTGTGCAGTACGGCGTTGCCCGGCTCGGCGGCCTCTGCAAAGCGCAGATTTGCCGCTGTGTACTCATGGGCGCAGTAAACCTGGGTTTCTGGCGGCAGGTCGGACAGGCGGCGCAGCGAGCCGTACATCTGCTCAGGTGTGCCCTCGAACAGCCGACCACAGCCCCCGGCAAACAGGGTGTCGCCGCAGAACAGGTGTGGAGGGGCTTCTGCGTCCGACAGTTGCAGCAGCAGCGCGAGGTGATCGAGCGTATGCCCCGGTACTGCAAGCACTTCTAGCTTGCCGCCAAGCAGGCTTAACTGGTCGCCATCTTTCAGGGGGTGGCTGACCTCATCGATACTGCCGGGTCCATAGACCGGGCACTGATAACGATGAACCAGCTGCGCGATGCCGCCGGTGTGATCCGGGTGGTGGTGGGTAATGAGGATGCCAGCCAGAGGGGCGCTTTTAAGGGCCTCTATGACAGGTCGCGCATCACCGGGATCAACTACCCAGTGCTCCCCGTTCTTTTCCAAGTGCCAGATATAGTTATCGCTAAATGCCGGTATCGGCGAGATTGTGAGCATTTTTGTTCCCCGCTACCCTAGAGGTTGAAACCCTAACACAGGGCATTGAAGCACAAGGGTCCGCAGCCATTCAAAATAGGGCGGCTGCTTAGTCCGTATCGGCCCCTGATCGGTTAAAGTGTCGCTGCCCCACGTGTTACAGCCGTGAACGCACCCGTTCCGGGGGCTGGGTCGAAAACTGGCGGTCAGAGAAAAGCTGTCAGTAGGCTGGCTCGCGCCTGTGCAGGTACAAAAGGAGTGCTTATGACCAAACAGTCCAGCTCGAAGAGGGCGCAGCCAAACCTTCAGGTCTCCTGTGAGGATCTGCAGTCTTGGTTCCTGTCCAGTCTGGGCGGGGAAATCCTGGCACAGGAGCTGGCAACCGCGCAGCCATTGATTGAGCGCTTGTTCGGGTATCACCTGATGCAGGCCGGTGTCACCGACAAGGTGGACTTTGCTGCCTGCAGCCGCATCAACCACTGCTTTCGCCTGAGTCCCAGCGTTGCCCAAAAGGGGGCTGCGCTGGTTGATTTCGAGCAGCTGCCCCTTCCGGGTGAATCCATCGATGTGGCGGTGTTGCACCACTTGCTCGACTTCTCCCGGCATCCCCATCAGGTGCTGCGGGAGGCCGCGCGGGTGCTGATCCCGGGCGGGCACCTGGTGCTGATAGGTTTCAACCCCTTCTCAATGCTTGGGGTCTCGCGCTTTCTGTTCGATCGCGCCCCCCACCAGCGTGGCAATCAGCTGCGGGCAGCGCGGGTGGAAGACTGGATGAACCTGCTGGATCTACAGGCCGGCACCTTGGAGCGTGGATTTTTTCGCCTGCCCCTGCAGCATCGTGAGCTGTTGGCCAAGACCATGTGGATGGAGCGTCGCGGAGCCCGCTGGCGCTTGCCATGGGGAGGCTTTTACATCATAGTCGCGCGCAAAGAAGTGGCGCGTATGCGCACCATCAAGATTGACTGGCGCGCTAATCGCAAGCCGGCCCTCGGAGCTGTACCCTCCAGCCCCCGGGTAGCAGCGCGTCGGCGTCATCACAAGCCCTGACAGGGCCAGCGAGCGGAGCTTTCTCTCCGCATCCGATTCAAGCAACGAAAATAACCAGTCCATTGAAGCAAGTAACCATATATACCGATGGCGCCTGCCGGGGTAACCCCGGACCGGGTGGCTGGGGCGCTCTCCTTATGCATGGCAATGCAGAAAAGGAATTGTTTGGTGGTGAAGCCCACACCACCAACAATCGGATGGAGCTTCTGGCCGCAATTCGCGCCCTGGAGGCGTTGACTGAGCAGTGCCGCGTCGACCTGCATACAGATTCCCAGTATCTTCGACAGGGCATCACCAGTTGGATCAATAACTGGAAGCGCAATGGCTGGAAGACCTCGGCCAAAAAGCCGGTGAAGAACGCTGACCTTTGGCGCGCCCTCGATGAGAGTATCGGACATCACGAAGTGCACTGGCACTGGGTCAAGGGGCACGCCGGTGACCCCGGCAATGAGCGAGCGGATCAGCTGGCCAATCGCGGAATAGACCAACTGGAGGCTTGAGTATGCGACAGGTTGTTTTGGATACGGAAACCACCGGCCTTGATCCCAAAACCGGCCACCGCATCATCGAGATTGGCTGTGTGGAGCTGGTTAACCGCAAGCTTACCGGGCGCCATTACCACCAGTACATCAACCCCGAGCGGGAGGTGGACGATGGCGCGATCGAGGTGCACGGCATCACCAACGAGTTTCTGGTGGACAAGCCGGTATTCGCTCAAGTTGCCGATGAGTTCATGTCGTTTTGCGAGGGCGCAGAGCTTGTTATTCACAATGCGCCATTCGATGTGGGCTTTATCGACTGGGAACTCAAGCTGCTGCGCAGCCCGCGCTGGAAGAATGTAGCCGCGCACTGCAGTGTGCTCGACACACTGACAATGGCGCGGGAAAAGCATCCGGGCCAAAAAAACAATCTGGATGCGCTGTGCAAGCGCTATTTCGTCGACAACTCACAGCGCGACCTGCACGGCGCATTGCTGGATGCGGAGATTCTAGCCGACGTCTACCTGCTGATGACGGGGGGGCAGACGGATCTGGCATTGGCGCAGGGTGGCGAAAGTCGATCGGAAGAAGGCGCCGAGGGTCAGGAGAGGGACTCATCTCCCGGTGCCATTTATCGTCTGGCCGCCGATCGTTCTCCCCTGCCGATACATCAGGCCACTGCCGAAGAGCTGGAAGCCCACCGGGAAATGTTGGACCTGCTGGCAAAGTCCGCGGGTAAGCACTTCTGGTGAGAGCACACCGGTTAGGTGGGTGGTTCCAGGCCAGCAGAAAGGGCCTGTTTAAGGTTTAGGGCCTTATTTTATTTTTTACGTCATCCCGGGGGCTTTCCAGCCCCCGCTGTGTTTTCGCAGCATTGCTGCGGCTGTAAGCTGTCAGGCAATTGCATACACCACGCAGAACAGGGCGACGCTGCTCAGTACAATGGTGTAGGGCAGGGCCATCAGCACCATGCGACCGTAGGAGAGGCGGATCAGCGGCGCCAGCACGGAGGTCAGCAGGAACAGGAAGGCGGCCTGGCCATTGGGGGTCGCAACACTGGGCAGGTTGGTGCCCGCGTTGATGGCAATCGCCAGCTTCTCGAAATGCTCGCGGCCGATCTCTCCGGCATTGAGCGCATCCTTGACTTCGTTGATATAAACCGTGGCGACAAACACATTGTCACTGATCATCGACAGCAGGCCGTTGGCGATAAACAGCATCGCCGGCTGCTGCTCCACATCCAGACTCAGTACGAAATGGGTGACCGGCGTGAAGAGATGCTGTTGATGGATGACCGCCACAATAGCGAAGAAGACAACCAGCAGCGCGGTGAAGGGTAACGCTTCCTCAAAAGCATGGCCTATGCGGGCCTCCTGTATCACACCGTTGAACGAGGTGAGAAGTACAATCACCATAAGGCCAACCAGGCCCACCTCGGCCACGTGAAAGGCCAGTGACAGCACCAGCAGAACCGCAACCACTCCCTGGGTCCAGAGTTCCGCCCGGTGACCATCGTGGCGCTTGCTGGCTTCTTCTTCTGCAAAATTTTCCAGTACCTCGCGCACCGCCGCCGGGAGGCGCGCCCCGTAGCCGAATACTCGGGTTTTTTCCAGCAGGGCACAGGTGGTCAGGCCGGCAATAAATGTCGGTACTGTGACAGGCGCCATTCTCTGGAAGAACTCTGCAAAACCCCAGCCCGCCCGTTCGGCGATCAGGAGGTTTTGCGGTTCCCCCACCAGCGTCATGACCCCGCCCAGCGCCGTACCGACAGCGCCGTGCATGACAAGGCTGCGCAGAAAGGCCCGGAATTCATCCAGGTCTTGGCGGTGGTATTCAACCACCTGTTCATCGTTGGAGTGGTCGTGGTCCATCTGCTGGTTTGATTGGTTGCTGGCCACGCGGTGGTACACGGAGTAGAAGCCGACTGCTACGGCAATCAGTACAGCGGTGACTGTCAGCGCGTCGAGAAACGCAGACAGCAGTGCCGCCAGGCTGCAGAACAGGAGCGATAGCAGTGTCTTTGAGCGCACTCTGATCAGCAGGCGGGTAAAGATGTTAAGCAGCAGGTCCTTCATGAAGTAGATGCCCGCCACCATGAAAATCAGTAGCAGGATGACTTCAATATTGTTGCTGACTTCGTGGAAGACCGCCGAGGTGCTGGTCATGCCAAGCAATAGTGCCTCGATGGCCAGCAGGCCGCCGGGCTGCAGCGGATAACACTTAAGGGCCATTGCCAGAGTGAAAATAAACTGGCCGATGAGAATCCAGCCGGTAATGAAGGGGTCGGTAAGGAGCAGTATGATCGGGTTGCCGATCAGGAAGGCCGCAATGGTAATTTTGTACCAAGTGGGGGCTTCACCGAGAAAGTTTTGGAAAAAGGCTCCACTTAAACCGCCTAGGGGGGCAGCAGTCTGGCCATGCTTTCGCGTCATTTTTACATCCTTGGGCAGGGTGCCGGCTTAGGGGGCGCGCTTCAGGTCATTATAGGGCTTCGCCCCGGGAGTAAGCAGAGTCTTATCATCCGTGGTTTAAGCTGATCGCCGGTGCTGTGACCGGCAGGTGGGGGTAATTCACAGCAGGCGAAAAGCTACTCCCTCAGTGGGAAAATTCAAGTGCTTTAGACCGGGGATGGGGAATTGTCGATTGATCGATGGAATTCCAAGCAGAAACTGTGGATTCTGCAGCAGTTTGGTATACATTGGCCGATAAGCTTGGGCTGGGCGATCAATAATCGAACTAATTATGAAGAACAATAATGTTAGGTGGTGTTGGTGGTGACAGAATTACGCGATATCAACATTACGTCGGTGAATCTGGTCAAGGAGGAGTTGACGACCTCGGTGGATACCGCCGCGTCGCATCTTGACCAGTACGCCGTTGACCGCGCTAACCTGCGCAGTCTCGAACAGTGCATAGGCCTTCTGCAGCAGGTTTGCGGGGTTTTGCAAATGGTGCAGTTGCCGGCGGCGGATCTGCTCGGTCAGGAGATGATCAGCGCACTGGCCGATATTCAGGAGGGGCGCCAGGAGCCCACCGACGATGTGATGGAAAGCCTGAGCATCGGCTTCTACGTCCTTACCCGATACCTGGATTTTGTCCAGCATCGCGGCTTCTCCAGACCTGAACTGCTGATCCCCTATATCAACAACCTGCGCTCAGCTCGAAGCATGGCGTCGGTGCCTGAGAGTCATTTCTTCGACTGCCGTGTGGATGCCAGCGTACCTGGCGCTGTGTCTTCGTCAGTGATGTCTGAGGACCTTGGGCATTTCGTGCGGCGTTTCCGCCATATGTATCAGGTGGGCCTGCTGGCCCTTTTGAAGGGCAAACCGGCCAAGCCGGCATTCACCATGATGTCCAGGGCTTTGCAGCGGGTGGCGAGTATTTCTGCCGGGCGTCCATCGGGGAAATTGTGGGCTCTGGCGGGTGCGGCCCTCGGCGGTATGGCCTCGAAAGAGATGCATACCAATCGCTCCCGGGTGATGGCCTTCAGTATGCTGGATCGGAGCCTGCGAAATTTACAGAAAGAGGGCGATGCCGCTCTGGATAAGCCCGCACCGCCGATGCTGGTAAAGGAGTGCCTGTACTGGTTGGCGTTGTCCAGCCCGTCCGGGGCGCAGGCTCGCATATTGGAGGCCTTTTCGGTCAAGCCTCTCGGCTACAGCGAGGCGGAACTCGAGCGGGAGCGCGCCAGTCTCGGCGGCCCCGGAGCCACGGCGATCAGCGCGGTTGCCTCCGCTCTCGATGAAGAACTCAGCACCGTGCGGCGCATGCTCGACAGTGCCGAGACCATCGACCCTTCCGAGACCGAAGAGGAAGAGGGCCTGCTGGCAACCTTGCGCCGTATCGCCAGCGCCCTTGCCCTACTGAATTTCCGCCGAGTGGCGGAGAGCCTCCGCTCTGCTATCGAGGAGTATCACTCCAGCGCTGGTGCTGCAGCAGAAGAGTCGCTGCAGAAGCTAACCAGTCAGGTGCTGGTGGTGGATAGCGTTATTCAGGGGCTGCGTCAGTCCTCGTGTATCGATGTGGACGAGCACGGCCATGCCGATATGGTCTTCGAGCGCAGCCAGCTGGCGGAAGCTGAACTCACCGTGCTGAAGGAGGCTGAGGCGGGACTCTCCCTGATTAAACGGGCTCTGGGCTCTTATGCCGAGTCGGATTTCGACCACGGACATATCCGCAATGTGTCCACTACCCTGAATTCGGTTCGCGGCGGGCTGGTGGTTCTGAGCCTGAGCCGGGCAGCCGCTATCGTCGAGCGCCTGGCCGTGTTTGTTGATTCGGTCATGAACCAGCGGGATACCGCGCCGGCGATCGAGCAGGCTCTGGATACGTTTGCGGACGCGATTATCAGTATTGAGTACTACCTCGGCGAGGTGAAGTTGAACCGCAAAGCGGATACTCAGTCACTGGACCTGGCCCTGGAAAGCCTGGAGGCCCTGGGTTATCCGGTGGAGCTGGCCTGATAGGGCTGCGCGGTGAAAAGCGGTAAACCGTGGTGACAGGGGAATGAATTTGAGCGAGCGCTTTGTACCCGCCGTGGGCGTGCGGCCGGTGCCCTCCCTTAGGCACCATCTGATCACCGCCGATGGCATGTTCCTTTGTCACGCTGGGGGAGCCTTACACGCACACCTGCCATTTACTTCCGCGGAGGTCACCGGCAGTCACTATCTCGGTGAATTGGATGGTGATCCGTGCGGGGTGCACCTCCTGAACCGCCAGATTCAAGTCCCCGGCCACACCTGGCAGGGGCTGCGAGGACTCCTTGGGCAGATCAGCGAGCTGGAGTTTTCCCTCGCCGGGCGCGCTGTGCAGATTGTGAACTGGGACCTGGACCACCGCTTCTGTGGGCGCTGTGGTGGTGTTACGGCGGATTATGGCAACGAGCGGGCCAGAACCTGCAAGCACTGCCAGTTTACGGTGTATCCGCGCATCTCCCCCTGTGTCATCATGCTGGTCACCCGCGGTGAGGAGTGCCTGCTCGCCCGGCACCGGCGCCATAAACACGGTCACTTCACCGCGCTGGCTGGGTTTATTGAGGCCGGTGAAAGCGCCGAGCAGGCGCTGGCGCGGGAAGTACACGAAGAGGTGGGGGTGCGGGTTGCCGCCACTCACTATGTGGGCAGCCAGCCGTGGCCATTTCCCGGGCAGTTGATGCTGGGGTATCTGGCGGACTGGGCCGGGGGTGATATTTCACCAGATCCGCAGGAAATCTCACAGGCGGACTGGTTCCGGTTTGACCGGTTGCCTGAGATTCCTCCGCCGGAAACCCTTTCCGGTCAGCTGATCCGCACTTTTGCGGCACAGTGTGAAAGCCGAAAACCGTAATAAAAAACGGAGATCTGCATGTACATCGCCATAACCTTTCTGATTGCCGTGCTGGCGCTGCTGCTGGTTTTTTGGGGCGGGCGTATGCTCGTCGGTGGCAGCTGGTTGCTGGGCTTTATCCGCGGTAGTGTCGGTCTGATTTTATTGGCAGCAGCCCTGCTGATTGTGCTGGTGGCGGCAGATGTATACAGCTACCGCAATCTGGCGGACGAGCACAGTATTGGTACTCTCTCTTTTCGCCAACTCGACAAGCAGCATTACGAGGCCAAGTTTGCCGATGAAGATGGCGTGGCCCAGACATTCGAACTGCGTGGCGATCAGTGGCAGCTCGACACGCGCCTGTTGAAGTGGAAAGGGCCTTTGGCCCGTTGGGGCGTTCAGCCTGCCTATCGCCTGGACCGTGTCAGCGGCCGTTATCTCACCCTGCAGGACGAGCGCACCATGGAGCGTACCGTGCATGAGCTCGATGGCAGCAACTACGGTGTCGATGTATGGGCGTCACTTCGCGGTATCAGCAAGCGCATGTCCTTTGTGGATGCGGTATACGGCAGCGCGGCTTTTCTCCCTATGGCGGATGGCGCTGTGTATGAGGTTCGCATCGGCCATAACGGCCTCTTGGCTCGGCCGCTCAATCAGCAAGCGACATTGGCGCTTGATGAGTGGCGCTAACAGAGCTGTGAAGTTTTATCCCTTCAGAATCTTACCGGGAGTTTAAGTGGAATTTCTCATGGAGTATGGCCTGTTTTTGGCCAAGGTGATTACGGCTGTGGTTGCACTGCTGGTGGTTGTGGCTTTTATTGTCGCCAACCGCGAACAGCTCAAAGAACGTGTCCATGGACACATCGTGGTGACCAGCCTGAATGATCGCTACGAGCAGATGAAGGAAGTCCTGCTTGAGGCGGTGATGGAAAAGCACGAGCTTGCCCACCGGCGCAAGCAGATGGCCAAAGAGAAAAAAGCCAAAGACAAGGCCCTGCAGAAAAAACACAAGGCGGAACAAAAGCAGAAGCCGGCCGAGAAGGTCCAGCATGACAATCTTGAGTCCACCGAGACGCCGCTTCCAGAGCAGGCGGAGGCGGATGCGGAGGCCGGTGATCCCCATTCCCGAGCGCTGGTAACGGAAAAGCCCGATGGAGAACGCGCGCGGGTATTCGTGGTGAATTTTGATGGCGACATCAAGGCCAGTGCACTGGCGCAGTTGCGCGAAGAAGTCACTGCCATCTTGCAAGTCGCCGAGCCCGGTGACGAAGTGGTGGTGTGCCTGGAGAGCCCCGGCGGGATGGTGGCGAACTATGGCCTCGCCGCCAGCCAGCTGGCCCGGGTGCGAAGCGCCGGCATCCAGCTCACCATTGCAGTTGACAAGGTGGCGGCCAGTGGCGGTTACATGATGGCCTGTGTTGCAGACCGTATTCTCGCGGCCCCCTTCGCCATGATGGGGTCTATCGGAGTTCTCGCGCAGCTGCCCAATTTCAACCGTTTGCTGAAGCGCCACGATGTGGATTTCGAGTTGTTCACCGCCGGGGAGTACAAGCGTACCGTGACCATGTTTGGTCACAACACGGAAGAGGGCAAAGAGAAGTTCCAAAGTGACCTGGAAGAGATTCATGCGCTGTTCCAACACTTTGTAGCCGAGTACCGGCCTCAACTGGATATCGCCAGAGTATCCACCGGTGAAGTCTGGTTCGGCCAGCGGGCCTTGCAGCTCGGCCTGGTGGATGAACTGAAAACTTCTGATGAATACCTCACAAGCCGCGCTAACGATGCCGACCTGTATCAGGTGGAGTACAAGGAGCGGCAAAACATCGCCCGCAAAATTGGCCTCGCAGCACAGTCTGGTGCGGAATCTGTATTGATGCGGCTTTTCTCCCGGCTCGAGGCATGGCGTCACCAGGCGCAGTGAGTTTTTCCGGCATCAAGCCGGAGTTTCTCCCGTCTTAAACTTACTGAGCCAGAGGTAAACGGAGCGAGTTCATGGATAAGACATTTCGCGCTGTGTGGGTTGAGGAAGTGGCGCCCGGAAAGTTCGATCAGCGGATAGTCCAGCGCAGCGTCGATGAGTTGCCGGATTATCCCCTGCAGCTGGCGGTATCCCACTCCTCGCTGAATTACAAGGATGCGCTATCGGCTTTTGGCAACCGGGCGATCACCCGCCACTATCCCCATACCCCGGGTATCGACGGGGTCGGCACCGTGGTCGAGGATCGCAGTGGCACATTTCAGCCCGGTGATGCCCTTTTGATTACCGGTTACGATCTGGGCATGAATACCCCGGGGGGGCTCGCCGAGCGAATCGCGGCACCCGCCGAATGGGCGCTGCCATTGCCCCAGGGGCTGACGGCCCGCGAGGCCATGATCCTTGGCACCGCCGGACTCACTGCGGGTTTGTGCGTAGAAAAGCTGTTGGAGGCTGGCGCCAGCCCGGGGGATGGAGAGGTTCTGGTGACCGGCGCCACGGGGGGAGTGGGTTCCATTGCCGTGGCCCTGCTCGCGCGGCTGGGGTTTCGGGTGGCGGCAGTCACCGGCAAACTGGAATCCGCCGATTTCCTCACCGCCCTGGGTGCCTGGAAGGTCCTCGATAGGGAGACTCTGGCGCCTTTTGCCAACAAGGCCATGGCCAAGCCTCTGTGGGCCTGGGCGGTGGATACTGTGGGTGGCGACACCCTGTTCAACGTCATCAAGTCGCTGGCTTACGGCGGCGGTGTGGCCGCCTGTGGCATGGCCGCCGGCGCGCAGTTTCAGGCGAATGTTTTCCCGTTTATTCTCCGTGGTGTCAGCCTGCTGGGTGTGGACAGTGTGGAGCTGCCGCTGGAGCGCAAAGCGGAGGTGTGGCAGAAGCTCGCCGGTGACTGGTATATCGGTGAACACCTCGACCGCATCGCCGAGGATATCGCTCTCGAGCAGGTTCCAGAGTTTCTGGCGCGGTTGCACCGGGGCCAGGGCATCGGCCGTTATGTGGTGGATATGGAGCGCTGAAAGGCTTGCTGCCTGGTGGCTGTTGCAGCCTCGGGTTATCACGTTCGGGCACTAGACCCAGAGTAGATGCGGAGTCACTTTTCGCCTTCCATACTGCTATTCTTGTGGTCCCGTCCCCTTGTTGCCGTGCGGGGAAAGTTGGATTGTGGAGCGGCGTCCGGCTCCTCCGCTGTATTTGCAGGTTGGCGCTATTTGCTGGTGAGAGACATTGGCCGAAGAGCAAGAAATCCCCAAACTGACACATCAGTCCAGTGCGCTGGTTCTCTCTGGAGGCGGGGCGCGCGCCGCCTATCAGGCCGGGGTGCTGAAAGCGCTCGCGGAACTGACTCCTGAGAGCAACCCCAATCCTTTCCAGATCATCTGCGGTACCTCCGCTGGCGCGGTCAATGCGCTGTTGCTGGCTTCCCACCCGGGTAACTTTCGCGAGGCCGTAGAGCGTTTATGCGATCTGTGGATGGGCCTGACCGTGGACAGTATTTACCGCAGCAGTTGGACCAGTCTGCTGGGAAATATCTTTTCCATCAGCCGCTCCCTGTTCCATCAGGGCGTCAGTCGCCAACGTCCGCTGGCGTTGCTCGACAATTCCCCGCTGCGGGAGCTGATCGAGGAGGTCATCCAGTTTGCCAATATCCAGCGCAATATTGATGAGGGACGCCTGCGCGCTGTGTGTGTCAATGCCATGTCCTACAGCAAGGGGGAGTCGGTCAGCTTTTTTCAGGGCGCGCAGGAGCTGACCGAGTGGCGCCGTTTCCGGCGTTACGGCACCCGCGCGGAAATCACCTCCGATCACCTGATGGCCTCAGCGGCGATTCCAGCCCTGTTCGCCACGGTCAAGATTGGCGATGACTATTACGGCGATGGCGCGGTGCGCCAGATGGCCCCCATCAGCCCGGCATTGCACCTTGGGGCCAACCGGGTGTTCGTGGTGGGTGTCTCTGACAACCGCTCGCCGGTGCACTGGGGCAAGAAACGCAGCCAGGCGCCGCGACACTCGCCATCAATGGCGCAGATCGTCGGTCAGATGTTCAATGCTGCCTTTATCGACAGTCTTGAGGGTGACCTTGAACACCTGGACCGGGTCAATCTTTTGCTGGATTCGGTCCATGAGAAGGAGCTGATGGGGCTCTCGCCGTTGCGCCCGGTAGAGTCCGCGGTCATTGAGCCCTCTCAGAGCCTTGAACGCCTGGCTGGGCGGAAAGTGCGCAACCTGCCTCCCGCAGTGCGCTGGCTGTTTCGCTCGACGGGGGCCACCACAGCCGGTGGCGGCGCATCGGCTGCCAGTTATCTCCTGTTTGAGAAACCTTTTATTGGTGAGCTGATCGAACTTGGTTATCAGGATGCGATGTGGGAGCAGAACAAACTGCGTGAATTCCTGCGTCCCCACATGGAGGTGCAGGAACCCGGCCGCAGAGGCCTGTTTGGTAGGCGAAAAAAACCGGCAACGGAGACAAGCACCCATGACCCTAATGAGTAGACTGGCAGCGCTTACTGGAGTGGCGGTTCTGCTCGCCGCCTGCGCCGGGGCGCCGCCAGTGCAGGATAAGCAGGACTCGCAGGAAGCGCGGGAAGTGGCTGCACCGCAGCCAGCGCTGCCCGATTCCGAGTATCGGCGTTTGTTGATGGAGGCGCAGCGCCTGTCCTTTACCCTCGACTTTGACGACCTGCGCCGCGCTTACAGTGAGTCCGAGGAGTACAACCCCTATGGCGGCGTGCGCCTGAGCGGTCTGCCAGAGGCCTACCAGTCTGTAGAGCAGGCTGATTATGAGCGCTGCCTGAGCTTTGTCGATGATGTACTGGTGAATAATTACATGAGCCTTGAGGCGCATATGATCGGCATCGTCTGCAGTGGCAGAAGTGCCAAGCACGAGCGTGAGGACCGCCATCGCTACATGGTGGACGGGTTGATGGACTCCATTGAGCGCAGTGGTGACGGGCGCTCACAGGAAAGCGCCTATCACACCATTACCACCTCCGAGCTGCGGGCCTTTGTGCGCTTAAAGGGGCTGCAGGTGCTGGATCAATCCATCGTCTACGATCAGCAGGGTGTCTACGACAAAATGCAGGTACGCGACCCGGAATCCGGGCTCGAATACCCGCTTTTCTTCAATGTGAGCCAGCAGTTCGCCCACTCCATGGAAAGCGAGAACGCCTCGCTGGAATAAGTGCTTTGCGGGCGCTTGCCGGGTAGGGTCGCAAATCAGGTTAAAAACGGCTGCAGCCGCTCCCAGTCAAAGCGTCTGCTGACCTTGTCACTGAACTGGACCTCCAGCCGCTCCCCGTCCCACTGCAGCACCCGCCCGTAACCCAGCTTGCGGTGACGAATGTTTTCGCCCGCTTGCGGGCGGCGCACCAGTGCCGCAGGTGCCTCCTCCCGCGCCGGTGCTTCCAATTCCGGGCAAAAGCCCAGAGCTTTCAGGTAGCGCAACCCCAGCCGGGTGACCGGCGCCTCGCCTGGCAGGGTAGCTGGCCGCTCCAGCAAGGCGGATGCCAGCCGGTGACACAGTGGCAGCTGCATCTCCTCGATAAATGGCGACGGGCACTGGCTTTCCGAGTCATCGGCAGGCTTTGTTGGGGCTGCGGGTGTCAGCAGCAACAGGTGGCGACGGGCGCGGGTCATGGCCACGTAGAGCAGGCGACGCTCGCTCTCCAGGGAGGCTGGCGTGGAGAAATCGCGCTGGGGCTGGTAGGGCATATTGTGCCGGTTCAGCGCGGGAATGATGACCTGATCCCACTCCAATCCCTTGGCCTGATGCATGGTGGTGATCAGTACCGCGTCTGCGTCGCCCTGTTCGCCCTCCTGGTGCTGCCGCTGTAGCTCCTGCAGGTGTGCCAGTACTTCCGCGGGGGGTTGCCGCAAGCGGTCCAGATACTGGCAGAAGGCGAGCACCGCCTGCTGGCGCTCCTCCCCCTGTTGCCGGGTAAAACTGTCATCGGCGATGCCGCTGAGATAGTCCAGTTCCCCCAGTTGCCGGCGCAGCAATTCTCCGCCGGTGCCGCGCCAGCGCTCGAACTCCTGCAACAGGGCGGCCCGCTGCTTGAGGCGCCTGGCCTGAGCCTGGCTGATGTCCTGGGGCACCAATTCATAGAGCCTTTGCCCCCAGTTGCCGTCCCGGCGCGCCACATCGGCGCACAGGGGTTCCAGAACTCGGCGCGGTATGCGGATATGGGGGGCCGTCAGCCACTCGTAGAGACCGCGCCGGCGACGATCCTGCGGCAATTCCCGGAAACGGCCGGAGGCGATATTCAGGCTCCAGAACAGCGGTCGCAGCTCGCGGCGGGACAGCACCGTGTTGCGGTTGGCTGACCGGTAGGGAATATTCGCAGCCAGCAGAGCCAGTTCGAGCGGGGCTGCCGCTGACCACAGGCGCACCAGGATGGCCACCTGTTGCAGCGACTCCCCCTGTTTCATGCGCCGGCGCAGATGCTCCACAAGCCAGTGGGCTTCATTGTCGCAGGCATGAAGGTCCACCCTGGTCTCGAGCGTGTTCTCAGCGGAGATGCAGAGAATATCTGCCCGCTCCCGGTTGTGTTGAATGCAGTGGTTTGCCGCCAGTGAGAGCGTGTGGCCGTAGCGAAAAGTGCGGCTCAGTTTGTAGATATTCGATGGCGGGAAGTCGTCGTCAAAATAACGCAACAGATAGGCAGGTTTGGAACCCCGCCACTCGTAGATGGTCTGGTCCGGGTCGCCGATGGCGATGACATTGCCGTTTTTGCCATGGACCGCTTTCAGCAGAAAGTGCTGAACCGCATTGATGTCCTGGTACTCGTCTACGAGGATATCCTCGAAGTGACCGCCATATTGCGCGGCGATTTCCGGGTGCAGGCTCAAAAAAATGGCCGGATCATAGATCAGGTCGGCATAGGTCACCGCCTGCTGACTGCGCCGCCACTCCTCGAAGCAGTGAAACACCTTGAGGAAATACTGATATTCATCGCCGAGCTTCAGTTCCTGGAAAGCGCTCAGTTCGCCATCCAGAATCGTCTTGGCGTAATCGATAAAGAACTCTGCCGCCTCAATCTCGGACTGCTTGCGCGCGCGGATGTCCTCGAGCTCTTCCGCTGCTGCGCATTCCTCGATAGCGCGCCAGATCTGCAGCTGTGCCACCGACTGGGGCAGGGGGGAAAGATTTGCCGGCGCAATATGCCCGCTGGCAATCATGCGTTGATACAGCCGGTAACCAAGACTGTGAAAGGTTTGAACCTTGGGGGCCTGCCCCGCTCCTTGTATCAGGGCATCCAGCCGCTGGGCGAAATCCTCGCGCGCGCTGCGGTTGTACATCAGAACCAGTATGCGCTGTGGCGCTACACCAGAGGCGAGCCGGTTCTTTACATAGTGCAGCAGCGCGGTGGTCTTGCCCGAGCCGGCCACGGCGATAATTTTTGCGTGCCCGCCGGGGTGCTCCGCAACCGCCTGCTGCTCGTCCGTCAATACAGGATTGGGTTCGGCCATGATTTGAAGCTGCCGCCAAATACTGGATATTTTGCCAGTCTCTTTGCGCGGGGTACAGGGGCGTCACAAGACTGGGCCTCAGGCGGTCTCTGGGCCTGCCCCCTTGTTCCCTTCGTGGCGCAGGGCCAGCTCGGCAATATAGCAGGACAGAAAAACGCGCCCGCTGAGGGCGGGCAGAAACTTCGAGCGGCTCAGGCGGTCGAGCACGGGCCCTTTCACCTCCGCCAGGTGCAGGCGTATGCCGCGGGCTTCCAGGTCGCTGTTGACCTCCTGCAGGCGCTCCAGGGCAGTGCCGTCAATGCGGCTCACCGATGACAGAATCAGTACCAGGTCGCGGGTGTCCGGGTGGCGTTTCAGTTCGCTCATCAACCGATCCACTACCGCGCTGATATTGCTGAAAAACAGGCTCTCATCAATGCGCAGGAACAGCAGGCCCGGCTGGGTCTCGACCGTGTGCCGCAATACATTGCGAAAGTGCTCGGTACCCGGCAGCCTGCCGACAACGGCGATATGGGGGCGGCTGGTGCGCCAGATCAGGGTGGCGAACGAGAGGCCGATGCCGATGCCGATGCCCGCCTCCACGCCAAAAAGCAGAACACCGAAAAATGTGCCAACCATGGCGATGCCATCTGTGCGGTCGTAGCGCCAGTTGTGGATGAAACCGCGCACATCGATCAGGCCGCTGGCGGCGACGATAATGGTGGCCGCGAGTACGGCCAGTGGCAGCTGCTGAAAAATTCCGGTGAGGAAAAGTAATACCAGTACCATCAAGCCTGCCGAGATAACACCGCTCAGGGGGGAAACCGCCCCGGCCTCCTCGTTGACCGCGGTGCGGGAAAAGCTGCCGGTCACCGCGAACCCCCCGGAGACGGCACTCATCAGGTTGGCGGCGCCGAGGCCGCGCAGTTCCGCATTGGGGTCTATTCGCTCCCCGCGGCGCAATGCGATGGCGTAGGCGATGGAGAGGCTCTCGACAAAGCCCAGCAGGGCGATCATCAGCGCCGGCAACAGCAGCGGGTAGGTGAGTTGCCACTCAAAGGTGGGCAGGCCGAATCCCGGCAGGCCGGCGGGAATGGCTCCTACCACGTCGACCTTGCGGTCCCACTCAAGAAAATAGGAGAGAGCAATCGAGGTCAGCACCAGCAGCATTGGGGTCAGGCGAGCCAGCAGGTGAGCGCTGCCGGCAGGCACCCCGGCTTTTCTCAGCAGAGGTGTCAGGGCGAGTCGCGCGAACAGCAAGACCGCCACCGAGGCGAGGCCGATGCCCATGGCCAGAGGCTGCAACTCCGGCAACTCTTCCAGGGAGTCCAGCAGGATCTCGAAGGCGGTGCCGCCATCGATATGTATCCCCAGCATGGGCTCCAGCTGCCCGATAATGATCAGGGTGGCGGCGCCGGAAACAAAGCCGCTGATGACGGGATGGCTCAGGAGATTGGCAAGGGCACCAAGCCGCAACAGCCCCATTAAAAATGAAAATACCCCGGCCAGTGCCGCCAGAATCACCGCGCCGGTAAAGTAATCTGCCGTTCCCGGAATGGCGATGGAGGAGAGCGCCGAGGCGGTCATCAGTGACATCACCGCCGCTGGCCCTACCGACAGCGCCGCGCTGGAGCCAAACATGGCATAGCCCACCAGAGGCAAGAGGCTGGCGTACAGGCCCACATGGGGTGGCACGCCGGCGAGGGCGGCATAGGCCAGCGCCTGCGGCACCATCATCATGGTGGCCACCATGGCGGCCACGGCGTCTCTTCCCAGCCATTGGGCCTGGTAGCGCTTCAACCATGGCGGTAGAAGATGGCTCGCTCGTATCCTCACGCGCATCCTTGCCGTCGTCTCTCGGGGTACTCGGGCCCCTCATGTTTCAGTAGGCAGGCCAGTACAGCGGCCTGTATCCGCGGAGCTGAAAAGGGTTAGCTCCAAGTCGCTACAAGAAGATAGCCCCGGGAGAGCGAAGGTGCCGCCGGGATGCCTGACAAAGGTTGGGCTTGGTGTTGGGCTTGGCGTTGGCGTTGGGGTTGGCAGCGAGGTAAGGAGCGGAGCGCCCTGCGCAAAAGAGAGTGCGGCAAACTGAGCGGATGGCAAACGGCGGGGAGCCAATGACAGGATTGCCGCAAGGGGGCGGGGCCGACTGTGGCGGCCCCGCATCAGAGAAGGGGGCTCAGGTGGCTGCCCGGGTGGCGGCAGGACGGCTGAACGCGGTAAAAAGGCCCATGCCGGCCAGCATGGCGGCGGTGAACACCACGGCCTTGATTTCACCGGCGCCTGTGGCCACCACAGCCGGGCCCGGGCAGAAACCCGCGAGTCCCCAGCCGATACCAAAGAGCAGGCTGCCCAGTACCAGCGGTCGGTCGATGGTGCGGCAGACCGGCACCTGGATCTGGCTGCCGAATACGGCTTTTTCACGGCCCTTGGCCAGGTGGAAGAAGGGCAGGCCGACACCGATGGCACCGGCCATAACCAGTGCCAGAGACGGGTCCCAGTTGCCGAACAGGTCGAGGAAACCGAGCACTTTTTCCGGGTTTGCCATCCCGGACACCAACAGGCCGAGGCCGAAGATCAGGCCGGCGGCAAAGGCGGAAATCATCGATTTATTCATCTTTACACTCCCAGCAGGTGGCGCACAACGAAGACGGTAGCGAAGCCCCCGCCCATGAAGACCAGTGTGGCCACCAGTGAGCGCGGTGACAGGCGCGACAGGCCGCAAACCCCGTGACCACTGGTGCAGCCGGAACCGTAGCGGGTGCCAATACCCACCAGCAGGCCGGCGGCAATCAGCAGCGGGTAACCAGCTTCGATGCGGATCGGCGGCAGGGCCTGAAACAGTGCCCAGATTGTCGGGCCCAGAAGCAGGCCGATAAGAAACGCCGCCCGCCAGCCGGTTTCACCGGGGGTGCGTGTGATCAGCCCGCCGAGGATTCCGGAAATTCCGGCGATACGGCCGTTCAGTACAAGCAGCAGCGCTGAGGCGAGCCCGATCATGGCTCCCCCGGCCAGCGCCGACCAGGGGGTAAAGGCAGTCCAGTCAATGGTCATGGTTCAGTTTACTCCGCACAGTAAAGTTCATACAGGGTTTGTAACAGTCTCAGCACACGCTGATCCGCTATCTGGTAGTAGACATGCTTTCCCTCCCTGCGGGTGGAAACCAGCCCTTCGCGGCGCAGCACGCCCAGCTGCTGGGAAAGGCTTGGCTGGCGAATATCCAGCCGTTCCTCCAGGTCGCTTACGCACAGCTCCTCCTGGCTCAGCTGGCAGAGCAGCAGCAGGCGGTCGGGATTGCCCAGAGAGCGCAGCATCGCCGAAGCGTTGCCCGCTGAGGCGCGCATTTTATCCAGGCTGATTTCCGTAGTGTCTGGCATGAGGCTGTCCGCTATCAAGACAATTTACAATGAAACATTATATTGAAATACATATTATCGGCAAGTATATTGTTCCTCAACCCTGCTGAGGCTGGGTGGTGGACTAAAACAGTGGACCAAAGCATCGAAGTGAGAGCGGAGTAAGAGCCATGTCAGACAATCAACAGCGCAAGCCCCTGGTTCAGCCATTCCTGGATGCGGATACCGAAACCTGGAGCTACGTGGTCTATGACCACCGCGGGGGCAGTGCAGCGGTGGTGGACGCAGTACTGGACTACGACGCGGCATCCGGTCGCACCAGTACCGCTGGTGCCGAGAGGATCGTGGACTTCGTCAGGTCCGAGCAGCTGACCGTGGAGTGGGTGCTGGAGACCCACGCCCATGCGGACCACCTGTCGGCGGCGCCTTATATTCGCGAGCAGCTGGGTGGCAGGATCGCCATCGGCGACCATATTCGCGAGGTGCAGGGGATCTTTCGGGATGTGTTTAACCTGGAAAAGCAGTTTCTCGTCGACGGCAGCCAGTTCGATCACCTGTTTCACGACGGCGATACCTTCACCATCGGCGAACTGCAGGGGCGCGTCATCTACTCGCCCGGGCACACCCCTGCGGATATGGCCTGGCTGATTGGCGATGCGCTGTTTGTCGGCGATACCCTGTTTTTGCCGGACGTTGGCAGCGCCCGCTGTGACTTCCCCGGGGGCGATGCCAAGACCCTGTACCGCTCCGTCAGAAACCTGCTGTCGCTGTCTGACGAGACTCGTATGTTCATGTGTCACGACTATCCGCCCAGCGGCAAGCGTGAGCACCAGTGTGAAACGACCGTGTCCGAACAGAAGCGCAGCAATATCCATCTGCGTGACGGTATCAGCGAGGAGGAGTTTGTGGCCATGCGCTCCGAGCGTGATGCCACGCTGCCTATGCCGCGGCTGATTCTGCCCTCGATTCAGGTCAATATCCGCGCCGGGCAGATGCCGCCGGCTGAAGATAACGGCACCGTTTATCTGAAGGTGCCCATCAACGCACTCTGATGCGCCTTGGGCGCCGCAGCCGCGCCGCAATAGAGGTTTTGGGTATTTTTTATAGAGTGGAAATTACAAAGAGGAACGCATGAATATTCAAAAACTGGACGAGCAGGTCAGTGTCTCCGAGCAGCTGGAGACCGATACTTTTGGCAGTCTGGCGGAGTCGGGAGTGAAGGTGCTGGTCTGCAACCGGCCGGAAAGCGAGTGCAGTTCGCCCACCTACGAAGCGATGCAGGCGGCTGCCGAGAGTGCGGGGATGGAGTTTGTCTGTATTCCTTTTGCGCGTGGCCAGATGACCCGTGAACACTGCCAGCAGTTTGCCCAGTTGCTGGCTTCCGGCAAGAGTATCCATGCGTTCTGCCGTACCGGCAACCGCTCCTGTAATCTCTGGGCCGGTGCGCGTTGTCTGCAGGGGGCAGAGGGTCGTGAAGTTGTCGACGGAGCACGCGCAGCCGGCTTCGATGTCAGTGGTGTTGTGGTGGCCTTCAGCGGTTGATCAATCGCTGAAGGCCATCCGGATAGTTTCTCCGCGGCGCTCTGTGGAGCGCGGGTAAAGGGTCGGGCCGATGCAATCTGTGGCTAAATTCTTTCCAATAGCAATCTGGCTGCGGCAATACAATCGCACGGCCCTGAGTCGTGACCTGATGGCCGCGCTGATCGTTACCATCATGCTGATTCCCCAGTCCCTTGCCTACGGCCTTTTGGCTGGGGTGCCGGCTGAGGTGGGGCTTTACGCCAGTATTGTGCCGCTGTTGGCCTATGCCGTGTTTGGCACCAGCCGCACCCTGTCCGTTGGTCCGGTGGCTGTGGCGTCACTGATGAGTGCCGCCGCCCTGAGCGAGGTCGCACTGCAGGGCAGCGCGGATTACCTGGTGGCGGCGGCGTTACTGGCGTTGCTCTCCGGCCTGTTTCTGAGCCTGATGGGGCTGTTGCGTCTGGGCTTTCTCGCCAATTTTCTCTCCCATCCGGTGATCTCCGGTTTCATCACCGCCTCTGGAATCCTGATCGCCCTCAGCCAGCTGCGACATATCCTCGGCGTGGGCAGTAATGGCGACAACTTGCCTGCACTGCTGTCCGGGCTGGCGCAGAACGCGGCCCAGTGGAATGGCTATACACTGGCGACCGGCCTCGCAGTGATCGCTTTCCTGTATTGGTCGCGAGCTGGCGCCGCCCGGCTGCTGCGCGGCTTCAACCTGTCTGCCCACACCGCTGGTCTGCTGACCAAGGCGGCACCGGTGGTGGGGGTGCTGGCCACCATCGTCGCGGCAATGCTGCTGGATTTCGAGGCTCGCGGTGTGGCGCTGGTGGGCGAGGTGCCGGCAGGTCTGCCGGGGCTACAGCTGCCGCGCATCGACCTTGCACTGATCGAGGCACTGCTTCCCGCAGCCATCATGATCTCGATTATCGGTTATGTGGAATCGGTGTCTGTGGGCAAGACGCTGGCGGCCAAGCGGCGCCAGCGTATCGATATGAATCAGGAGCTTGTCGGACTCGGTGTGGCCAATATCGGTTCCGCCTTCTCCGGTGCTTTCCCGGTGACCGGTGGCTTCTCCCGCTCGGTGGTGAATTTCGACGCGG
The DNA here is from genome assembly GCF_039545115.1 of Microbulbifer aestuariivivens. NCBI lineage: Bacteria > Pseudomonadati > Pseudomonadota > Gammaproteobacteria > Cellvibrionales > Microbulbiferaceae > Microbulbifer > Microbulbifer aestuariivivens. The sequence goes on along the minus strand of NZ_BAABRT010000017.1, from coordinate 20,898 downwards.
GCGCAGAAACCCAGATGGCGAGCGTATTCACCGCCGCGGGTATCGCTCTGGCCTCCATCTTCCTGACGCCGTTTCTCTACTACCTGCCCAAGGCCACGCTGGCGGCGACGATAATTGTCGCGGTTCTGACGCTGGTGGATTTTTCCATTCTAAAAAAAACCTGGCGCTTTTCCCGCAGTGACTTTTTCGCGGTACTGGTCACCATCGTGGTCACGCTGCTGATGGGGGTTGAAGCCGGTGTGGCCTGTGGTGTTGGGGCGTCCATCTCTCTGTTTCTGTTTCGCACCTCGAAGCCGCATATTGCCGAGGTGGGGCTGGTCGAGGGCACTGAGCACTTTCGCAATATCAAGCGACACAAAGTGCTCACGGTGCCCGAGGTGCTCACCATCCGCGTGGATGAGAGCCTGATGTTTTCCAATGCGGCGTTTCTGGAAGAGCGCATCTATGCCGACCTGGCCAGCAATGACCAGGTTCGACAGGTGATTCTCATGTGCAGTGCGATCAATGAAATCGACTGGAGTGCGCTGGAAGTACTGGAGGCCTTGAACGAGCGCCTGCGGGAGCTGGGTATTACCCTGCATCTCTCCGAGGTCAAGGGTCCGGTCATGGATGCGCTGCAGCGCAGCGGTTTCCTGCAGCAGCTGTCCGGTAGTGTCTACCTCACCCAGTACCAGGCGTTTAATGAGGCCCGGGCCGCTGTGGCGGACACCGCTTAGGTCGCCGCGACTTTATCTTGCGGCGCCGGCTGCTGCTCCTTGAGGAAGTTGAGCATGGCCCTGTTGACGGCTTCCGGCTGCTCCAGTGCGGAGAGGTGCCCGCAGCGGGGGATTTCCACCAGCGTAGCCGAAGGGATTTTCCGGGCAATTTCCCGTGAATAGTCCGGTGGCAGCGCCAGGTCTTCCAGACCGACAATCACCAGTGTCGGGCACTGGATGCCCGCCAGCTGCGATTGCAGGGGTTCCCGCCGCGACAGCGCCGAGACCCCCTCGGCAATGGTGGCGAAGGGCACCGTGGCGATGCGGTTGCGCCACTGGCTGACAAGCGCCCGGTTGTGCTCCAGCGTATAGCGGCCAAACATCAACTTCAGAACCTGCGGCAGCAGCGGGCGGATACCAAACAGCTTGGCGGCCAGCACCATGGCGTGGTGGCGCAGCTTTCTCAACGGGCGCTCGGCACCGGCATGGGTGTCCAGAAGTAGCAGCCCGGATACCCGCTCCGGCGCCTTGATGGCTGCCCGCAGTGAGATCATGCCGCCGATGGATAGCCCGGCCCAGATGGCGCTCTTGATCCCCTCCGCATCCAGAATCGCGATCACATCATCCACCAGGTCGTAGATGCTGATCTCCCCGTCGATGGGGCCCGAGGCGCCGTGCCCGCGGAGATCCACGGCAATCACCCTGTGCTCGCGGCTCAAAAGCGGAATCTGCGCCTCCCATAGGGCGCTGGAGGCAAGGAAACTGTGCACCAGTACAATGGGCGTTCCACTTCCGGTCACGGTGTAATGGAGTTCCACGCCCTCACGTTCGATGGTCGCCATCTCTTGCCCTCGCTTTGTTTTCTTTACTTTGTGTTAATACGCTGCACCGCCCATGGGCGATGGTAGCTCATGCCGGCTGCGCGTTTTCCGCCAGCGCATCCAGTCTCGGATGCATTACCCGGAACCACAGAGGTGGCACGGAAGCGAGCAACATCATACCCGGATACCCGGTCGGCATCTGTGGGCTGTGTTCATGGTGGCGCAGCAGGGGGTATTTGCGGCTTGCGCGAAAGTGATGATCGGAGTGGCGGGACAGCTCGAACAGGGTCATTCTGCCGATCAGATGGTTGGAGTTCCATGAGTGTGCGGGCATGACCCGCTCGTAACGGCCGCTCTCCTCTTTCCTGCGGCTGAGGCCATAGTGCTCGATGTAATTAACCGTCTCCAATAGCAGAATCCCCATGATGGCTGCGGCAACAAAGCAGAGGGCGGCCTTGAATCCGAACACGAGCGTGACCAGAGCCACAAAGCCGATCTGCATCAGTTGGAAGGCCAGCATTTGGTTCTGCAGGCTCAACCATCGCTGCCCGTGTTTGTGCAGGCGCTCGGCTTCCAGCTGCCAGGCAGAGCGGTAGCCATCGCGGGTAGAGCGCCACCAGAAATGGTAAAGGGTCTCTCCCAAACGGGCACTGGCCGGGTCCTCCTCCGTCGCAACACGCCGGTGGTGGCCGCGGTTGTGTTCAATAAAGAAATGCATATCCAGGGAACTCAGCAGCAGCAGTTTGGCCATCCACTGCTCGCGTTGGCTTGCCCGGTGCCCCAGCTCATGACCGATGTTGATGCCAAAGGTGGCGCACATCAGCCCCATGGAGACGATGGCTCCCAACAGTGCCATACCCTGCAAAGCGGGCACGACCAGCAAAAAGCAGAGCAGCACCGCGAACTGGACCGGCAGCGCCAGATAGAGCAGTCGGTCATACAGGGGATTTTGCGCGACCTCCTGCTCCTCTTCGGCCGTCAGATTATTGACAGAGGCCGGCAGCAGCAGCTCCAGTAATGGCAGCAGGCCGTAAAGATAAAGAACTGGTACGAACAGCCAGAAGCCCTGTAACCAGAACCCCAGCAGTACCAGAACCGGCAGGGTATAGGCCACAAGATAACGGAGTGGGCGCATACGCATTGGAGAGTCTCCCGGCCGCTATGCAGCGGATCGCTGTTTTTCTTTATTGTTATAACCATTACATCTGGTTCGTCACAGTCTGTATTAAGGCGGATGTATGGGCATCCGGCAATCGCGGAACGGTAGTTTGAGACGGCTCTGGCGCCAGATTGGGAAAAACCGCGAGCGTGTCCATAATCCTGGCGCTGCACTCTTCGAGCAGGGTCGCCACTAGCGCGGGCGCAGATTCTTCCCGGGACTTGCTATTTTCCTGACTGCTCGGCGTTAGGACTGCAGGGCGATCGGACTGGCGGATACCGCGCGGTTTTTTTTGTTCTTTTGGAAATTAACCAAGGCTTTGGCTGTGGGGTATCGGCTTCGCTTCGGCGGGTGAAATTAAAGCCAGAATCAAAACCAAAAATCGGAGAAGGGAAGTCCTGCCGGGATGTGAATGTGGTGCGGTGAGAGCAGGTCTTGTTTGGATCAGAGGTTGCCGAGATCGGCGTTGCCGAGGGGCATGTTCTTGGTGACACAGGTTTTGCGCGCAGCATCGGTTCCGTTGAGGTTTTCGCTGACGATCTTTTGCGTGTAGGCGGGAGGTTTTCCTTGCGCTCTGTTTTCCAGTTACCGGCAGGCATAAAAAAAGCAAAGCGGCTGCTTTGCTTTTTTGCGTTTTAACACGCGGATACCGGCCGCACACCCAGCATGGGAGTGCGGCCTGTCGTCATTTAGATGACGGTAATGTTCTCGGCCTGCAGACCTTTAGGGCCTTTAGCAACCTTGAATTCTACCTTCTGGCCTTCAACCAGGGTTTTGAAGCCCGGCTCGGAGATGGCGCTGTAATGAGCGAATACGTCGGGGCCAGACTGCTGCTCGATAAAGCCAAAACCTTTGGATTCATCAAACCACTTTACGGTACCGGTAACTGCGTTAGACATAATGTAAGTCCTATAGAAGAAAAATAAGAAACGGTGCCCAGAGAATCAGGGCTAGCCGGAAAACTGGCTGATATTGCGATGCTACAGAACGAGGATTATGAATAATGCTTCGAAACCGGAGTGGGTCAACAGGAGCTGATTTTCTAGCTGCGTTCAGTGTATAGAGGCTGGTTAATAAGTCAACAACTCTTTTCCTGTCATTCCGCTAGTCCCTGATCCCGCTATTTGCAAGCTCGCGACACGTAGACATGCCGGCTCCGGAAAAGTGGAAATAGCGGCAATGCGTAAATAGCACTTATGAGTACAGCCTGATGGTCGCGCGTGTTATAGAGGTCAGGCGGTCACAGTGAAAATAGGACAGTGAAAATAGGACAGTGAAAATAGAGAGCGCCGCTAGGATGCGGCGCCAAAAAGTGCAGAATAAAAAGCCGTCGGCAAATCAGTATGACGGGTTGAAATTGTGCCCGGGTGCGATAGCTGCTGCACCCGGAGTTCCGGGGTCAGGCGCTTAGCGCCATTTCAGCACTCTCCTTCTCCTTTTCCTGCTCTTTCTTTTCTTCTTGCCGGTTTTGCGCCTGTGCCTGCTCTGTGTCCTCCGAGTGGCGAATCAGGTAGTCGAAGGCGCCGAGTGCCGCTGTCGCGCCAGCGCCCATGGAGATTACGATCTGCTTGTAGGGCACCGTGGTGGCGTCACCGGCGGCAAAAACCCCCGGCAGCGAGGTGGCGCCGCGTGAGTCAATCTCGATCTCACCCATTCGATTCAGGGCGATGCCGCTGTCCTTAATGAACTCGGTATTCGGCACCAGTCCAATCTGTACGAACACGCCGGCCAGCTCAAGGTCGATACTGTCACCACTGTCGCGGTCGGTGTAGCGCAGGCCACTGACCCGCTTACCGTCACCGAGAATCTCGGTGGTCTGGGCGCTGGTGATGATGTCGATGTTTTCCATGGAGCGCGCCTTGCGCACCAGTACCTCGTCGGCGCGCAGAGTGTCGGCGAATTCCAGTACGGTCACGTGCTTGACGATACCGGCGAGGTCGATCGCCGCCTCGATACCGGAATTGCCGCCGCCGATCACTGCAACATGCTTGCCCTTGAAGAAGGGGCCATCACAGTGTGGGCAGTAGGCCACACCCTTATTGCGGTATTCCGCCTCACCGGGCACGCCCAGTTCGCGCCAGCGGGCACCGGTGGCCAGCACCACTGAGCGGCTGGCGAGTGTGGCACCACTCTGCAGTTCCAATTCCAGCAGTTTTTTGCGCTGGATACCGGCGGCGCGCTGCTCGGTAATGATGTCCACGCCGTACTCCTTGACGTGCTGTTCAAGGGCTGCGGCCAGCTTGGGGCCTTCCGTGTAGGAAACGGAAATAAAGTTCTCGATACCGACGGTGTCCATCACCTGGCCACCGAAGCGCTCGGCGACCAGAGCGGTGCGAATGCCCTTGCGCGCGGCATAGATGGCAGCGGCTGCACCGGCGGGGCCACCGCCCACGACCAGTACGTCGTAGGGCTCGCGGGCATCCAGTTCCGCGGTCTTGCGCTCAGCGGCACCGGTGTCGATCTTGTCGACAATTTCCTGCAGGCTCATTCGCCCCTGGCCGAAGTGTTCTCCGTTCAGGTAAACCGATGGCACGGCCATGATGTTGCGCTGTTCCACCTCTTCCTGAAACAGGGCACCGTCGATCATCTCGTGGGAAATGTTCGGGTTCAGTGTCGCCATCAGGTTGAGGGCTTGTACCACGTCCGGGCAGTTCTGACACGACAGTGAAATATAGGTTTCAAAGTGGAATTCTCCCTCGAGCTGGCGGATCTGCTCCAGCAGTTGCGGGTCGGCCTTGGACGGGTGGCCGCCGGCCTGCAGCAGTGCCAGTACCAGGGAAGTGAATTCGTGCCCGAGGGGAATGCCGGCAAAGCTGACCCGGGGTTCCTCCCCGGCGGGGGCGATGGCCATGCTCGGCGAACGCTTGGCGCTGCCCTGGCGGGTGTCAATTTTCGGCGAAAGTCCGGCGATCTCGTTTACCAGAGATTCCAGCTCGCCTGATTTGGGGCTGTTGTCGCTGGACACACGGATCTCGATCGGATTAACGATATTCTGCAGATAGGTGTCCAGCTGTTTCTTCAGGTTTGCATCCAACATCGGTGTGTCCTGCCTGTTTTGCGGGTTAAACGGGTTAAAGGTTTGGTTTGAAAAAGGGCCCACCCGCAGGTGGGCCAAAAGGATGCTCCGTAGGGAGACGGTTAGCGCGTTAGATCTTGCCGACCAGGTCCAGGGACGGCGCCAGGGTTTCCTCGCCTTCTTTCCACTTGGCCGGGCAGACTTCACCCGGGTGTGCGGCCACGTACTGTGCGGCTTTGATTTTGCGCAGCAGGTCCTGGGCATCGCGGCCGATTCCGCCGGCGTTGATCTCGACAATCTGAATGCGGCCTTCCGGGTCGATCACGAAGGTGCCGCGATCGGCGATGCCTTCTTCTTCGATCATCACGCCGAAGTTGCGGGTGATGGTGCCGGTGGGGTCGCCGATCATCGGGAACTGAATCTTGCCGATGGTTTCGGAAGTGTCGTGCCACGCCTTGTGGGTGAAGTGGGTATCGGTGGATACTGAGTAGATTTCCACGCCCAGCTTCTTAAACTCTGCATAGTTGTCCGCCAGGTCACCGAGCTCGGTGGGGCAGACGAACGTGAAGTCTGCCGGGTAGAAGAACACTACGGACCACTTGCCCTTGAGGTCGGCGTCGCTGACGTCGAAGAAGTCACCGGCCTGATAAGCCTTGGCCTGGAAGGGTTTGATTTCGCTGCCGATATAACGAGACATAAGATGCTCCTTGTTCAAAGTTGGTTGCGTTGCTGTCTGGTACGAGGTGAATACTATTGATCGAGATCTATTGATTGAAATTATCAATTCCAATGGCTTTGATTGATTTGGGTTATCAAGCTGCGATCTCACCCGCTAGCCCGGTGACTGGCTGGGGCCCGCCATAGTCATGTTGGGCATTACCCGCACAGCACTGTGGACCGGACCAGTTGGCGCTGGCGGAGTAGGGGCAAGTGAGAGCTGGTCTGTGAGTGTTGGCCAGTAAGTGGTAGTGAGTTACTGCTGGTCGGTAACCGCTGATCGATCAGTCGGCTAATAAAGATCACGCCAATAAGGCTCACACCAATAAGGCTCATGAGTACCTAGCCAAACATCCAGGGGGGAGTGGCGGCATGCGATTGATTCGCTTACTGAAAGGGGAGCTGGCCCGGGAGGCCGCCGAGTGGGTGGAGGAAGGTCTTGTCAGCGAAGCACAGGCGGAGACGATCTGTCGCCGCTATGGCGCTGACTACCAGGCCATCAACAGCCGTGCGCAGGGTTACGCTGTTCTGGTAGGGCTCGCTTACCTGTTTCTGGGGCTGGCGCTCATCACCCTGCTGGGGGCCAATTGGGAGGAGATCCCCCGCGGTATCCGCATGGGCGGGCTGGTGCTGCTGACCCTGGCTACCCAGGGTATCGCCATTTTTCGCTATGTCCACGGTCAGCGGCGTGCCGGTGTCGGCCTGATGCTGCTTGGCAACTTCTTCTACGGTACGTCGATTATCCTGATCGCCCAGATTTATCACCTGGGTGAATATATGCCCGACGGCGTCTTCTGGTGGGCGCTGGGTTGCCTGCCATTTGCCCTCATTACCCGTAATCCATGGCTGTGCCTGCAGGCCAACCTCTTGGCCCTGATCTGGCTTCTACTGGAGACCTTTAATGGGTATCTGCCGGTGCTGTTTCCGCTGTTCCTTCTCTCTTCGGCCTATGTGCTCTGGCGCGGGCCGCCGAGCACCTCGCTGTTGCTGGTGGCGGTGATCAGTGCTGGCTTGTGGATCGAGTACGGGCTTTCCTGGCTCTGGCGGGGTGACACTTCGGGGCTGCTGTTTGATATGCACGCTGAAAACCTGTTTGTCGCTGCCGGTCTGTTCCTGCTGCTGTTCGCCATCAGCCACTGGCTTTCCCGCCAGCCGGACTCCAAGCCGCGGGATTATGCCGCCTTGCTGTCGATCTGGAGCCTGCGCTTCTCGTTGCTGTTGCTGCTGGTGATGAGTTTTGCCCGCCCCTGGCGCGGGCTGCTCGATTATGACTGGCCACATCAGCTGGGCCTGTGGGCTGCGCTGTTGCCGATAGGTAGCGCCGCGCTCTGGTTGGCCTACCGGGCGCGGCGGTTGTGGTCCGTGGCAGTGTTGTTTACGGCATTGCTGATGGTGCAGCTTGCCCTGTGCATCGATGGCAGTCGCGACCACGCCGTGGTCTATCAATTACTCGCCAACTTTGCTCTGCTGGGTACGGGTATCTGGCTGATTGTGCGCGGCATTTCCAACGGTATTTCCCATTACTTCTTCCTTGGGGTAACCGCCGTATTGGCCACCGCGTTTCTGCGCTATGTCGATCTTATCGGCGATTATCTGGGCGGTGCGGCGCTCTTTACCCTCTTCGCCATTCTGCTGATGCTGGCAGCCCGGTTCTGGAAGCGGGTGCGCGAGCGGGAGCTTGGCTGATGAAACGCTCTTATTTCACAAGACTCGCTTACTTCACAAAGCTTTCTCATCTCAGAAAAGTTTGCAGTCTCACAAACGCCTCTGGCCTCGCAAACCGCTGGCGGCTGCTGATTCTGGCGGCGGGGGTACTGTTTCAGTTTCTGGTGCTGATCGGTATGTACGTCACCGCCCAGATACCCCTGTGGACCGGGCGGGAAATTCGCATAGAGACTGTTCCCGTCGACCCGCGCTCGCTTTTTCGTGGCAATTACGCGCGCCTGCAGTATGCCTTTTCGGAACTGGATGCCGATGAGTTTGGCAAAGAGGCGCCCCTGCGCACAGGCGAGGTGGTTTATATCCGCTTGCAGGCGGATCAGCAGGGGCTTTACCGCTACGCGGGTGCGAGCCTGGAGCCGCCTGCTGACGGGGTATTCCTGCGGGGGCGGGTCTCCGGTCTGAGGTGGCGAGCGGAGGGCAGTGCTTACCCTGTCCGTTACGGTATCGAAGCCTTCTTTGCCCCCCGGGAAAAAGCTTTGAAGCTGGAGAGCGCGCTTCGCCAGGGCGGGGTGGCGGTGCTGCGGGTGTCTAGCTCCGGCCGGACGCGGCTGGAGCGGGTCGTCCCCGCTGCGGACTGATCCCAGCGCGGACTGACCGCTCCCGGCGAAGTGCATCCGCTAGGGGGTACCCGGCACAGAATGCACCGAGTGCCTGCCAAGCTGCGTATAAAAATCATCAAGGGGTAAACATGCGTAACCGTCACTTATCTGCGGCACAGGTATTCCGCATCGCCTTGCTTTCACAGGCCGCGCTTTTGCTGCTGGCGCTGGCAGGCCTTTGGCTGACAGGCGTTGAGTTGCCGGCTGTGCGGGGGAGTGAGGTTGTCTGGATTCTGATGGGGGCCCTCGCGGCTCTGGCCACTTACGCTCTCGCGTTTTTCCTGACCAGGCTGCCCGGTGCCCTGGGTTCTGCGTTGCGACAGCTGTGCGAGCTGCTGCAACCGCTCTTTGCCGGCTGCAGCTGGGGGCAGATTGCCGTGCTGGCTCTGGCCGCGGGCATCTGTGAGGAGTTGTTTTTTCGGGTGTTTCTGCAGAACTGGCTGATGGAGGTGGCCGGACCCTGGTGGGGTTTATTCGCCGCCGCAGTGGTTTTCGCCCTGTTGCACGGCGCTTCGCTTCTGTACTTCAGCATAACGCTGATGATGGGTTTGCTGCTTGGCTGGTGTTACTGGGCCACCGGCAGCGCCATGGGGGTGATGGTCTGGCACGCCCTGTACGATCTGCTGGCAATCGGCCTGCTGGCCAGATACCCGCATCTTCTCGGTATACAGCGCCATACCGGCAAGCGCCAAATCAGCTAGCGGCAAACTGGCAGCCGGCAAAGGATCAAAAGAATCAAAAATATTGAAAGGGCCAAAAATACCAAAGGGATCAAGAAGACAGGCTGAACAGAATCAGCGCGGCGGTGAGCCCGGTGAGCGCGAAGGCCACAATAGCCAGCAATCCGTCGTGGGCTACCAGGGCGAGGCCAAAGGCGGTGAGGGCCACTCCTGCCAGCGAAGCGGAAAACGGCACTATCTCCATCAGTGGCAGCGCCAGCGCGATGGCCACGCAGATAACGGCGATGACATCGGTGCCTGTGCGCTTTACCAGCAGGCGGAATCGCGGTCGCAGCCAGCGGTCGCATTCCCGCGCCGGGCGCTGCAGAAAGCGCAGCGCCCGGCGCAGGCTTTTCTCGGAAATTGAGCGCCGGAGCAGCCACTGTGGCAGCCAGAAATACTTCCGTCCCAGCAATAGCTGCACGGCTACCAGCAGGACCAGAGTGGCCATACTGGTGGGCACACCGGGAATCCCGCTGAGGGGCGAGAACAGAATCAGCCCCACCAGTAACAGCAGTGGCGCAAATGAGCGCCGGCCGATAGCCCGGATAACCAGATCCAGGGTGACCCGTTTCTGGGCGGCGGATTCCTGGCGGATATGTTCCAGCATCTGCTGCAGGCTGGTGAATTCCGGGGGCATGGGGGGTTCTGGTTGGCCATTGAATGGTCATTCTACTGTGCGGGGGCGCGAGGGGGGCAACCCTCGGTTGCCGCGCCTTGATATCCAATCCCGCTGAGGCCAGGCAGCCCGAGTGGCGGGCCCAGCCGAGGGGGCAAAGAGGGCGGGCGGAACCACTGCACGAGTGCCGCAGTAGCACCTAGTGGCACCTAGAGACATCTCATGGTGTAACCGTCACTCATCACCCGGGCTGGTGACGGCGTTGCCGGAGTTGCGCCAGGCGCCCATGGAGCCGAGAAAAACATCCACTTTCTGGAACCCGGAGCGGCGCAGTATGGAGGCGGCAATCGTGGCGCGGGCGCCACTGGCACACATCACGGTGTAGTGGCGCTCCTTCGACAATTGTTCCAGCTGCTTGGGCAGGTTCCCCAGGAAAATCGTTTCCGCGCCGGCAATGATGCCCTGCGCTATCTCCTTTCTGCCGCGCACATCCAGTATCCGCCAGTTGTCGTGGCCGCCATCCGCGCGGGACTTGACCGTAGCCGCATCGACCGCCGCAATGCTGTCGAACGGCCGCGCCCCCGCGGCCCAGGCCGGCAGGGCGGTATCCGAAAAGCCCAGTACCCGGTCGAAACCGATGCGGGCCAGATGACGGCAGGCGGCCTCCGCCTGGCTTGGGCTGTCCGCGACCAGCACAAATTCATCGTCCGGCTGCAGAAACCAGCCGGCGAAGGCTGGAATCATGCCGCAGGGGATGGCGAGACTGCCGGGCAGGTGGGCGCCCAGATAGGCGGTTACACCGCGCACATCCACCACCAGCGGCTTCTCAGCCGGTGGCTTTGCACTCAGGCGCTGGAAATCCGCGGCACTGATCAGCGCTGGAGTCATCTCCTGCGCCGGTGCACGGCAGCCCACAAGATTCAGCTGTTCCATATGGCGGAAATAGGGCGGTTTTTCGTGATGTTCCGCCAACTTGCTGGCAATGAATTTTTCCCTGTCGCGAATTTGCAGCATCGGGTTGTGCAGCCGTTCGTAACCGAGGGTGGAAAAATCCCGGTCGGCGATATTGCCGCCACATGTAGATCCCGCCCCATGGGCGGGGTAGAGAATCACCTGATCCCCCAGCGCGAGGATTTTCTCCAGACTGTCATAGAGCAGCCCCGCCACTTCCTCTTTGCGCTCTGGGTAAAAGTCTGTGCGCCCCACATCGCCGACAAACAGGGCATCTCCGCTGAAAACGCCGATGGCCCGGTTGGCTGTGCCCGCTTCGTTTTGGCCCCGCTCGTAAATGGCGAAGGAGAGGCTGTCATCGGTATGCCCGGGTGTTTCCAGAACCCGCAGTTGCATGGCGCCAAAGGTGAAATCATCGCCCTCGCGCACAGTCTGCGCATAGCGGACATCTCCCGCCGCATCGGGGCCGTGATGTACGCTGGCACCGGTCAGTTGTGCCAGTATCGGCGCCCCGGAGAGCAGATCCTCGTTGCGGTGGGTTTCAAAGATATGGGTAATGCGACAGCCCCGCTGGCGCGCCAGCGCAATATAAATCTCGCAGTCGCGGCGTGGGTCGATAACCGCCGCCTCACAGGCGTCGCCAATCAGATAAGAGATCTGCGCGAGTCCCGGTGACTTGATGGGCTCTACAAACATCGCATCGCCTCGTTGCAAAGGTATGTGATCGGGAAGAAGGGCTGGCAACCCTTCGATCTTCTTACCTTAGCCGCTAAAAAAGGTGACCGCTGTTGTCGTCAAGCCCGCCGGCAACAGTATCGCCGCGGCCAGCGCTCAGTCGGGGAATATCTCGTCGAGAGTGAAACCCTGTCTTGCCGGCCCGGGAGTCGTGCTGACCTGTAACATCTTCTCTGCGACCTGGGCGCCCTGAATCGGGCGGTAGCGGCGCAGCCCGGGCAGGGTGCAGAGCAGCGGCAGGAACCAGCTGGCAAATGTTTCAGCGGGGCGCATATGGTCGCGCTCACCCAACAGCAGCGAGGGGCGGAAGATACTGATGCGCGGGAAGGGCAGCTGCAGCACCTGCTGCTCCAGCTCACCTTTCATTTTCAGGTAGGCGCTGCGACTGTTGGCATCGGCGCCACTCGATGACACCAGCAGGTAATGTTGCGCGCCCCCCTGCGCCGCCAGTTTGGCGGCTTGCAGCTGATAGTCCACATCCACTGTGCGTTGCGCCGCCAGCGAGCCGGCCTGGCGGCGCGTGGTGCCGAGGCAGGAAAAAAACACCTCCGTTTGGAACTGCGCGGCATGGTCCTGCAGACGCTCGAAGTCCACCACTATATTTTCAACTTTCGGTGAGGCGTGGGGTGCCGCCCTGCGGGTCAATGTCACCACCTTGCTGAAAGCATCCGACTCGGCGAGCAGATTGGACAGGTGGGAGCCGATCAGGCCGGTGGCGCCGATGATAAGAGCCTGTTTGGGCATAAATCCTCTGGTATTTTTATGGGCTATTGCGGCTCCGCAGCGCGGTCTCTTTCAGGTTTCCGGTTCAGGTAGCGTCGGATATAGGGCTTGTGCGGGTAAAGCAGATCGTCGGGCAGGGCGTTGAGGTCGAAGAAGCGAAACTCGGCAATTTCCGCATCGCGGATGCGAATTTTCCCATCCTTGAGACGGCCGCGAATGGCAATATTGATGATTTCAGATCGTGGCACCTTGGTGACTTCGAGCAGCTCGAAATCCTCAATTTCAACCCCCATTTCCTCGCGCAGTTCCCGCTGCGCGGACTCCTCGAATGATTCGTAGCGGTTCAGCCAGCCGCCTGGCAGGGCCCATTTATCCTGGTAGGAATGCCGAACCAGCAGCAGCTGGTCTCCCCGCTCGACAAAATAAATCATGCCCACCAGGAACTTGTCGGTAACCGCATAGGAAATATCCCAGCGTATGGCCGGGGAGAGGCGGCGATAGATCTCGTACTTCAAACCGGGGAAGAGAACGAACGCCAGGGCTGTGAAGGCACCCAGCAGGAACAGGGCGACGGTTGTTTTCTTTAGAATGGAGCGCATTGACCCAGAGTATACCGCGATGTCGGCAGGTGATCTGAGTTCAATGTTAGCAGGATCGGGATATGCGCGCCGCCAGAACGGGCCTGGTGAAAGCAATGTCGTGCGGGCATGGCGGGGGATTACCCCTTGTATTTGAGCGTTCGAGAAGTCACCTGGGTCTTCATACTGACCGGCAAACTGCACAAAGGCGCCAGACTGGCCGTCCCTGGCACTCAGCTCTTCCACTTCAACCATCACCCCCGCATATCTCATATATCGTATTGCTTAGCCTGTGTTTTTTTACCCCGGGGAGATGTACTCCATGACGATGAAAACCCTCACTTCCTGCGCCGTTCTGGCGCTGGCTGCCTCTGTGTCGCTTTCGGTAAATTCCGCACCGCCACCGGAACCGCCCCCACTGGATGCAATAGGCAATGCCGAGGGCCCGGAGAAAACCCGCATGCTGGGGCAGCCCAAGTCCAACCAGTTCTGGTGGCCAGACCAATTGGACCTCGCACCACTGCGAGATCACGACAAGGACTCCAGCCCTCTGGGCGAGGACTTCAATTACGCCGAGGCCTTCAGCAAGCTGGACCTGAAAGCGGTCAAGCAGGATATCGAGACGATCCTGAAAACCTCGCAGGACTGGTGGCCGGCGGATTATGGTCACTACGGCCCCTTGATGATTCGCATGGCCTGGCACAGCGCGGGCACCTACCGCGTTGGTGACGGCCGCGGCGGTGCCGGTGGCGGACAGCAGCGCTTCGACCCGTTAAACAGCTGGCCCGACAACGCCAACCTCGACAAGGCCCGGCGCCTGCTGTGGCCGGTAAAACAGAAATACGGTGATGCCCTCTCGTGGGCGGACCTGATGGTGCTCACTGGCAACGTGGCTCTGGAATCCATGGGCTTCAAGACCTTCGGCTTTGGTGGCGGCCGTGTGGATGACTGGGAGCCTGACCTGGTTTACTGGGGGCCGGAGACCAAGATGCTGGATGGCAACGAGCGTTTCGAGGGCGCTAACAGACTCGAGAACCCCCTTGGTGCCACGGTAATGGGGCTGATTTATGTCAACCCCGAGGGGCCCAACGGCAGTGGCGACCCCAAAGCCGCCGCAGAGCGGATTCGCCTTTCATTTGGTCGCATGGCCATGAACGATGAAGAGACTGTGGCCCTGATCGCCGGTGGTCATGCCTTCGGCAAACTTCACGGCGCGGTCAAGGCGGACTGTATCGGTCCGGAGCCTGCGGCGGCGCCCACCGAGCAGCAGGGTTTCGGCTGGAAAAACAAGTGCGGTAAAGGCAATGGCCCCGACACGTTTACCAGCGGCCTTGAAGGCGCCTGGACCGTAAGCCCCGTGCAGTGGAGCAATAATTACCTGCAAAACCTGTATAACTTCGAGTGGAAGCAGGTGAAGAGCCCCGCCGGTGCCATCCAGTGGATTCCCACCGACCCCAGTGCCGCCAACCTGGTGCCGGATGCCTTCGATCCGAAAAAACGCCATGCGCCGGTGATGCTGACCACCGACCTGTCGTTAAAAATGGACCCCGCCTACCGCAAGATTTCCGAGCGTTTCAAGGACAACCCGCAAGAGCTGGAGGAGGCTTTCGCCAAGGCCTGGTTCAAGCTGACCCATCGCGACATGGGGCCCAAGTCCCGCTATCTCGGCGCCGAGGTGCCCAAGGAGGATTTGATCTGGCAGGACCCGCTGCCCCCGGTGGATTACAAGCTCATCAGTGATGGTGAAGTACAGCAACTGAAAGACAAGATACTCTCCTCCGGCCTGACCATTCCCGAACTGGTGCGCACGGCCTGGGCCTCCGCTTCCACCTTCCGCGGCAGCGACCTGCGCGGCGGCGCAAATGGCGCGCGCATCCGTTTCGAACCGCAGAAAGACTGGGCGGTGAACAATCCAGCGGAACTTGCCAAAGTACTCAGCAAACTGGAGAGCATCCAGCAGGACTTCAACAAGTCTCTGTCTGGCGGCAAGAAAGTCTCGCTGGCGGACGTGATTGTTCTGGGTGGCTCGGCAGCGGTAGAGGAAGCGGCCAAGAAAGCCGGGCACGACGTCAAGGTGCCATTCAACCCGGGGCGCACGGACGCCACCCTGGAAATGACGGATGTGGAGTCCTTCGAATGGCTGAAGCCCGAAGCGGATGGTTTTCGCAACTACTACAGCAAGGACAACATCTACCCTCCGGCGGAGGCACTGGTGGATAGGGCCGACCTGCTGACACTGACGGTGCCGGAGATGACAGTGCTGGTCGGTGGTATGCGCGTACTGGGGGCCAATACCGATGGCAGTAAGAACGGTGTGTTTACCGACAAACCCGGCACCCTCAGCAACGATTTCTTCGTCAACCTGCTGGATATGTCCACAGACTGGCAGAAATCCTCCAAGGGTGAGGGACTCTACGAGGGGCGCGATCGCAAGACCGGCAAGCCAAAATGGACCGCCACCACCGTGGACCTGATCTTTGGCTCCAACTCCGAGCTGCGCGCAGTCTCCGAGGCCTACGCCACCGAGGGCAGCGAAGCCAGGTTCGTCAATGACTTTGTGGATGCCTGGTACAAGGTGATGAATCTGGACCGCTTTGACACCCCGGAGAAACGGGCGGGTGTACAGACTGCGGGCAGATAACCTGACTGTGGCAAGCGTTTCGCTGCCTCGGCGGAGAAACACATTGGGTTGCGATCCCTGGTGATTGCAGAGGGCGGCTGCTGGTCGCCCTCTCTTATATTCATTGTGCTGATCGTTAACATGGTCCGTCGCTTAGGGGCGGGCAATGCTGCGGCCAGTGCCTCCCTTCATCTTCCCCTTTAGTTCCCACCTTAGCTCTCTCTGCACTTTTCCTGCGCCCTCCGGTATCCATCCCGGTCTTTCCAAGGACCGTATTCCCGCTGGCTTGACGGGCTGCTGCGGTTTCGGCTGTGTCCTGACAGTCGCCGCGAGGGTTTGTCCACAATTGATGTGTGCTGTATAAATGTTCAGTGTTCTTGTGGGGGCGACCACTGCGGGCTTACCCGAGCCTTTCCTGAGTCTTTTCCGCAACCCTGGCCACTCAGTTTCCTGGCCGCCCAGCCACCCAACCAGTCTGGCCACTCTTAGAAATGGAAACCCCAGTCGAACTCGCTGCCGATTATTATCTGAGTAATTTCCAGACGCTGGTGGATTTCGTCGCGGCCTCTTATGAGCCACTGCTATCCACGCAGGAGCTGGATTTTTACCGTAGATTTAACGCGCTGGCGCTCAACAGCCGGCGACTCTACGTGCGGCTGCTGTCTCGCAAGGGGGTGCCATCTTCGGCCGGTGCGCTGTTTCGCCAGGGCAAGATCCGCTATGGGGAAATTGATGATCTGTCCGATGCCGTTGAGCAGCTGTGCGAGGCTGGGCTGTTACTTCGCCAGCCGGCACTGTCGCCAGTGGAAATCCTGCCCCTGTTCAGCAAGGCAGAACTGCTGGCAAGCAGTCCCATACCATTGCCCAGAGCAATAAAGCGGCAGGCGCTTGAGCAGGCGCTGCTCGCTGGGGAAACGGTCCCCTTACCTTGGCTGGAGACTCTGCTGGCCTCTGAGTCACTGCTGGCAGTGCAGGGGGCGGCACACTTCGAAACATTCAAGCTGTGTTTTTTCGGTAACCTTCGCCAGGACCTGACCGACTTCGTGCTGCGGGATCTTGGGCTCTATCGTTATGAAGCCTACCCCCTGGATCAACGCAATCTGCCGTTCCAGAGCCGAGCGCAGATCGAACAGTACCTGCGTTACTACGAGTGCCTGCAGCAGCTGGATAGTGTCTTTGCAGAGGGGACAGAATCCATTCTCGCCCTCGCCGGGCGCCTGCCTGCCGGGATCGAGGGTGATGCCACTTTGCAGCGGCGCCTGCAACGCCTGCGCCTGACTCTGGCCCGGCAGCTGGAGCGGCTCGAAGCCATGGAGGCGGCGGAGCAGTTGTATCGCAAGTGCCAGCGCCCGCCGGCGCGGGAGCGCCGTGCCAGAATGGCGGTACAGCGGGGTGATATCGCTGCCGGCCTGGCCCTGTGCCGCGAGATACTGGCGGCCCCCCACAACGAGGCCGAGCGGGAATTCGCCGAGAGTTTTGGCCACCGCATCGCCAGGCGGGAAAAGTGTGCCGAGGGCTGGCCGGCCCCGCATCGCTACCAGCCCCCCAGCGAAACCATCACCCTGCCTCATGTTCCCGCGCGGGTCGAACTGCTCGCGGCGGCGTACCTGCAGGGCAACAGCCAAGGGGGGATATTCGAGGATAGGCAGGGGGAGAGGCACGAGGATAGGTACGAGGATAGGTACGAGGATAGGTACGAGCAAAGACAGGGTGATAAGCAGAGTTGCGGTGCCCCGATGGCGAAGAGGGCCTTTGCCGCTGACACCACGACCGCCATGACGGACAGCGACCGCTGTTTTTACGTCGAGAACACCCTGTTTAACGGGGTACTGGGGCTGTATATCTGGGACATTGTATTTGCCCCCATCCCCGGTGCTTTCTTCAATCCCTTCCAGTTTGCCCCCAGCGACTTCCACACAGCCGATTTCTACCCACTGCGGCGCCTGGCGTTTGCGCAGCGCCTGGCGCAACTCGACAGCGCGAGCCTGTGGGAGGTGGTGCGGCGCAACTATCGAGACAAGTATGGCATCGCCAACCCGCTGGTGGCCTGGGAGGCTCTGTCTGAACCCTTGCTGGAACTGGCCACTACGCGGATACCCGCAGACCACTGGCGCCAGCTGTTCGGTCGTCTGCTGAGTGACATTGAGCACCACCGCAATGGCCTGCCGGATCTGATTCTTTTTCCGGCCGGCGGAGGTTACGAGCTGGTGGAGGTCAAGGGGCCGGGCGATCGCCTGCAACCGAACCAGCAGTGCTGGCTGGCCTTCTTTGGCCGTCAGCGGATTCCCCACCGGGTCCTGCACGTGGAATGGCAGCAGCCTCCTGTATCTCATCAGGCCATGGAGGATAAGTGAGCGGGGAGGCGCAAGGCCTGAGGAGCCGGGGTGAAGAATGAAAACAACGGTGAGGCTCGGGAGAAGAGGTGGTGAGCAGGTGGCCGATTACTCAATGCCTGCCGCCACTGGCCCCGCTTTTCCCGCTACTGCACAATGACTGCCTGTAACGATAGGCTGGGTGAGCATCGATGTAGCGATCGGTTGGTTTAGTGATTGATCGCTCTATTAACCTTTCTATTGATCTCTATTGGCCTAGCTATGCGCCCATCCAGCGATTTACTGGTTCAGCTGACACATTCATCCGTTTATTCATGGGGGCATGCACTCATTTGTCCCGCAATTAGCTAATGGCTTAACGCTACTCAGGTTATCGTGTTATCCCGACAGTTTTACCGCCGTGGCCCCAGCCGCCGCGACCAGCATCCCGTGAGCTTCGCCGATGTGCGGCGCACATTCGGCTTCCGCTCCATCAGTATTGGCCGCTGGGTGACCCGGCAAGAGCGCGACCGTGCCGCGGGGCTGTTTTATGACGCCCTGGCGGATCTGATGGCGATTCTGAGTGGCCCCGAGTTTCTGGTTTCCCTGCGCGGAACCCTGTCGTTCCAGTACGGTATTGGCGGGCGGCCCGGTGTCTCGGCATTTTACGAGCCCGCAGCGAGGAGCTTTTCGCTGGCGAAAAACGCAGGCCCGGGGTCCATCGCCCATGAATGGTTCCACGCGCTGGACCACTACCTGGGCGGCAAGGCGTTTACCGATGCCCCGGGGCGGATGTTCGCCTCGGAAGCCTGGCTGCGGGACGCCACGCCGGTGGCACACCCACTCAATGACCGGCTCTATGCCTGTTTTCGCAGCATCATGCTGGATGAGGATGGAGAAAACCCCAGTGAACTGTTTCGTGTTTCCAGCCGGGTCGACAAGGCCAATGGCTGCGTGTATTACAGCGACCCGGCGGAGCTGTGTGCCCGCGCTTTCGAGGCTTTCGTGCAGGACGCTGGCACTGGCAATAACTTCCTTGTCGCAGGAACCAAGGCCAGCGCGGAGGCTAAAATGGGGCTTTATCCGACGGGCCGCCAGCGCCAGCGTATCAACAGCGCATTCAGTGAATATTTCCAGACGCTAGGGCGCGGCCTATTAGCGGATGCCAAGCGGCGAGAGGGGGACACTGAGGGCTGCGGCCGGTTCTGAAGCGCTTGCTGGGCAGCTATTCAGGCTGTCTGTTCGCGACTTGAGGGGCGCCTTGCGGCTGCCTGCACACGCTGAACTCGATTATCAATACGCCCCGAGTGGTTATGGGCGCTGGTCCATGTCATCTACCATGAGGGAATAAACGTAGACTAACCTCGCAATAGTAAGATCGTAAAAAGTAACCCTTAAATAGCAACCTTTAAATCGTAACCTTGAAAAAGTCATCATCAAATGGATATGGGGACCATGCATCATGAAGATACTCGGCATCGCCTTGCTACTGACCTTGCTTTTCAGGCTTTCGCCAGCGACCGCCGCTGAAATTAATGTCAGGGTGCAGAACCTGCCCGCCGAAGGCACCCTGATATTGCAGGTCTATGATGATCCGGATGCCTTCGGCCGGTTTCGCAATCCGGCTACCGAGGTGGTCTACAGCATTGCCCCGGGCCAGGACTATGTGATTACCGACGCCCCTGCGGGTGAGGTGGCTGTGCTCGCCTACCTGGATAAAAACGACAACCGCGCGCTGGACAAGAACTTTATCGGTATTCCGCGGGAACCGGTGGGGCTCTCCAACCGCTACCGCCCCAAGGGGCCTCCCAGCTTCCAGCGTGCCAGCTTTATGGCCGTGGCGGGGCAAGCCAACGAAACCGATATCGAGTTCTATCAGGTACTGGGTGAGTCCGGCCAGTGGGGCCTTGGCCTCGGCGCTGTCGGCCGCAGCAGCCCCTATGTGGATTCGGATTCCAGCGTGGTGCAGGTGATTCCCGCGATCACCTACTTTGGCGAAAGGCTGCAGTGGGTCGGTCCCAACCTGCGTTTCGGTGTCGCCGGTAGTGACAAGCTGCGTCTGGCGGTGACCGCTTCTTATCGAGTTGGCGCCTACGAGGAGAGCGACAGCCCTGCGCTGGCTGGCCTCGGCGACCGCGACGGCACCCTGATGGCGGGGCTGGGCGTTGTCTACGATGCACCACACGGGATTAAATTGGGCTTAAGCTACGAAAACGATGTGCTGGACCGCAATGGCGGCGGGAGTATTGTCGACGCCAAGGTGTCCCGTGGCTTTCAGCTTGGCAACCTGCGCCTGAGCCCATCCCTGGGGGTGAACTGGACCAGCAGCAGCCTGGCCGACTACGACTTTGGCGTACCGGTAGCGGCGGCACTGCCGCTGAGGCCGGCTTACTCCGTGGGCAGCAGCGTCAGCTTCGAGGCCGGCGTGGGTGGGCTCTGGGAGCTATCGGAGAACTGGCGGATTGCACTGGATTTCGCCTATGAAAGCCTCGACGATGAAATTACCGACAGTCCCATCGTCGATGACGACTATGTGCTGAAGGGATTTACCGCACTGACTTATACCTTTTAATCCACGGCAATCTATCTGTAGACCCCGCTCTGGATAGATCTTCCCTGGTCCCTCTTGCAATCACCTCTGGACCATCCAGCCTCCCCAGCAGGCTGGATGGTCCAGTGCCGCTCCGGCTTATGGTTGTATTTAGGAGGCTGCCTTGTCGCCACCTATTGTTTAGGTATTCGTCGGCGATTTCTCATTTCATCCCCAAGCCCCAAGCCCCAAGCCCGGGTTCTACCCCGTTACTGCGGACACTTCTAAAAAGAGGCACACTATGCCAAAGGAGTGTTTATGAGTAAGCGTAGAAAGTACAGTCCCGAGTTCAAGCATGAGGCCGTGGAACAGACTCGCCACC
>NZ_BAABRT010000016.1:0-89460 GCF_039545115.1 Microbulbifer aestuariivivens | reverse complement strand
CCGCCGGGTTTTTCGTTTCTTGCCTGCATATTCAGCTTCAGCGAAGGTCAGCTGGGTCATTTTCTAGGTTCCCGGTTGGAAAACTGTATTTTGCCAGAAATGGGCTATTTTTCAGAGTTGTCCTAGCTTTCTAGCTTTCTAGCTTTCTAGCTTTCCGGTTGGCGGTTAGCCGGGGCCGATAAACTCTGCCTACGATGACCCTCCTATACCCCCACAAAAAAACTCCCCCCAGCAATTTCCCACAATAGCGCTCCGATAAGCCTCACCACAGGCAATATCCACGGGTACTAAGTGATCAGTGAGTCATACATATCGATACTGGTAGGTCACCAGCGCTCGAAAGCGGAATTTATTGGCTGGTCTGCCCCTGCGGGGGGTTTTTGTATCTAATGTATTAGGGATATATCACGAACCTAGTGGTTTTGATTGAGCCATGGAATACAAGGACTACTACCAGATTCTCGGCCTTGAGCGCGACGCCAAGCAGGACGAGATCAAACGCGCCTACCGCAAGCTGGCGCGCAAGTATCACCCGGATGTGAGTAAGGAAGAGGGTGCCGAGGAGCGCTTCAAGGAGGTCAGCGAGGCCTACGAGGTGTTGAAAGACCCCGAGAAGCGCGCCGCCTACGATCAGCTGGGCAGTGGCTACCACGCCGGTGAGGATTTCCGCCCGCCCCCCAACTGGGATCAGGGCTTTGAGTTCCGCGGCGGCGGTTATACCGGGGCGGACCCGGATGCGTTCAGTGACTTCTTTGAGAGTCTTTTTGGCCGCGGCGGATTTTCCCAGAGTTTTGGCGGTGGACACCGGCGCCAGTATCACGCGCAGGGGGAAAATACCCACGCCCGTATCGTCATCGACCTCGAGGACAGCTATCACGGCGCCAAGCGCCAGATCACGCTGAAGCACTCGGAGCTTGGTGAGGACGGCCGCCCGCAGCTGCGCGAGCGCAAGCTCAACGTGAAGATCCCCAAAGGCGTCACCGAGGGTCAGCAGATCCGTCTGGCGGGCCAGGGCCAGCCGGGCATCGGCGACGGCAAGCCCGGCGACCTGTATCTGGAAATCGCCTTCAACCCGCACCCGCTGTATACGGTGGACGGCAAAACCGTCTATCTGGACCTGCCGCTGGCGCCCTGGGAGGCGGCGCTGGGGGCGAAGGTGCCGGTGCCGACCCCGGAGGGCTCGGTGAATCTGACGATCCCCGCCGGCAGTAAGAATGGCGGCAAGCTGCGCCTGCGGGGCCGCGGCATACCGGCCGCGGAACCGGGCGACCTGTTCGCGGTGCTCAAGATCGTCTGCCCACCGGCGCAGAGCGAGGAGCAGAAGGCAGCCTATCGGGCATTCAGTGACGCCTTCGACTTCAACCCCCGCAGCGGCATGGGAGGCTGACCATGGTGGAGAAAACAGTGAAAGAAGTGAGCGGCACCCTGTTCGACGAACAGCGGCTGCTGTCCCTGAGCGAACTCTGCCGCGCCTGTGAGCTGCCGGCGGAGGTCATTGTCGCCCTTGTCGAGGAGGGGGTCATCGAACCCACCACGGCCAAGCGGGCACAGTGGCGTTTCAGCGCCGTGTCCATCCGCCGGGTGCGGCGGGTGCGCAGTCTGGAGCGGGATCTGGGGGTCAATCTGGCCGGGGCGGCGCTGGCGATTGAACTGCTGGAGGAGATCGAACGCCTGCGCGCGCGCCTGCGGCGGCTCGAACGGGAGGGCTGAACTCCCGCCCGGATGCTGGCGCGGCGCTCGCAGTGGCCGCTCGCAGCCGCCGTTCTCAGCCGCCGTTCTCAGCCGCCGCTCGCGGCGCTGGTGATCTCGAGAATTAGATAGGCGTTGTAGCCCAGGTAGGCGAGCAGCAGGGCGGCACCCTCGAAGCGGTTGATCCGTCCCTCTCTGCCGCGAAAACCGTAGGCGAAGACAAACAGCGCCACCGTCAGGCCCACCACCATGGGCCAGTCGCGGGTGATGACCTCTGTCGGCACATTCTGCAGCGGCGCGATGGCGCCGGCGATACCCACCACCGCCAGCAGGTTGAACATATTGGAGCCCACCACATTGCCGATGGCGATGTCGTGCTCCCCCTTTCTGGCCGCGATCACCGTCGCCGCCAGCTCCGGCAGGGAGGTGCCCAGGGCGACGATGGTGAGGCCGATGATCAGGTCGCTGACCCCCAGCGCCGTGGCCACATTCACCGCACCCCACACCAGCATCCGCGAACTCACCAGCAGCAACGCCAGCCCGGCCGCCAGCCAGAAGAGGGCGCGCCCGAGGGGCATATCGTGTTCCTGCAGCTCCTGCTCTATTTCGGATTCCACCGCGTCGCCGCTGCCGCGCAGCGCCGAGATAATGGTCCAGATAATCAGGCCGAAGAAACCCGCCAGCAGCACCATCGCTTCCCAGCGCGCCAGGTCGTTATTCCACAGGAAGGCGCCGGTCAGGCAGCTGATCACCAGCAGCAGGGGCAGTTCCTTGCGCACGATCTTGGAGTGAACCGCTAGCGGCACGAAGAGCGCGGTCATGCCGAGGATCAGGCCGGTATTGGCGATATTGGAACCGTAGGCGTTGCCAATGGCCAGCCCGGTGCTGCCATCCAGAGCCGCGATGGCGGACACCACCATCTCCGGCGCCGAGGTGCCGAAGCCCACGATCACCATGCCGATCAGCAGGGGCGGCATGCCCATATGGTTGGCGGTGGCGGCGGCACCCTCGACGAAGCGGTCGGCGCTCCAGACCAGCAGGGCAAAGCCGGCAATGATGGCGGTGAGGGATAACAGCATGGCATATCCTTGATTGTTCTGGTGCAGGTTCAATACAAGCGGCGCTACAAGCGCAGTCTAGCCCGCGGCTGGCGCCGCCCGAGACAGTTAGGGGCAGGCTTGGCAGGGGGGATTGTACCGATTGTCCGCCATGGGGAAAGCGGCGACGGCTAAGCAGGTTGGACAAATTGGTAATAAGCCGTCGCGGTTGCGCTGTTTCAGCGGCAGCCCGGCGGGTGTTCGCAGGGCGGCACGTGGACCGAGAAGCACTGAACCAGCGGAGGCACCGGGGGTTTGGGCGCGGGACTGAAGTTGCAGGATTCGGGACTCGAGACTCGGGACTGGCCACTGGCCACTCCCGGCTGGGGATTCGGAGTGCGGAGCCATGCAAAGGGGCGTCGCGAGCCACCGCGGGGTTGGCGGCAGCGAGCACTGGGGTTGCCGATTGCAGTGGGCGTTCCCATGGCGGGCGAGAATTGTTCCCGCGATGGCAGTCGCGGCTGTCGCGGGCGGCGGACTCGGCGCAATCCTCCAGCGCAGGCTGGCCCTGTAATAATTGTCCGGAATTTCATTCGGCCCGCCTGTGAACACGCAGCCAGTATCTATAATTTTTTGCGCTGCGGTAGACATGAGACCTGCGGCAACGGATCGAGTCTGACTGCGGCGTGCAATGCGCCGGGGCGGGGCGAAGCGGTTGTCGGCAGTTTTCACAGAGAGCGCGGAAAACCCCAGTGCCGTCCATCTCTGCCCGGTACCAATAAGACGGAAATTTCTCTTTATCAGCTGCCTCGTGGAAGTCTCATGGATGAGTCATCGCCCATTACAGCCGTGCTGTGCCCGTGCAGATATGCACTTCCACTCCAGGCCGCGCCGATTAAACACCGGCTTAACGCCCGTCGCTGCAATTCCCCCAGCTGCTCAGGCTGCCCTGCATCAGCGGGCCATCCGCCCCCGCGCCTGAACAGTCCCTACTTGCCCGTAGCAGAGGGCGTATCGAAATGATCGATTCACAGCCCACACGCGCTACCCAGGGCACAGGTTTGCCGCTGTTTCCAGCCAGAGTATTTGCAAGCCGCTGTCGGCCAGGGTTTTGAGCGAGGGTTTTGAGCAAAGGCTGCGGCCGGCGTGGTCGACCAGCGCACGGAAACAATTATTAAAAAAATGACTGGTAGTGCCTGTTTGGCGGCGACGGAAAGCGGAAAGCGGAAAGCGGAAAGCGGAAAGCGAAAACCGGAAAGCGGAAAAATTTAACAGCGAGGTAAGCGTATGAACATTGTCGAACTGCTCGCCGCGAATTTTTCCAGATTTACGCTGGCGGAAACGGAGCAGTCAATCGCGGCGCGTTTTGAAAAAATGGTGATGCTGCACGGCGAGCGGCTGGCCATTACCGATCACAACTCATCGATCACTTACAGCGCCCTCAATCAACTCGCCAACCGCATGGCGCGGAATATTCTGACCATTGTGCCGGCTGGCGAGCCGGTGCGTATCGCCGTGTTTATGGACCGTGGTATCCAGAATATTGCGGCGATTCTCGCCGTGCTGAAATGCGGCCACGCCTATGTGCCCATCGACCCCGGCTTTCCCCTCGAGCGCAATCGACAGATCTACCGCGAATCCGCCCCGGCGCTGCTGATTACCAATACCCACAGCCGGGCCGAGGCCACCGAACTGGCGGGCGACGAGGCGCGCATTCTCGATCTGGACGGTATTCCCGAGAGCACCAGCGGCGAAAACTTGTGCCTCGATATCCCCGCGGATGCACTGGCCTATATCCTCTACACCTCCGCCACCACTGGCGCCGCCAAGGGCGTGATGCAAAACCAGCGCAATGTGTTACACGGCTGCATGCTGCGCACCAACTTGCAGCGGATTATCCCGCAAGACCGGATGACGCTGTTCTATTCCTGCAGTGTGATCGGCTCCGTGTATGGCATCTTCGGCGCGCTATTGAATGGTGCGGCGCTGTTTCCCTATGACCTGTGCGGTGAAGGTGTGGGCAAGCTGGCGGGCTGGCTGCGCTCGCGGCGCATCACCATTTATCACTCGGTAGTATCGGTGTTTCGCGACTTTTCCCGTTCCTATGTCCACACCAATACCCGCACATATCGTTCGATCGATCAGGCAGAGGAGTTTCCTGCTGACTTGGAAAGCGGCGGGGGAAGCGGTGAGGGCAGCAGTGAGAGCCATAGTAAAAGCCATAGTGGGAGCAGTGGAGGGGATAACAGCTCAGACGCCGTGTTCGCTATTCGCCTGGTGATCTTTGGGGGCGAACAGGTTCTGGCCAGCGATGTGCAGATTGCCCGCCGGCTTTTCTCGCCCAATGTCGATATCTTTACCGGCCTCGGCACCACCGAGACCGGCACCATCCGCTGTTACCCCATCGATAAAAACACCGAGGTCGAAGGCAGTGTGGTTCCGCTCGGTTACCCGCTGGAAGGGGTTGAGGTGCTGCTGCTGGATGAGGCGGGCAGGGAGGTGCCTGTGGGCGCCGTGGGTGAAATTGCCGTGCGCAGCCGCTATGTCAGCCTCGGTTACTGGAAAAACCCCGAGGCCACAGACAGGGCGTTTGCAAAGGACCCGGACAATGCGGGCGGGCGGATTTTCCACACCGGCGACCTGGGCCAGATGGCAGCGGATGGATTGCTTTGGCATCGCGGCCGCAAGGATGGGCAGATAAAAATCCGCGGCTTGCGCGTCGAGGTCGCCGAGGTGGAGGCCAGCCTGCTCGATCACCCGGGCATTGCGCAAGCGGTGGTGGTGGCCCGCGAAGCAAGCGGGGAAACTCAGCTGGCGGCCTACATTGTGCCGCTGGCGGGGGAGCTGGTAACGCTTCAGGCCCTGCGCAATTACCTCGCCGCGCGCCTGGCCGAGTACATGATACCGACGGTGGTGGTAAGCCTGGAGCGCCTGCCGAAGACCCCGAACAAAAAGATCGACCGCAGCGCGCTGCCGCCGGCGGATAAACCCGATCATTTCACCCACCTCAGCGGGGTTACTGATCTGGGCGGGCTGGGGTCGACGGAGTCGCGGCTGGTGCAACTTTGCCGGCAGTTGCTGGGGCGCGACGACATCCGATCCGAGCACAATTTTTTTGATCTGGACGGCCACTCTCTGGGCACCGTGCAGTTTCTTGAACATATTCGCCAACACTTCGCCGTCGAGCTTTCGGTGCGGGAAATATTTGCCGCCCGTGACCTTAAGGCGCTGGCAAAAGCCATCGATACAGCGCTAAGGCCGGGGGGCGCGGCGAGCGAGCCCGCAGGGAACTCGCAGCCCACCCGTGAGCGCCTGCCGCTGTCTGCGGCCCAGAGCCGCATATGGCAGGATTACCGGCACTCTTCCGGTGATGGTGTGAATAACGGCCCCAACAACATTGCCAACTGTGTGTATCTGCAGGGTGAATGCAATGTGTCGGCGCTGGAACAGGCGCTGCAGGCCATTGTCGATCGCCACAGTATTCTGCGCACCTGCTTCCCAAGTGATGAGCGGGGACCGCGAGCGCAGCTGCTGTCCATCGGCCAGCATAGCCTCAGGATCATCGACCTGCGCCCGGCACCGCGATCGGAGCGGCCCGAGCGCGTTATGAACATCTGCCGGGCGTTGCGGGAGGAACCCCACAACCTGTCGACGGGGCCGCTGTTCCGCAGTGTTTTGATCCGTGTCAGTGAGCGCGCCGCGGTGCTGGCGCTGGTCTTCAATCCCATGATTTACGACGACATCGCCTCGCCGGCGATCCTCTTCGGCGAGCTGGGCCGGGGCTACCAGCGGCTGTGCGCCGGGCGGCCGCTGTCACTGCCGCCACTGGAGCATCAATTCGCGGATTACGCCCGCTGGGAGCGGGGTGCCGCCGCCAGCGCGCAAGCATCCCGACAGCTGACATTCTGGCGTGAGCGCCTGTCAGGCGCAGCGGCGGCATTGGAGCTGCCGGTGGCTTATCCCGAGGGGCAGTCACCGGCACAGACACAGCCGCCGGGGCAGATTGGTGCGTCGGCCGGCGCGGTACTGCGCTTCAAGTTGCCGCCGGCCCTGTGGGCGGCGGCAAGGGAATTGGCTCGGCAGGAGTCCGCCAACGGTTTTATGTTGCTGCTGGCCACCTGGCAACTGCTGTTGCACCGGTATTCCGGACAGGACGATATTCTGGTGGGCACGCCGAGCGGGCGCCGACCGCTGGCCTGGAGCGAAAAGCTGATCGGGCCTTTTCACAACACACTGCTGCTGCGCACCGATTTCTCCGCGGCGGGGGACTTTCGACAACTGCTGGCCCAGGTAAGGTCGGTGGCGAGCGAGGCTTTCGCCAATGACCAGGTACCGTTTGCGCAGCTGGCGGCAGAACTCAAGCGGCAGCGGCAAGGCGGCCGCGAGACAGCCAGTGCGCCAGGAACCGAGACCGGAACCGAGACCGGAACCGAGACAGGAAATGAGATAGCCGCGGCGGTGGCTGTGCCGCCGCTGCAGCATTGCTTTGAGTACCGGCAGATCCATGAGCAGCAGTGGCAGCTACCGGGCCTGAAAGTGCGGCCGCTGCAACTGCACAATGGCAGGGCGCGCTGCGACCTGACCCTGTCGGTACAGGAGTGGAATGACAGCGGCCACGGCAGCGGCGATAACCGTGGAGAAAATAGCGGCGATGAGTGCGGCAACGGCCACGGCCACGACAGCGGCATAGCCCCCGTTTGCGCGATCGAATACCGGTGCGCGCGGTTTGAGCGCGACACCATCGCGGCCATGGCGAAGCATTTTATCCGCCTGCTGGAAAATGCCGTCGACCATCCAGAGCGGCCCCTCGCGCAACTGCAACTGATCGGCGCCGACGAGCGTCGCGCCCTCATCGAACAGGCGCAGCGCACACGCCACCGTCTGCCGTCCGCACCGACGGCGCTGCAGTTGTTTGAGCAGTGCGCCGCGCGGCAGGGGGAGAAGATCGCGGTGATCGCCGGCTCTGAACAGCTGACTTATGCCGCGCTCAATGAACAGGCCAACCAATTGGCGCGGGATCTGATCGAGCGGGGGCTGCAGGCGGGGGAACTGGTGGCGGTCTGCGTCGAGCGCGGCGCCGCCATGGTCGCCGCCCTGCTGGCGGTGTGGAAGGCGGGCGGCGCATTCGTGCCGCTGGACCCGCATTTCCCCGCGGAGCGCATCGCCTACATGCTCGACGATGCGGGGGCGGAATTCCTGATTATTCAGGGCGCATTGCGGCAGCGCTTTGCCGACTTTGCCGGTGCGGTATTGCCGCTGCCGCCGGCGGGTACCCGCTTGCACTTGGGCTTGGATGTGGACGCGGGGATGAAAGAAGGCCCACAGCGGGAGCCTAGCCGCAACCCGGCGCCGCGAGCCGGCGCTGATGACCTGGCTTATGTCATCTACACCTCCGGCTCCACCGGCCGCCCCAAGGGGGTGGAAATCACCCATGGCAGCCTGGTCAACTTCCTCACGGCCATGCAGCGGCAGCCGGGCTTTAGTGCCGACGACCGCCTGCTGGCGGTGACGACCCTGTGTTTCGATATCGCCATGCTGGAGCTGTTGCTGCCGCTGGTGAGCGGTGCTGCGGTGGTGGTGCAGGATCGGCGCGGCAGTATGGACCCGCAGCAGATCCGTGCGGCGATTGAGCGCCATAACATCAGCGTGATGCAGGCCACCCCCGCCACCTGGCGGATGCTGCTGGATAATGGCTGGACCGGTGAGCCCCGCGTGCGGGTGTTATGCGGTGGTGAGGCGATGGGTGAGGATCTGGCGGCGCGCCTGTTGCAGATGGGCCTCGAGGTGTGGAATTTATACGGGCCAACCGAGACCACCATCTGGTCCGCCGCCGGCAGGATCCGCGAGCCCGCCGATGCCCGCTATGTGGGTTTGCCCATTGCCAATACGCGTTTTTACGTCACCAATCAGGCCGGCACGCCCCAGCCCGCCGGCATACCCGGCGAACTCTGTATCGGCGGCATGGGTCTTGCGCGGGGCTATCGCAAGCGCGAAGCGCTCACCGGGGAAAAATTCATCCGTACCGATCTCGACCCCGACCGTCGTCTCTATCGCACTGGCGATCTGGTGGTGCAGCGCCATGATGACCGGCTGGAGTTTCTCGGGCGTATTGACCAGCAGGTGAAAATCCGTGGCTTCCGGGTAGAGCTGGGGGAGATCGAAAAGGCGTTGCTGGGTGAGGAAGTCCGCCGCGCCGTGGTACTGGCCCATGCCGATGATTTTGGCAGCCGCCAACTGGTGGCCTACCTCATACCCGCAGATGGCGGCGCCGTGGACTTTCGCGCATTGCGCCAGCGGCTGCGCAAAACGCTGCCGGATTACATGGTGCCGGCGCACTTCATGGTGCTGGATGACTTCCCGATGACCGCCAACGGCAAGGTGGACCGCAAGGCCTTCCCGCCGCCGGGCGCGGACGGTATAGCTGCTTCCGAGACAGCCCCGCCTGCCACTGAGTCGAGGAATACTGAGCCGCGGAATACTGAGCCGCGGAATATGCACGGGCACAGCACCGGGGAGGTGGAGAAGCCGTTACCCCCGCAGCCAAACTCCACACACGCCGCCAGCAAGATAAATACCGCCAGGGAGACAAATGCAATGGAAAACGGCATCGACCAGTCTATCGACAGGCACAGTGAAAACGCCACGGAGGGCACCTCAGCCACAGTCTCAGCCGCTCCGCGGGCGCAGGCGGCAGCAACCTCTCCCGTAGCCAGATCCGAAGCTTATATGGCTTCTGCTAAAACACCTGCCAGTCCGCAAATGGCGCTCGGTGCCGACGCAGACAGCGCCGTGGTGGATGTGGTGAGCCAGGTTTTTAGGCAGGTGTTGAAGTGCCCGGTGGCATCGATGGAGAGCAGTTTTTTCGATCTGGGCGGCCACTCACTCGCAGCCATTCATGTGATCGCCCGTCTGAACCAGCACTTTGGCCTGAGCCTGCCGGCGACGCTGCTGTTTGATTTCCCCAGTATTCATAAACTGAGCGCGGCCATTGTCGGCTTCCGCGCCGGGCTGTCGCAGGAGGAAGTGTTGCAGCGGGCAACGCTGGATGCGAAAACCAGCCAGCAGGTGGATAGCGTGATCGAGGCGGTGCGGGAGAAAAAAGAGGCGCTGGACCTGCCAGACTTCCCCCATGGCATGAAAATGCGCGAATCCACTATCGCCAGAAAATGGATCGCGCCGTTCTACGGCGTACGCAGCGCGTTTATTCGCGAGATACTGGAAAAACTGATCCTGAAACTGGAGGGCGGGCCCACCTTCAGTGTCACCATGCGCAAGCTGTACCGGAAATATTACGATATCGACGTGGGGGAATTCTCCACCGTCACTTTCGATCCGGTGCGCCTGAAGAGCACCACCAGAATCGGCAAGTACACCACCATCTACCCCACGGTGAATTTCCAGAATGCGGACCATCCCCGCAACACCCTGTCCACCCACGGCCTGTTCTATTTCAGTGATTTCGGCTTCAGCACCGGCTATGAGCTGGCGCGGGTGAAGATCGAGGTGGGCCATGATGTGTGGATTGGCGATGGCGCCAAGATTCTCTACCCGACCCGCAGTATCGGCAATGGAGCCGTTATCGCCGCCGGCGCCGTGGTGGTGGAAGATGTCCCGCCCTATGCGGTGGTCGCCGGCTATCCGGCGCAGGTTGTGCGCTATCGTTTTTCCCGTGAAACCATCGCCAAGCTGCAAGCGCTGCGCTGGTGGGAAATGTCGAATACCAACCTTTTCCATGCCCGCGGCGAATTCATCCAGCCGCTCGAAGGCGACCGCATACATTAGCGCAGGGCAGCGAAGGTCGCTGCAGGCCGGCTGCGGGCGCGGTGTGACCTCTGTGTGGTTGCGCTCCTCAGGTGGAGCGGCGGGAGCTGTCGTCGCGGAGCCATCTGGCGCTGCCGTGACGGCGCAGCAGGCGGTGGGCGTTGACCAGGGCGAGCAGGTTGATTGCCCCATATACCAGCCATTCGGTGAGGGTTGGCGGCTCGACAAAACGGCGGCTGGCGGTGGCGCCCTCACTAGTTGCGCTAGCTGAGAGGGGTGAAATGGCTGAAGCGGAGGCGGCAGGTGAAGCGGGGGCAGCGGGTAAAGGGAAGCGCGGATTCATCTCGAGGCAACCCAGCTTGCTGCGGGTCTTGATGCGGATCAGCCCGGCCAGATCCCGCGGCGACTGCACCAGACTCTTGGCGCTCTCCACCACAAGAATATTCTGATAGGCCAAGCGCTGCCGCACAAAGCCATCATCTGAAATCAGGTTGGGAAAACGGTCGAACTTGTCGCGGGCGGCGCGATTCAAGCCGTAGACGCCGGAACCGAAACCCTGCTGCTGAAAGAAAACCGTCTTCTGCCAGGCCCGGTAATAGGCGCGCACAATCCACGCACAGCCATCGGTGATGGGAACCGCTCTGGGGGCGACCACCACCGGCTGTGATGCCTGCCTGCAGGCCGCGATCAGAGAAACCACCGCGCTGGTATTGATCACCACATCCGCGTCTATATAGATGCGCGGGTATCCCGCTTGCCACCCGCCGCTCTCCTTCTCGTTCTCGCTCTCGCGCGCTCCGCCGTCGCGGTCACCGGCCGCAGCGTCCATTGCTCCCTGGCGTTCGGCGGCGTTCAATGCGGCAACTTTTGACGCCTGCGACAGTTCGATGCAGCGAACCTCGGGAAAGTGATAGCGGACAATCGCCGCGGTGCGGTCTGTGCAGCCGTTACAGGCAACGGTGACGGTGTACAGGGACGCTTGCATGCCCGGGCTCAGCGCGCGCAGCAGGGCGGTGATGGACTGCTCCTCGTTATGGGCGGGAATAATGACTGCGGGAATAGACGTTTCGGCAAGGCCCGCTTCGCCAACAAAGGCCTCGGAGATAGGGTACGGCATCTCAGAATTTCCAGCTCAACTGTTGCTTGAAAAAATTCCACCAGTTTTTTCTGCGCAGCTTGAACTCGCGCCGCAGCGGCGCGAGCAGGGACAGGGCCGCGAGGCGCAATAGCGCACCGGCGCTCAACAGCAGGCGGGCGACTTTAAAACCCAGCGGCGACCAGTATTTGCGGTAGTAAAGCAGCTTGGAGTAATAAAGGTGCCTGAGCTTGCTTTCGCTGCTCAGGGTCACACTGCCCGCGTGGGTGACCCGAGCCCGGGGGATCACCCACGGCTGCGCGCCCAGAAGCCGCGCCCGGCGGCAGAGGTCGATCTCTTCAGAGTAGAGGAAAAACTGCTCATCAAAGCCGCCAAGGCGTTGAAACAGGTCCCAGTCAATCAGGAAGAAACAGCCGGATATTGCGTCAACGGCACCACCTTGGCGAAGTTGGGATGGCGCATAGGATTCGGTGCCGCTAAAGCCGGCGGGGCGCAACAGGGCATCGATAAAAAAACTCCAGGCGATAAGGCCGCGCAGGGAGGGTTCGCGCCAGGCACTATTGCCATCCGGGGCTCCATGGGCGTCACAGGTGATACCGCCCCAGATGCCGGCGAGCGGCTGTTGCCGGCGGCCATGCATGAGTTCGCTGAGGCTGTCCGGGCGCAGGCGCACATCCGGGTTCAGAAAAAGGATGGGTGCCTTATCCGCAATATGCCGCACGGCGAGATTGCAGCCGGCGCCAAAGCCCAGATTGCGCCCCGCTTCGATGACCCTGCAGGCAACTCCGTCGATGGTGCGCAGCAACTCCATGGAGTCGTCGGCGGAGGCATTGTCGACGATGGTGAGGCTCAGCCGGTGCAGCGGGTAGTCCCCGCCGCGGATATCATCCACCAGCTGCAAAATATCGCCGCCGCAGTTGTAACAGACCACCACAATGTTCAGGCCCGGCAGGCTGGAATCCTGGCCTGCCACAGTCATGCAGGGCTTGCCAGTGGCGCCATCTCTTCAAGGCGCGCCAATGGCGGGCGCCTGATGCGGCGCTGCAGTGGCAGGGTAAGGGATGCGGCACCGCCGAGGAACAGGTAGAAGAGCGGCACTGTCTGGCCAAAATAGCTGACGGCGAGAAAAGAGACGCAGTGTACGAACAGGCTGGCCCCAATGCCCCACAGCAGCCAGTAGGAAGCCCGGTTGCGGGTGCGCCGCAGGGTGTTGCTGAGTTGCAGGAAAATGCAGGCCAACAGGGCAACGAATAACAGCAGTTGCAGAATCCCGCCGGTGGTGCCCTCCAGCACATATTGATTGGTTATATCCTGCAGGCCCCAGCCCCAGTGGCCGGTGTGCAGGGTGCCGAAGGCCCACCACTCGTGGAAGTGGTTGATGGACTGCTCAATCAGGTTATAGCGGTGCCAGCCGGTGGAACCGCCGGACAAGTCGATGCGCGAGATCAAGTGCCAGACCGGCATTTCCATGGTGAAGTGCAGGCCGACCAGTCCCACAAATGCCAGGCCAATCATGATGCGCAGATAGCGCCGCACAATAAAGCCCGCCACAGCGAATACCCCCAGCGCAATGGCCACCAGTGGTGTGCTGGATGCGGTCATAACAACGATCAGCGTCATGCACAGAATGGCAACGGACAGGTACAGCCGCGAATTGACCCTGGCCATCCACAGGGCGAAAAGGCAGGGCAGCAGGCTGGCCCAGAATACCCCCGCCATCAGCGGGTGGGAGAATGGCCCCTGCGCGCGCAGGCTGTCGTTGCGCATCATGGTTTCTTCCGGCACACCGCCAAACAGTCCAAACAGATTGCGGCCGGTGAGCTTTTCGAAGATGAAGAAGGCGAGCATGGGTACGGCGATTGCCGCCAGCCACAGCAGCAGTCGGTGCAGATCAGCGAGGGAGCGGATATAGATGCGCCCAACCAGGTAGGCGCCAAGGGTGTTGATGGTGTCGCCCAGCGCGCTGACCACACCGTTAAAACCACCCTGCAGGAAGCCGCCGGCCACCAGCGACCACAAGGCGGCCAATCCAATCAGCCCATCGGCGAGGCCCAGCCGCAGGCCGCGGGTATGGCCGCGCACAGCGGCGGTGAGCAGGGTGCCGAGAATGATGATGCGGATAAAAGTGAAATCCAGCGAAAAAACCGCGATGCGCTGGGCGCCGGGCAGTGCCACGGCGATAAATATCAGCGACAGCAGGGCGTAACGGCGCGGCACGAGAAAAAGGAAGGCGAGGGCAGCGATCAAGGCCGCGATGCCCAGTGGGTGGGCCACTGTCTGGTCCGCCCAGAGTGCGCCGGCGAAATATTCCGGCATCACACGTTCAAACATGAGTGTCGACCTCGTCTGTGATTATCTTTGAGGGTTCTGTACCTCCGCCGGCGCCATCAGCCGGCGGGGTGTGGACGGCTTTTGCGCTGGCGGCCGCGGGCACAGGCCGCAGCAGTTTCTTGGTGAAAATTCTTTTCACCGTACCGAATATCGAACGCAACTTGCCGGCGAGGTCCAGCTCGGTGCGCCAGAAGCGAAAAAAAGCGAAGCCGGAGTAATTGGGAGTGGCGGCGCCGAACAGGCGCATGACGGCAAGGCGCGCCCACAGGTTTCCGCGCATGGCCACTAGGTCCGGCTGCGAGCGGGGCAGCAGTGTCGGGTCATCGTCTGTCAGCTGCAGGTATCCGGCATCGACGGCGTCGCGCAGGAATTCCAAGCCGCGGCGACTGCGCGCGACAATCAGCGAGCTGCCCATTTCACCGGGCTTGATCGGGCGATACCAGGGGTCGCCCACGGCAATATCGGCAAATTCACCGGTGTGATCCGCGCACACGTAGCAGCGCCACTGGCGCTGTTTCTGCAGAAACGCCCAGGAATCGCCATAAGTCATGCGGCTGCTGTGCTCGCGGCCATCGCGGTCGCTATAAAACAGCGACCAGTTTCCCGGCCAGCCATTGCCGCGGTAACGCAGATTGAGGATCGACTGCGGATTCGGGGCACCCTGCTGCCGGGCGAGCTGCAGGGTGGCGTCGGTATTGGGCACGCCGGCACAGAAAAACGCGATGGCGAGTCCGGTGTTGTTTTTCAGGGCTGGCGACTGTTTCTGTGCGCGGCGCAGGGCCGCCACGTCGCAGGGCTTGCCGATAAACAGGCAGGGGCCAGCGGCCTCGGCGATCGACTGCCACTGCTCGCAGGGGCTGGAGGGCGCGTAGCGGGAGCCGCTGGCGGCCAGCAGGTCGGTGCGGTTGCGGCTGAACTGGGTGCGATTGAGATAGGGTTTTTGCGGCTCCGCGGCGGTGTGCAGGACGCCGTGCATGTGGCGCTTTTCGAGGCAGAAGAGCGCCAGCGCCGTGGCCGCGCCGCCGCTTGAGCCACTGAAACGGATCACCGGATCGCAGGCGTGCCCCTCCACAACCCGGTAAACCGGGCCCCAGGCCGGGGCCAGAGACTTCAGCAGCGCGCTGTCCTGCACATCGTAGTCATGCTGGAGGCCAACCCCGGGACAGGCCGCAAAGGCCTGCCCGGTGGCTGCCGGGGCGTTATCCACAACAAACGGGCGGCGCCCCTCAGCGGTGACATCGGCCATGGCGAAACGCTGCGGTTCTAGGGATGCGCAGGCACCACAGCCAGTGCATAAGTGGCTGGCTCTGACGTCCTCGATGGTTTTAATTTTCTGCATGACCTGCAGCTCACTCCGGCGCGGGCATTGGTGGGGATGCGGAAAAATCGTGCAAAAAATTGTAGGCGGCCGGTAAAAAACCGTGTCTGATTAGGTGCGCAGTGAAACCCATCCCGCGCCAATATTTTTTTGCAAAGGGGGAAGCCTGCAGCCGCTGTCAGTCGTCGACACAGCGGGCCGCGATTTCATCCATCTGCTGGTTGGCCCGCTCCAGCACAGGCGGCAACTTTCGCTGCAGCAGCTCGCGCAGCTGGTGGCGGCGGTGAAATGAATCCAGCGTGAGCTCAGCCAGCTCTTCCTGATCGAGCTTGCGCGGATCAAACACCTCGGCACTCTGTGCGCAGCTGTCGAAAACGCCGATGGCCTTGTCGCTATAGGCGATGGTGGCGGTGGGCACGCCGCTCGACAGCGCGGCGATGGTGGCGTGCATGCGGGTGCCGCAGAACCAGTCCAGTTGCGCGATCACCCACTTGGTGGCGGATTCGTTCAGCGGCTCGTCGAGAAGATGAACGCGCTCGCGGGCAGCGGCGGGCAGCTGGCAGAGCAGTTGTCTGCAGGCGTCGAGATCCGACTCCGGGCTTCCCGTCGGCGTGTGTACATGGGGCACCAGTAAAATCCGGGCAGCCGTTTCGCGCAGGAAACGCTCGATTAATTTCTGAACCGTCTGTCGATAGTCGGCCTTGAACTGGTAGCGGCTGATCGCCTCGCGCGGGTCGTTGTAAATAAGACCGCTGATATTGAGTCCCACTTTGGGTGTATCGGTATTGGCGAGCCAGGCGCTCAGCGCGGCGCCGGGGTCTTCAGGCTTTGTAGTGGGCAGAAGAAAGGCGACGTCGACACCGCATTTGTGCACGGCAGGGTCGAAATCACTGCCGAGCAGTTCCGCCAGGCGCTCATAGCTTTCCTGGTCGCGGGCCCAGGCGCTGTGACTGCGGCGGACGATATCCGCGGCAATCCGGCGTCGCTGCGGGGAGCGGAAGGGACCATAGGTTTGTGGCAGCAGGATCAGCCGGCGCTTTTTATCCAGCACCAGTTTCTTCGGCCCGGTTATCTGCGCGAAACGCTTGGCACCGTAGAGGTCGGTAAAGCTGTCGCCGCCACTGATATCCAGTACCGCCTTTGACGAGTTGAGCAGCTCGACGCCGGGGTTGCAGAGGCCGGGCAGGATTGTGGATAAGCGCATATGCGCGAGGCTTTCCGGCCGATAAAAGCGCCGGCTGTAACTGAAGCCGCACAGCTGGTGAGCGATGGCGTCCACCCCCGACAGGTAGGTGTCCCTGCGCAGGCCGCGGCCATTGTCGAACACGCAGATCTCCGCATCCGGCAGGCGCCGTGCCACACCGAGCATCACCGAGCGGGAAAGGGCGTTCACGCCCAGGTTGCCGGTATCCGGAGCGGCTCCAAGCAGGCAGATTCTGGTCATGCAGATCAACTCGTTGTATTTATTGGCTTTAAGTTAGTACTTAGTTAGCACCTGGCTGGCACTCCCGCCGCTAAAAAGCCTTCATGGGTATCGATATGGGTACTGATACGGAGATCACCGGCTTGTATCGATGGCATTAACCGGTGCAGTCCATCGATTCATCAATCCATCTAGTGGATCAATACTCTAGTTAGTCGATCAATACTCTAGTCAATCAATATTCTGGTCACTCTCCGCCAGGTCCAGCTGCGGCCGCTGGCCGCCGGTGGCGCCGGTCCCGGGGTCATGTATTTTCGCGTTCACGGCCACTTTCTCTTTGGCGACCACGCCATGAGTCGCGTGGGCGGTTTTATCCGCGTCCCTGTTGCCCGCTTGGTCAGCGGTTCTGTCAGCGCCCATGTCACCGATAAAACTCTGCACGAATTCGCTCAGTTCGCGCTGCCGGGTGCCGGGGGCGTCCTGTTCCGCCGCCATCAGGGTATTGCGGTGATCGAGCCAGTGCGCAAGCTGCGCGGCGTTACGGGCGACATAAACCCCCGGCAGGGTGGCCATACGCCGCGCGGTGCCAAACTGGTGATCACTGGTGTGTTCACCCCGTTGATGGTCGCGGGGCATGATCACCAGCGGTTTGCCGTATTCGATCGCCGACAGAATGCTGCCCATGCCGGCGTGGGCCACCATCAGGTCGCAGTCACGGGCGATGGTCTGGTAATGGCTGGCTGACAGAAAAGGAAATGTCTGCATATGTCTGGGACGGTACTGCCCGCCACCCACCTGGGCAATGACGCGGGTGTCGGGGTTGTTACCGGCCCAGTGGTCCATAAGCCGCACCAGTCGTTCAAATGGGGCCTGGGTTCCGATCGAGAGAAAGATAACGCTCACAACACCGCTCCCCGATATTCCACCCCCGCTTCCCGGCCGAGGTCCGGCCATTGGGAAAGTGTCTTGGTTGCAATATGTCTTGCCATCCGGCCGGAGAGGGAGAGCCGGTCCGCGTTGGCAATACTGTCGATCCACAGGGTGCGTGCGCCGGTCAGGCGGCCCCAGAAAATACACGCGAGGCCGGGCAGTGCGCCGGTGGAGATCACCACCTCCGGGCGCAGGCGCAACACCAGCCAGCCAGCGGCAAAGAAAAGCCACAGGCACTGTAAAGGCGCGTTGCGGTTCGCCTCCGGCAGGCGGAAATAACGTTTCTCTATGGGGAGCGTGGGCTGTTCACGCAAGGTGGATGCAAAAGATGTCTCACAGCTTTCGAAGACGGGCATTAGTGCTGACAACTGCTTCCAATGGCCGCCCTGCGACGACGCAGCTAGTACCTTCCTGCGCATGGGTGATCCTACACCGAGAGTTATACGACGAATTCCTTTCTCTCTTATGTCAGCCGGCGTATCCGCCCGGCGACCATCAAAACTATAGCTAAACTCAGGAAGCCGGGCGGAATCTCTGTCAGGGAAATCAGCACGAAAATCAGTGCTTTACGGTGCGGTACCGGGGACGATTCCGATCGCATAAAAATAGCTTGGACGTGATCGCCGATGCGGCAGTGGCCGCTGGCATCTCCATTGCCCGCATCAGGGCGCTAGGGAGTTACTGGTGTCTCTACGACTCAGTCTGTTGAAGGGTGCCTCCGTACTGACGGTGAGTCAGGCGCTGGTTGCCGCCTGCACATTTTTCCGCAATGTGATTATCGCGCGGCACATTGACACAGAAAATTTCGGCGTGGCCAGCACATTTGCGCTGACCATCACGCTGGTGGAAATGACCAGCCACCTGGCGCTGGATCGCGTGCTGGTCCAGGACCGCGAGGGCGGCCGCGATGACATGCTGGCTTCCGCGCATTTACTGCAGTTCCTCAAAGGCCTTTTGATTGGCGCGATTCAGTTCGCCATCGCCGCGCCGATAGCACACCTTTTTGGCATCGACGACAAGGTCTGGGCCTTCCAGCTGTTGGCGGTGGTGCATGTGCTGACGGGCTTTATGCATTTCGATTTCGTTGTGCGCCAGCGACGGATGGAATTTTTGCCCACCGCCATCTTCGATGCACTGCCGCAGATACTGACCGTGATGGTTGCCCTGGCGGCCACTCTGGTTTTTGAAGACTACCGGGTAATGCTGGCCGTCATCCTGCTGCAGACACTGATGCAGGTGGCGCTGTCGCACCTGCTGGCGCGGCGACCATACCGCTGGGCACTGCGGCGGCAGTTGGCGCGGCGCAAACTGATATTCGCCTGGCCGCTGCTGGTCAACGGCATTCTTATGCTGGGTATTTTTCAGGGAGACCGTTTCATTATCGGCAGCTTTTACGATATGCAGACCCTCGGCTGGTACAGCGTGGCTTTCTCGCTGTGCCTGTTGCCGACGCTGCTGTTTGCCAAGCTGAGCGGCAACCTGCTGATGCCGATACTGGCGCAGAGTCGCGACGACAAGGCATTTTACGAGCGCTGCTGCCAGTACGCGCTGATTGGCTGTTTTTCCTTTGCCGTTGTGATGGTGGTGTTTTTTACCGTCGCCGGTTACGGGCTGGTGCATGTGAGCTTTGGCGAGCAGTACCTGCAGGCGGCAGAGGTGATTGCCTGGCTAACCGGTATGCAGGCCCTGCGGGTGGTGCGCATGGCGCCATCGATCATTGCCAACAGCCAGGGCCACACCAAAAACATCATGATCGCCAATATTTTCCGCTCCACCGGCCTCGGCCTCGCCGTCGCCCTCGGCATCCGCGGGGTACCGGTTACCTGGATCGCGGCCACGGGCATTGCCGGAGAGGCGATCGCGCTGGCTGTTTCGGTTTCGTTGGTGCAGCTGGGAGACGGCAAGGGCCGTTTTGTGGGCACGCTGTTACAGCTCGCCCTGACCGGTACGCTGATCTGTGGGCTGTTTATCTCGTTGATACCGCCTCTGTTGCCCGCACCGGATGACTCGCTGGCGCTGAGCTTCCTGCAACTGGCTATCGGTGCCGTGTCCGCACTGCTGGCGGCGGCCCTGCTCGCCCTGTCGCAGGCACCGGTGAGAAAAGAATTGCTGGCGCTGCTGCGCCCAACCGAGCGCGCGGCACGGGTGGCCGCGGAGGCGGGCCGCTAGGCTGGCGGCAAGCCTGCACGGGAGGCCGTCGCAGGCGCCAATAAACAAACGCAAGCAAACAAGTGAAGCCCGGCAGGCGAAAGCAAACAGGCCAGGCCAATGTGATTGACAGGAACAGAGGTAATTTCGATGAATTATCCGAAACAGTTCGCCCTGGCCTCGCGCCCATTGAAGGAGCTGCCGGGGTGGAAGCACACACAGCTGGATTGCTGGTGGTTGTCCGTCGCGCGGGAAGTACCGGTGATCAAAGTGGTCGGAGAGCAGGGCCAGCTGCTGTCCGTAGTGATCGGCTGGAGTATTTTGCGCGGGCGTCTGCTGCAGGATGGCGAGTCGATTACCAGCCGCTGTGTCGAGGATGGCGCACCGGACTGTTATAACGAAATCTGTGGACGGTTTATCTGTTTCAGCTTCACCGGCGGCGATGTGCTGGTGCGGACCGATCCGGGAGGCCTGTTGGGGCTTGTGTACAATTCAGGCCAGCAGATTCTGGCTTCGTCGCCGGCGATTCTGGAATTGCTGGCACCGCAGCGGGAAGACCCGGAGGTGCGCCGGGCGCTATCCGGTGGCAAGGGCGAAGTCTGGTATCCCATGGGGGTCACACCCTATGTTGGCGTGCAGCGCCTGCTGCCCAATCATGCACTGGCGCTCGGAAACTGGAGCGTGCAGCGGGTATTCCCCCTACCCGGTGGCCGCGGGCGCCGCAGCGATCCCGGCTGTAACCCGCAGGAGTCCATTGCCCGCATCGGCGAGATTCTGAAAGCCAACGTCAAGGCGCTGGTGGACGATGGGCATTTTATTGCCCACCTCACAGGTGGCCGCGATTCGAGAATGATACTGGCGGCGAGCCGCGACTGGCATCAGCAGATGCAGTTCCAGATCATTGCCATGGACCAGTACTACTGCCAGCTAGACTGCCAGATTGCCGCGGATATTGCCGAACAGTTTGACCTCAATTTCCGCCAGCTGCCATTTCTCAAGCCCAGCAGCGAAGAGGTGACGGGCTGGCTGCAGCGGGTGGGTGGTTGTGTCGAGGACACGGTGGCGGCGCTGTGTAAAACCGTGCGGGTCAACGACAGCAACAGCCATGAAATCACCGGCACCTGCGGTGAAGCCCTGCGGGCGCCCTACTGGTATCCAGGCGACGACGTGCTCACCGCGCTCACCGCCGAGGGCCTGCTGAATCGCATGGATATTGTGATCAATCCCTACACGCTGGCACTGGCGGATAAATGGCTGGCGGGGATGCCCGCGGACATGAGCGCCGGCAACATACTGGACTTGGCCTACTCTGAAATCCGCGCCGC
The DNA here is from genome assembly GCF_039545115.1 of Microbulbifer aestuariivivens. NCBI lineage: Bacteria > Pseudomonadati > Pseudomonadota > Gammaproteobacteria > Cellvibrionales > Microbulbiferaceae > Microbulbifer > Microbulbifer aestuariivivens. The sequence continues at coordinate 68,402 of NZ_BAABRT010000016.1, read as the reverse complement.
CTGCTGGGCCGGGCCGACAGTCTATGGCCACGAGCAGTTGCTGCCATCGATCAGTCCTTTTAACTGTGGCGACTATTACCGGGAGATTCTCGACCTTCCCGAAACCTTCCGTCTGGGCAAGAAAGCGGTGCCGGCGGTGGTGGCTTATCTGTGGCCGGAGCTGGCAGCGATTCCCTACAATCGCGCCCGCGGCCTGGGCAAGCTGCGGTTTATCCGCCAGGAGATCCGCCTGGCATTGCCGATCGAACTGCGCGACTGGATGAAGCGCACACTGCAGCGCTGTGGCATCAGCAGCAACCCGCTGCGCGGTTACCAGAGCTGACGCTCGCTGGCGAGAGGCGAGGTGGGGTGCTGTGTAATCATGTGGGGTGGCGTGTGTGTTGGCGTGTGGGAATAAGCTATAAGGTCGGCTGTGCGGTAAATTGTGCAGCAAAGTGTGCGGCAAGGTGTGCGGCAAGGTGTGCGGTGAATTAAGGCAGCCTGTGTATAGCGCCTAAGGCGTCGGCGATCACCAGCCCAGGCGGCCGGCTCGTCAAAGCCAGGAATCCAGAAATCCAGAAATCGAGAAGCCGAGAAGCCGAGAAAGCAAAAGAAAACCGCCTGCGGGCGGTTTTTTGCTTTTGCTGAGCTGTACTTTACGGCTGGGTCCGGGAATAGACCGGGGAATGGGGCCGGGAATGGGGCGCGGACAAGAAATCAACCCCAGAAGGCCGCAGAAGACCCCTGGGGTGGTTTGTGTGGGCAGTGGCGTTAGCGTTGGGCGGCGGGGCGCGCCGCGTCGTGGGCGCGCTGCCAGGGGCCGATAGAGGGCATGGCAACACTGTCCCTGGGGATCGGCGCCTGCAGGAAGCCGGAATCCTCAACCGCGCCGGGGAATGCCTGCGGCAGCTGTTCCGGCACCAGCAGGCGACGGGCGAGGGAATTTCTCGACAGGGTCAAATCCATCAGCGAGGCAGTGGGAAAACTGAGGTCGTTTTGCACCGCAAAGAAGCTGCCATCTTCCATCAGCTTGGGGTGGCGGCCACAGCCCATAAAGTCGCCGACAATCACTTCGGAGCGCTTGCTGAAGGCCTGTCGCTGCCAGTCCTTGCCCAACTGCAGCGACCAGAAAACATTGCCCTGTTCGGTCACCTCCTCGGGGAACATCGCCGCGCCGAGAAAAATATTGTTGTAGAGCTCAAGCCCGCTGCCATCATAGCCGTCGGCGATACTGTGCACGGCGATGGCCACATTGTAACGGTAACGGGCGTCGGCGCTGCCGCCGTCACAATCACCCTCGCGCTTGTTGGCATAGAAGAAATTATTGCGCAGGACAATATTCTCGCCGAGATGATAAATGCGGAAAGCATAGCGATTGATGGGATCGTAAATGGCATTGCCTTCAAAGAGAATGTTCCGGTAGGCCATGCCCTTTTCGCGCTTGTTGCCGAGGTAATAGAGCATCACGCCGGAGGAGTTGCCGATGCCGTGCATAATATTGCCGCGCACCACCAGGTCATTACTGCTGATGGCGATCATGCTCTGGTGCGGTTTGTCCACCGCCAGCGGGTCCTGCGGATAGGGGGTGAATGTCTCGCCGGTGATATGGTTGTATTCAATCAGACCGTTGCTGCTGCCACTCATATAGAGAATGGCGGAAGCGCCCTTTACCGAGATGTAATTATGCCGAATGGCCACCTCGTGGGAATTGCGCACTAAAACACCCCGGTACACCTCGTAAAATTTATTGCGCTCGATACGCACATCGCGGCTGTCCATCAGGTTAATGCCATAGACGCCGTCATTGGGACCGCGTGCCCAGTGGTCGGAGTGGATTTCGCTGTGCAGCAACTCCACCTTCTGCGCATCGCGCACTTCGACGATGCGCAGGCTGTCCTCGGAATAAATATCAAATCCGTGGAAGGAAAGGTAACTGTCGGTGGGATCGCCATAGGTAAGAGTTATGCCGAGCACCCGTGGCTTGCTGCCGGGAGCGGCTTTGAATTTCAGATAGCCTTTGCGGCCGGGATTTTTGTATTCCTCGAAGCGCGGGTAGGTCCCAGGGTGCACCATTACCGTGGCCGGCCCCTTGAGGGTGCGGCGGGCTTTTTCCAGCGATGCCCAGGGTTCTGCCGCGCTGCCGCTGTTGCCATCGTCACCGCGCTGGATATCCACGTGATAGACACCCGCCTGTGGAGCGGCGCCGGCAGAGGGAGACGGCAGGCGCTGGGCAACGCCGCTGGTCGCCGCGACCGTGCCAGTACCAGTAGCAGTACCAGTAGCAGTACCAGTACCAGCGACAGCGTAGATGACCGGAAAAATGCATCCCCATAAAAAAAGGCAAGCGAAAAACTTCCGCATATTGTTTCCTCCTTGACGTTTTCACCAACTGCTAGTTTGTGCTGTGCAGATTGCTGTGCGGGCTGCTATCCAGGCTGTTATCCGAGCTTCTCTGCAATATCCAGGCTTGTCTGTGCGCTGCCAGCCATTCGCGCGGGCAGCGTGACCAGGTGGCAGCTGGCCGCAGGGCCGATCAATGGGCCGCAATCGATCTTGTGCAGGCGCAGATCCTGAATCTGCGGCCGGGAAAAACCCCGCGGGCGACTGCCACTGCAAAACAGCTCGATACTGTCCGGTGCGAGGGATAGCCCACGCCCGGTGAGCTTCATCAACGCCTCCTTGGCGGTCCAGAACTCGAAGAACAGCCTGCGCCTTTCCCTGTCGCTCGCAGCCAACAACAACTGCCGTTCGGCTTTGCTGAACACCATGCGCAGGAGAGCATCGCCATCGAAAGCGGGTTGTTCCCGTGAATTGAAATCTGGCCAAAGCCCCTGTTGATGCAGCTCAAGGTCCACAGCCACCGAGAGTGACTGAGACAGGGCGCAGATGGCCAAGTCCCCCGAGTGGGAAACATTGAAAGAGAGTGTGCTGCCGGCGAGGTATGGGCGGCCATTGCCGTGGGTCAGCAGGCGCAGGCTCTCAGGCGCGAGGTGCAGTTGCCGGGCGAGAATCCGCCGCAGGTAGCCGCGCCCGCGCACATAGCGGTGGCGGCTTCGTGTACACACAAAGTCTTCGGCCCGCAGGCGCTCATCGGCGCTGAGGCAGCCCTCGGCCTCGGCGAGGGAGATATCCGCATCGCAGTCCAGGCGATAGAAAAATAATCTGACCGGGCGGCTTTTTTTTGCGTCGGCAATTGAGCTGTGATCTGCATCCACCCCTATGCCTGCACCTGCATCGGTCTCTGCGTGCGTCAACAGCGGGTGTCGCGCCTGGGTATCAGTTAAGTCGCCGCGAGGGTGAGATAGCGCGGGGTTTTCCATGGCAACCTCAAATTAGCGGGCCAGGCAGGCAGCTGACAACAACAGTCCGCGGACCAAAGCTGGGCACTGAAAACCCCGGGACACTCAAATCCCGGGACACTCAAATCCCGGGACACTCAAATCCCGGGACACTCAAAACCGCGGGAAGCATAGACAGCAGGCCTGGCAAGAACGGAACTGGCTGGCGCAGAAAATCTGGCAGGCATGAACGCGGTCCGGGCCAGTCGGGATTAGCCGGCGCTGAAATTATTGCGCCGCAGTGAATCGCTGGCTGCAAGCATAGACCGGCCTGCAAAAAGCGTACGGGCAGTGCCACTGATTATTCGTAGCGGCTTTGGCGACGGTTTTTTTTGCCCTGTTGAGCCCGCTGTCACGGATCGCTGAACTAAAAAAAAATAGTGACAAGCTGAAAAGCGCAACTTGTGATCCCATTTTGCTGTGCCATGCTCCCTGAGCCAAAGCCTTGACGGCATCGTCTGATGCGGTGGCGGAATATGGCAGCGGCGCTGTTTGCATTTGCCGGCATACGCAAAGCGGCAAGCGGCAGTAAAGCAGTGTGAGCAGTGAATAAAAAAGAGCAGTAACACCGTTGCGCAGTTGAGCGGTTGAGATGCAGTTGAGATGTAGATGTAGAGGCACGCAGTAGCAGTAGAGGCAAGAGGTAACCCAGGAGGTCGCGACGTTGCAGCAGGGATGGATACGCTCGCACCAGAGCGATCTGGCAGCGATATACCGTTTGATTGACGGTGTCCTGATACTCGCGGTGCTGGGGGTTTGCCTCTCTGTTGCCCGACAACCGATCAGCGGTGACTGGTTGGCCGTTGGACTGCTGGCGGTGATGGCCTTTGTCATCATGGCCGAGCCGGTAGAGCTTTATCGCTCCTGGCGCACAGACAGCTTCCGCGCAATGCTCGCTGCCACATCCATCGCCTGGGTTTCAGTGTGTCTGTTGCTGTTGCTGGTGGGATATTTCACCGGCGCCGGGCATGAATTCTCGCGGCTGGTGGTGGGTTGCTGGTTTGTATCGTCGCTGCTGGCGCTGGGCAGCTGGCGTTATGCTCTGCGCCGCCTGTTGCAGTACCTGCGTGTGCACGACCGCAATACCCGCTCGGCGGCGATTCTCGGGATTACGCCCACGGGGTTACAGCTGGCGCGGGATCTGCGCCAGCATCCGGAGCTGGGAATTCGGTTGCGGGGTTTCTATCACATACCCGGTATTCCCGCGCAGGAAAATACCGCTGCCGACCACATGGCGCTGGTTGGTGACGCTGCGGGCAACCTGGCCGATGCGGCTAATGCTGACAAAGTGGATGGCGTGGGCGGCGTGGGCTGCGTGGGCAATATGCAGGAGGCGCTGGCGGCGGCGCGGTGCGGTGAATTGGACCTTGTCTATATTGCCCTGCCGATCAGCGAGGCAAAACGCATCGATGAGTTGCTGGCCGCATTCGCGGATACCACAGCCACGGTGCATCTGCTGCCGGATATTTTCGGCTCCAGCCTGCTGCAGTCGCGCTGGTATCGCATCGGCCGCAGTGCCGTTCTGAGTATCTACGATACGCCGATACAGGGCATTAATGGCTGGCTGAAAAGATTGGAAGACGTGGTGATCGCCACACTGGCGCTGGTGTTGCTGTCACCGCTGATGTTGCTGATCGCGCTGGGCGTCAAGCTTTCCTCAAGAGGGCCGGTGATTTTTCGCCAGCGCCGTTACGGTTACGGCGGCAATACGATCGAGGTATGGAAATTCCGCTCCATGACCACACAGGAAGACGGCGCAAAAGTTATTCAGGCGACGCGCAACGATCCGCGAGTGACACGCTTTGGCCGCTTCCTGCGCCGAACCTCTCTCGATGAACTGCCGCAATTGATCAACGTTCTGCGCGGAGACATGTCCATTGTCGGGCCGCGCCCACACGCGGTGGCGCACAATGAGCAATTTCGCGGCCTCGTCAGTGGTTACATGTTGAGGCACAAGGTAAAGCCGGGCATTACCGGCTGGGCACAGGTGAATGGTTGGCGCGGTGAGACTGACACCCTGGAAAAAATGAGCAAGCGTGTGCAATACGATCTGGACTACATCAGGCGCTGGTCGCTGTTCTTCGACTGCTACATTGTCCTGATAACCCTCTTCAAGGGTTTCAACTCCAGGAATGCCTACTGACTTAGCCGCCAGAAATAACAACTTTTCACAAAATCACCCAGCAGAAATTATTCGACCACCTAGACTTAAAGCGCTCAAAAATAACACGGACTTTCAATTAACTCGATGCAACCGGTACCCGGTAATGACTAGCAAACTGTTTGCTTCCGCGGTCAAAAGCCGACTTAGATTCTGTCTTTCCACACTGGTCATTGCGGCAGCGGGCATTTTCGCAATGCCCGACGCCAAAGCCCAGTCAATCGATTTGCCGGGAGGCATTACTCTCACCCCATCCATGGGTGTCAATTTGCGTTACGACGACAATATCGACAATACCGTGGAAAACGAGGAAGAGAGCTGGCTGACGGTGACAACACCAAACCTCCTGCTGGAGGCGGATAGCGGAGTTTCGGCCTACAGCCTGAGCTACAGCCTTTCCCGCGCCGACTATCTCAATGCGGATCGTGATTCCTATACCGACCAGGAGCTGTTGGTCGATGCCACCTGGAATTTCCATTCGCGCCACAGAGTCGAGATGAACGTGGAAATGCTCGATATACAGCAGCAGCCCAACAATCGCGCCGCCGTGGATCTGGCCAGCCTGATCCTGGAGCGCGAACGCTATATCGAAAAGGAATACAGCACCACTTATACCTTCGGCGCCGAAGGCGCGCGCGGCCGGGTGGAAGTGACTGTCGGCCACAACGAGCGGGACTTTGTCGAGGAAGATGGCGGCCGCGACCTGAAGGTCGCCTATGCCAGCGGCCTCTTCAGTTTCAATATCGCCGGCGAGACAGACCTGCTGGTGCGTATCGAAGCCGCCGAGCTCGATTACGAGCAGCAACCCGATGAATCGGATTTCGACAGCCGCGAAGTGAATTACATGGTTGGTGCCGAGCGCGAGGGCGAAGTGCTGAGCGTGGGCGTCATGGCCGGTGTCGGCGCGCGTACTTTCGAAGACCCGCAAGTGGAAGATTTCAAGCGGCCTCGCTGGGAGGCTGTGGCCGCCTGGCGACCGCTGGAAAACACCGAGCTGATTTTTACCGCCGAGCGTGCAACCGAGGAGACCCGCGGGTTTGCCAATGTCATCGACGCGAAGAGCGCCTCGGTTGCCTGGAATCATGAATGGACGGGGCGGATCTCGACAGAGATGAGCTTCCGCTACACCAATGCGGACTTTGAAGACTCGAATGTAGTGGAAAATATCCGCAGTGGATTTGCTTCGGTCGAGTACGAGTTTCTTGACGGGGTGACGTTGCTGGCCGGCGTGACGGTGCTGAACCAGAGCGCGACGGAGCCGATCTTCGCCGAAGACCGAACCCGGGTATTTTTTGGATTTGAGGCTGCCCTGTCGTAGGCCGCGAGCTACCTATTGGAGTGTTACACACCATGAACTCTTTGAAATTGCAGCAAGCCAGACTTCGTCCCCTCGCTGTTGCGTTAGCACTGCTGTTCGCGCCGGTACCCGTGTTATCCGGTGAAGCTGACCCGTCATCGATGGAAATTTCCAACTACAAACTCGATTCTGGAGATCGCATCGCCATCCGCGTGTTCGGCGAGGAGAACCTGTCGATGGAAACTTATCTCGGCGATAGCGGGATGATCAATTATCCCTTTATTGGCGAGATCCATGTCAGTGGACTCAACACCTCGGAGCTGGAGCGAAAAATTGTCGCGGGGCTTAAGGGGGATTACCTGATTAACCCCAGTGTCGAAGTTTCCATCGTTCAGTATCGCCCCTTCTTTATTAATGGTGAGGTCAACACGCCCGGAAGCTACACCTTCCACCCGGGGCTCACCATCAACAAGGCGGTTGCCATGGCCAGTGGTTTCACCCCCCGCGCCTCGGAACAGAAGATTACCGTCGAACGCGGGCTTGGTGACAAGAAACGTTCATTCAAGGCAGACATGGACACGCGATTGCTTCCCGGTGACATCGTGACCGTTGAACAAAGCATTTTCTGAGGGCGCAATAATGAATAAGCAAGACGCATTTGAAAGCGACGACCTGATCGATGACAGCGGTCCGGACCTGCGCCGTTACTGGCGAGCCATCCTGTCGCGCAAATGGATGGTGCTGGGAATCACCGCGGCGATCACGGCGGTGGCGGTGCTGGTGGTTTCGAATATGCCTTCCCGTTACGAAGCCACCGCGACACTGATGTTTGAGCTGGACCAGGCCAACCTGGTTTCCGTGGAAGAGATTTATGACGCCGGTAACCAGCGGCGTGAATATATTCTGACGCAGACGGAGCTTTTGCAGTCGCGCGGGGTTGCCGAAAGGGTCATTCGCCAGATGGACCTGCTGGAACATGCTGAGTTTGTTCCCAACCCACTCTTCGAGGGTTCCGCCCTGTGGAGCTGGCTGCCTTTTGTGGGTGGCGATATGGATGGCGATGGCGGGGCCAGTACAGGCGAGAGTGCCGAGCACCGCCGCATGGAGCGCGCCATTACCCTGTTTCTGGAGCGCCTCACCATCGAGCCGAAGCTCAATACCCACCTGGTGGATATCACCTTTAGCGCGCTCTCACCGGAGCTGGCCGCCGATGTTGCCAACACCGTGGGCGAGGCGTATATCGCCAGCCAGTCGGAGGCCCGGGTGCAGTTTACCAACCGCGCCAGTTCCTGGCTGAACGAGCGGCTGGAAACACTGCGCGATAAACTGGAGCGTTCCGAGTCGGCGCTGCTGGCCTTTCAGGAGCAGGAGGGCCTGGTGGATATCAGTGGTGTGCCGAGTCTCGCCGAGCAAGAGGTGAATGAAGCCACCACACAGCTGCAGGAATTGCGCCGCGAACTGCGCCAGGTGGCCAGTATCCAGGAGCAGGTGCAGGCGCTTGAGGGCAATGAGCTGGCACTGGCCAACCTGCCGGAAGTGCTCAACAACCCGATGATCCAGGAAATCAAGCGCAACGAGGCGCTGGCCAGCCGCGCGGTGGCCGATCTGTCCCGCCGCTACGGCGCCAAGCACCCGGACATGGTGGCCGCGAATAATGAACTGGCGATGGTGCGCGACCAGCTGCGCAGTGAAGTGCGCAACCTGGTGGACGCCCTCGACAGCCGCTATCAGACCGCGCTCGCCCGTGTGCGCGCTCAGGAGCTGGAAGTGCAGCGGGCCAAGGAGAGTTTCCAGAAGGTTTCGCGCAAAACCGTTCGCTATGGCGAACTGCAGCAGCAGGCCGAGATTAACCGGCAGTTGTTCAACACCTTCCTCACCCGGGTGAATGAAACCCGCGAGGCTTCCGGTTTTAATATGGCGCCGGCGCGGTTGGCGGATCTGGCGGTGCCGCCGGTGGAGCCATCGGCCCCCAACAAGCGGCTGATCGTCGCCGCGGCACTGGCTGTGGCACTGATGCTCGCAGTCGGTATCGCTGTAATGCTCGACTACCTCCGTGTGGGCGTGCGCAGCCCGGAAGATGTCGAGCTCTATCTGCGTCAGCAGCTGATGGGCCTGATGCCGGATGTGGAGAAGGTCACTGGCCAGCGGCTGGAGCTGCGCGCCTTCTTCGATCCGGACCAGTACACCTTTGCCGAGTCAGTCCGCACGCTGCGCACCGGCATCGTGCTGTCGCGCTTCGGTCTCTCTGATCGCAACTCTGAGCGTAACTCCGATCGCAAAGAAACCAAGGGACCCAAGGGGCAGGTGCTCGCCATCACCTCCTCGGTACCCGGTGAGGGCAAGACCACCGTGTGCGAAAACCTCGCCTTTGCCCTCGGCCAGGTGGAAAAAGTCTTGCTGGTGGATGCGGACCTGCGCAAACCCGTGGTGGGCATCGACTTCGGCGTGGATCGGGCAAGGCCCGGGCTGACCGATATGATCGAGGGCACCGCGGCCATCGACGAATGCATTCACCGGGATGAGCGGGGCGGTATCGATATTATTCCCGCCGGTCGCCTGTGTGACGATCCACAGAAACTGCTGGTGTCGCCACGCTTCGATGAAATGATCAAGGTGCTGGCGCGCAGTTATGACCGGGTCATTATCGACACTCCCCCGGTGCATGCGGTCAGCGATGCGTTGATTATCGCCCGCTCCGCCAGTTCGGTGCTGTTCGTAGTCAAGCACGACGACGTCAACAAGCAGCTGGTGGCGAACGGCCTGCACCGCCTGCAGCAGTCGGGTTCGCAGGTGGCGGGCGTGGTGCTGAACCAGGTGGATATCACCGACAAGAGCGTTTATGTGAAGGAATACTACGGCTGCAATTACTGCAATTACGGCCGCGAGCAGAGCCGGCACAGCCATCGCAAACCCTCCAAAGGGCGGGTCAGATATGTGGAGTCGTCCCGGGAAAGAGTCTAGGTACAAGGGTCTAGGTGTAAGGGTTTAGGTGCAAGCATCCAGGCAAAAGGAGCTAGTGAAAGTGCCCAGGCAAAGAGCCCCAGTAGAAAGAACCCCAGTAGAAAGAGCCGAAGTAGAAAGCGTTTAGATGTACGACCTGCACTGCCATCTGCTGCCCGGCGTCGATGACGGCGCCGACAGCATGGAAAGCGCACTGGCGCTGGTGCGGGCCGCCATCGCCGATGGCACCACCCACGCAATACTGACACCGCATATTCACCCCGGCCGCTACGACAATTCCCTCTCGCAACTGTTGCCGGTTTTCCAGCAGTTCCGCGCAATGGTGGGGGAAATGCCCGGCGAAATAACGCCCGCGATCAGCGCCGCCGCGCAGGCCCCTGCCCAACAGGCGGATGAAAAGGCGGATGAAAAGGCGGATGAACAGGCGGATGAACAGGCGAATGAACCGCGGGCGCAGGCGCAGCAGGCCGGCGCCGGGCTGCAACTCGCCCTGGGGGCGGAAGTGCGCCTGAGTGACGACCTGCCGGCATTGCTCGAGCAGGGCGAAATCCCCTTTATCGGCGAATGGCACGGCGATCCTGTGCTGTTGCTGGAATTGCCCCACAGCCATATCCCCCCCGGCAGCGAGCACTTGCTGAAATGGCTCGGCCAGCGCGGTGTCCGCACACTGATCGCGCACCCGGAGCGCAACCGCGATGTGCTGCGCGACCTGAAACGGCTGCGCCCATTGGTGCAGGCCGGCTGCCTGCTGCAGGTGACCGCCAGCGCCGTGGCGGGGGATTTCGGTCGCGGCGCGCAGACCCGCGCCCATCAGCTGCTGAAGCAAAACCTGGTTACCGTGCTCGCCTCCGATGCCCACCACCTGCGGCGGCGTCCGCCGGGGCTGTCGCGCGGGCGCGCCGCGGCGGCAAAAGTGATCGGCGAGAGTCGGGCGCGGGAGCTGGTGCTGGACAATCCCCGGCGGCTCAGCCAAAGCCGTTTTGTGACCAGCGGACTTGAGAGTCCGGTCTGATTTCTCCGGTCTAATTTCTCCGGCCTGATTCCTCCGGCGTTTGTGGCCCCTCTTTTATTGCAATAAGCGCTTTTTTCAAGCCGCCGGCGCTGCTGCCCATGGTGTGGTCGCCGCGATCGCCGCTATCACCGTTTAGTCATCCACTCGCGTTTTTTGCCTCACCCTCAGAGCCCGGTTCTGACTGAAACCCGGTTTTTCTGCTTCTCAGGCGGGGGTGTTGCCGCCTGTCGCCCACCGCAGTTGAACTAAGCTGAAGGAGTAATTGAAATCTCGCAGTGAGCAGGTGTTACCCATGAAAAAATTTCCGACGAAGACCAGTATTCTCGCCATTTGTGTCCTCGGGCTGGCGGTTGGCGCCTGCAGCCCGAAGAAGGAGGAACAGAAAGAGGCGCTGACTGAGGCGGAGGCGCCCCTGTCCGCCCCTCAGGCGGAAGGTATGGAGAGTGGCCCGGTAGGCTGCTGTCAGGAGGGGCCGGATGCCTGCGCGTCACCGGCCTACAAGCAGGAATGCCTGCAGACCGATGGTGAATTCCACGAGGGCAAGGCGTGCGATATTGAAGCGGGCAAATGCGGGGATGCGCCCTAGTCGCCGCGCTTAAGTAACTCTGCGGCGGCTTCTGTTTAGCGCGCCGCAGCCGGGCCTGATTTGTCGTGCATGGCCCCGGACAAGCCTCGGCGGAGGCGCTAGTGGGCGGGCAACAGCCCGGCAAAGTGACTGCCGGTGGGGTAGTCGCCCGCCGACCAGCCCAGCCGCACCACCACCGTGTTGGTGGAGGGCGAGATCATCACCACCTGCTTGCGGTTGCCCAGCATAAAGTAGGCGTCTGCCGGCAGCTGCGGAAAGCGCAGCGCCTCGGCCCCACCTGTCGCGCCATGGCCGTTGAGCCAGAACTGGTAACCGTAGCGGGGGTCATTGTCGCTGGGGTTGGGCGCCGAGGCGCGCGCCACCCACTCCTCGCTCAACAGCCGCTGGCCATACCACTCCCCCCGGTTCAGCATCAGCTGGCCCAGCCGCGCCCAGTCCCGCGCCGATGCGTAGACGTAGGAACTGCCCACCAGCACCCCGCTCGGGTCCACCTCAAAGACGGTATTCGCCATGCCCAGCGGTTGCAGCAGCTGGTGCTGGAGAAAGTCGATGCTGGCCTGCACATCGTCACCCAGCTGCCCGTGCAGCCAGCGGGCAATGAGGTTGGTGGTGCCGGAGGAGTAGGAAAAATGTGTGCCCGGGGCAAAGGCGGCCGGACTCGCCAGCGCTACAGCGGAGGCGCTGTGGGCGCGGAACAGCATGCGGGTGGCGTCGCTGCCCGGGGCATAGGTTTCGTCGAAGTCCAGCCCGGAAGACATCTGCAACAGCTGCTCCAGGGTGATGTTGCGGCGCTCATCGTCGAGCCATTCGGCAAAGAGTCCGCTGGCCTGCCGCTCGCCGTGGCCGAGGGTCTCCAGCCGCCCCTGCAGCATGGCGGTCACGCTCTTGCCCATGGACCAGCCCAGCAGCGGTGTGTCCGGGCCGATACCCGCGCCGTAGGATTCCGCCACCAGCTTGCCATCCTGCACTACCAGCAGGGCGCGGGTTTCACGGCCGGCGGCGTTATCCGCGGCGAGCATACTGTCGAGCTGCTGCTGCAGCATGGGGTCGATGGCGGGTGTGGCGCCGCCCCGGGGCCAGGGCTGGTCACTGCCGCTGATGGGGGCCGCGGTCACCCGGTCGAGGGCCGTGGTATCGCCGATTTCCAGCGCGCAGCCGAGGCCGTCGCGGTAGCGGGCGCTCACTGCGGCGAGGCCCAGCAGGTCCGCGCGCACCCGCTTGCGGCTGTCGTCGTAGTCGAGATTCAGCAGGCGGTTGGCCGGTGAGTAGGAGGCCAGGTCGTCGACGATCCGCGCCGGTTCAAAGCCCGACACATAGCGCGCGGAACAGGCCAGCTTGGCCCCCATGCCGGTGGCGACACGCACCGCGCTGCCCAGCTCGGTGATGGAAAAACCCAGCAGGCGCGGCGCCAGCAGGGCGGCGCCCAAGCCCAGCAGAGCGAGCAGGATCAGGGTGAGCAGTGGAGTGGCGATGATTTTTTTCATGAGGATCTGGTCTGGGTCTGGGTCTGGGTCTGGGTCTGGGTCTGGGTCTGGGGCGGCGGCCTCAGCGGCTAGCGCAGGCTGGCCCGGCGCATTCTATCGGCCCCCTGCCGGCAAAACTGGTCACTTTGGGTCATGCATGGCGCCGCCCTGGTTCAGCTGGCGCCCAATGAGTTAGTTGCAGATGCAACCATTATGGTTACAATTGCAACCAATCTGCGCGCGGCACCGGCACCTGCACCTGCACCGGGGCGGCTGCGGCAGCCAGCAGAACGCACTGCAACTGAGGCAACCGAGCGAGCGCCGCGCTTGAATGCAGCGGTATTGGCGGCAGGGCGATACATAGCAGCGGCATAGAACGCAATGCAATAGAACCCAGTGCGATAGAACCCAACGCAAGAGAGAGGCACCGATGGCGGACCTGTTTGAAAACCCGATGGGGCTGAAGGGCTTTGAGTTCGTGGAGTTCACCGCGCCGCAGAAGGGCATCCTGGAAAACGTCTTCGACGCCATGGGCTTTACCCGCGTGGCCCGCCACCGCTCCAAAGATGTCGAGCTGTGGCGCCAGGGGAATATCAACTTCATCACCAATTACGAGCCCAAGAGCCACGCCGACTACTACGCCCAGGAGCACGGTCCCTCCGCCTGCGGCCTGGCCTTCCGGGTGCGCGACGCCGGCTTCGCTTATGCGGAGGCCCTGAGAAAGGGCGCGCAGCCGGTGGAAGTGCACACCGGACCGATGGAGCTGCGCCTGCCCGCCATCAAGGGCATCGGCGGCGCGACCCTATACCTGATCGACCGCTATGAGGACGGCAGCGCCATTTACGATATCGACTTCGAGTGGCTCGACGGCGTCGACCGCCATCCGCAGGGCTGCGGCTTCCATACCCTCGATCACCTGACCCACAACGTCTACCGCGGGCGCATGGAGTACTGGGCCAATTACTACGAGCGCCTGTTCAATTTCCGCGAGATCCGCTACTTCGATATCAAGGGCGAGTACACCGGCCTGCTGTCCAAGGCCATGACCGCGCCGGACGGCAAGATCCGCATCCCCCTGAATGAAGAGGCGGCCGGGGGAGGCGGGCAGATCGAAGAGTTCCTGATGAAATACAACGGCGAGGGCATCCAGCATATCGCCCTGGCCTGTGACGACCTGATCGCCTGCTGGGACCGGCTCAAGGCCCGCGGCATGGAGTTTATGACCCCGCCCCCGGCGACCTATTACGACATGCTGGCAGAGCGCCTGCCCGGACACGGTGAACCCACCGCCGAGCTGCAAAAACGCGGCCTGTTGCTGGACGGCACCACCGAGGGCGGCCAGCCGCGCCTGCTGCTGCAGATCTTTTCCGCCAATATGCTCGGCCCGGTGTTTTTTGAATTTATTCAGCGCAAGCAGGATGAGGGGTTCGGCGAGGGCAACTTCAAGGCGCTGTTCGAGTCCATCGAGCGGGACCAGCTGCAGCGCGGTGTGATCGCTGACAAGAATAAAAAATCCGCAAACAAGCCGGAGGCCTGAAATGGGCATCCAGCGCATTCACCATGTGGCCTACCGCTGCCGCGACGCCCGCGAGACGGTGCAGTTCTACCGCGACCTGCTCGGCATGGAGTTCCAGCTGGCCATCGCCGAAGACCGGGTGCCCTCCACCGGCGCGCCGGACCCCTATATGCATATCTTTCTCGACGCCGGGCAGGGCAACGTACTGGCCTTCTTCGAGTTGCCCAACTCGCCGCCCATGGGCCGCGACCAGAACACGCCGGAGTGGGTGCAGCATATCGCCCTGGAAGTGGAAAGCGTGGACGAACTCATCGCCATGCAGCGCAAACTCGAAGACGCGGGTATCGATGTGCTCGGCCCCGTCGACCACACCATCTTCCAGTCGATTTATTTTTTCGATCCCAACGGCCACCGCATCGAGCTGGCCGCCAACACCGCCAGGCCTGGCATGCACGCAGAATTGAAGCGCGTGGCGGAAGAGATGCTGGATGAGTGGTCGCGCACCAAACAAGCGCCGCGCCACGCGGCGTGGATGCACGGCGACGCCGACTTCAAACCCCTGGACCCTTAATTCACCGACTGAACGCAAGAGGAGGGCAGCGTGAAGTTAGCCAGCCTGAAATCCGGCCGCGACGGCCAACTGGTGGTGGTCAGCGATGACCTGACCCGCATGGCCTCCGCGGCCGCCATCGCCCCGACCCTGCAGAGCGCCCTCGACAACTGGGCGGCGGTCTCAGACAGGCTGGAGGCGTTACAGGGACAACTGAACCGCGCTGAAGTCGAGGGCGAGCCGTTTGACCAACACCGCTGCCACTCGCCTCTGCCGCGCGCCTATCACTGGGCGGATGGCAGCGCTTATGTGAACCATGTGCAGCTGGTGCGCAGGGCGCGCAATGCCGAAATGCCGGAGAGCTTCTGGAGCGACCCGCTGATGTACCAGGGCGGTTCCGATACCTTTCTGGCCCCGCGCGCGCCGATCACCATGCCGCAGAGCGAGGGCTTCGGCATCGACTTCGAGGCGGAAATCGCCGTGATCACCGACGACGTGCCCATGGGGGTGACGCCGGAGCAGGCCCTCGGCCATATCAAGCTGGTGATGCTGGTGAACGACGTGTCCCTGCGTGGCCTGATCCCCGGCGAGCTGGCCAAGGGCTTCGGCTTTTACCAGTCCAAGCCCTCCAGTGCCTTTTCACCGGTGTGCGTGACGCCGCAACAGCTGGGGGATCAGTGGCAACAGGGCAAGCTGCACCGGCCGCTGGTGTCGGAACTGAACGGCAGGATTTTCGGCCGCCCCGACGCCGGCGTGGACATGACTTTTAATTTCGGCCAGCTGGTGGCGCACGCGGCCAAAACCCGCCCGCTGGGCGCCGGCAGCATCATCGGCTCCGGCACCGTGTCCAATCAGCTCGACGGTGGCCCCGGCAAACCGGTGGCGGAGGGCGGCGTGGGCTACAGCTGCATCGCCGAGATCCGCATGATCGAAACCATCCGCACTGGCGCGCCGAGCACGCCGTTTATGGATTTCGGCGATCGCATCGCCATCGAGATGTTCGACGATCAGGGCCGCTCCATCTTCGGGCGTATCGAGCAGGTGGTGGAAAAAGCCTGAAAAAACCTGAAAACCGCCGGCAATGCCAAAGGCCACCCGGTTGGGTGGCCTTTGTTATTTGTGCGGTTTCTTCGCAATTGTGCCGGGCATGCCGTTGCGCTGGGAGCAGGCTTACAGCCTGCGCATGGAGAGCAGCGGCATCTGCCGCCGTATTCTGGCGAGGGTCTCCGCCTCCAGTTTGGCCGTCACCACCGCCTCGCCCTCGTCCGCTTCGGCGAGGACCTGGCCCCAGGGATCGATAATCGCTGAGTGTCCCCAGGTGCGCCGGTTGGGCGAGTGCTGGCCGCCCTGATTGGCGGCGATCACAAAACAGCCGTTCTCGATGGCGCGGGCGCGCAGCAGCGTCATCCAGTGCGCCTGCCCGGTGGTGTGGGTAAAGGCGGAGGGCGCCACCAGCATTTCCGCACCGGCCATGGCCAGCGCCCGGTAGAGCTCGGGAAAGCGCAGATCGAAACAGATACTGAGGCCGAGATCGCCCCAGGGGGTGGAGGCCACCCGGATGGCATTGCCGGCTTCGATGCTGGCGGATTCCCGGTAGCGGCCCGCGGCATCGTCCACCTCCACATCAAAAAGGTGGATCTTGTCGTAGCGGGCCCGCAGCCTGCCGCGGTCGTCGTAGACCAGGCAGGCGGAGCGGCTGCGCGAGCCCTCGGTCGCTGAGCCGTCGGCGCGCTCGCGCAGCGCCACCGAGCCCGCCACCAGCCAGATTCCCAGCTCCGCCGCCCAGCGCTGCAGCGCATGCTGGATTGGCTGCTGCTCGGCGCTGGCCCGGTTTTCGCCGACGCGTATACCACCGGAGCCTTCTGAGCCTGCGTCATCGATCCCGGCAAAAGTCTCGGCCACCGCATAACTGCCCCGCCCCGACAGGTGGGCAAAGTTTTCCGGCAGCAGCGCCAGCTGCGCGCCGCCGGCGGCCGCCTGCTGCAGCAGCGCCCTGGCGCGGGCAAGGTTGTGCGCGACGGAATCGCCGCTGACCATCTGTATGGCGCTGACAACAATATCTTTCACGAGTGTGTCTCTTGCATATGCGCTGCCCTCTCAAGATTTCCCGACCGCAGAACTTTGCCTGGCTACAGAGGGATAGCGCCCAATCCGGGCGCCGGCGAAGGCGGTGGCGATGGGGCGGAGAATGTTGCCAGCCAGCATACAGGGCGGCAACCGGCCCCACAATTTGGCCACCGGCTGCACTGCAGGGGTTATTCCTGACGGGCTGGAGGTTTGGCTTCTCTTTGGGCTCTCCTTACCCGCTTTCTACCCGCTTTCTACCCGCTTTCTATCCGCTTTCTATCCGCTTTCTACCCGCTCTCGCTGGCCGTATCTCTCTGCCACCGCCGTATCTTTGCCTGATGTTTGTTGCCTCTGTTGGCTTTATCTGCGCGCTGTTACGGAAGCATTCAGGGGTGTGTTGAGTCGGCTTGCGCATCCCGTTGTCCTCCCCGGGTTGTCTTCCTCTGGGTTTATTCCCACGGGGGTTATTCCCGTGCGGATCGCAAGAGGGGTTCGAGAAAGGGCTCGCAAGCAGGTTTGGCGCGCAGGTCGCATCGCCTAGGGCAGGTCAGTTGGTATGAAAATAACCGTCTGATCCTGTTATCAGCTGCGCCGCCTGTTGGCGGCAACGGCCAAACCCCACCAGCAACCCGCTTTTAATGGGGCGGCAAGTGGATCTGGCCCACCAAAACTCCCGGATAACGGTTTGTTTTATGTGCAAACTCGGTCCAGTGTGTCGAAACTGTCCTAAAGGCCCCGGATTCTGGTTGATAGCGGACAAGCCGTTGCAGATTTTTTTAGACCAGTGGATAACCCTTATTCTTGTCGGGTGAAGTCATAAAAAAACTATATATTTCAGTGAATTAAAGTGTCGTGCAGGCTGGGTGGGCACTGTGGCAATTCAGCGGGGGGGATAATTGGACGAATCCCAGCGGTGAGGGGGCTAAAAACCCGGTTGAATTCCGCGAAAATTGTGGCACTCTTGAGTCAGACCAATTGGTATTTTTATGAGGTCTTGGTAATACCGATGGTACAAAAGAGTTGGCTAGGACTAATGAATAACAACAGCTTCAGCTGCAATGGGAGAAGAACCGTGACCATTCCAACCAGTAAACGAACAATATTGTCGGCCTGTATCTCTTTGGCGATTGCGGGCAGCCCGCTGGCGTTTGCCCAGAGTAACGACAAAGGCGAACAGGGCGCCTCTCTGGAAGAGATCACCGTAACCGGCATCCGCGGCAGCCTGCAGAGCAGCGTCAACAGCAAGCTGAACAACAGCTCCATCGTCGACGCCATTACCGCTGAAGATATCGGCAAGTTCCCGGATAAGAACGTGGCGGAGTCCCTCTCCCGCATCACCGGTGTTGCCGTTACGCGGGATTTCGGTGAAGGGGAGAAGGTGGCCGTGCGCGGTACCGACCCGAGCCAGAACCGCGTGCTGCTGAACGGTGCCTCTGTCACCTCCGTGGACTGGTTTACCCTTTATCGCGCCACACGGGCCTTCAACTATTCGATCCTGCCCTCCAATGTGGTCTCCTCTCTTGAGGTGTACAAATCCCCGCAGGCGGATATCCAGGAGGGCTCTCTGGGCGGCACCGTGTACCTGAAGACGCGCAAGCCGCTGGACCTCAAGGCCAACACCCTGTCCCTGAAAAGCGAGGCCCAGTACTCGGATATCTCCGGTGAGGTGGATCCGCAGCTGACCGGCCTGTATTCCTGGAAAAATGACGACGAGACCTTCGGCGCCCTGATCTCGCTGACGCAGCAGGAGCGCTCCCTCACGCGCCTGGGCCGCGAGACTCTGGGTTATGCGCGCACAGAAATCCCCGGCGTGGAGGGGGATGCCGCGGATGGCAAGGTCTGGTACCCGAAGACCGTCAACCACGCGATCTTCGTACAGGACCGCAAGCGCGAAACGGCGCTGGCGTCGCTGCAGTGGCGGCCCACCGAGAATCTGGAATCGACCCTCAATATCCTCAATACCTCACTCGACGCCAACAACCAGAACTACTCCTATCTGGCCACCTTCAATGACGGCGGCGATCGTATGTTCGACGTCGACAGTGCCAAGGTAGTGGACGGCGGTGTGGTGGCCGGCCAGGCCATCCCCAGTGTCAAAGAAGATGACAGCCTCGGTAACGGCCCGGAAGCACATACCCAGTGGTTCGGTCGCGACTCCTCCATGGAGACCAGCTCCTACGACTTCACCCTCGACTACGACACCGACGCTTACAAAGTCAGCGGCCGCCTCGGCCACAGCGCCTCGGACGGCGGCACCCCGCGCCAGCGCTATATGCTGATGCGCAACTACATGGATCACGTGACCTTCGATGAGAACCTGAACCTGGGCCTGTATATCGAGCCCGACCGCCAGGAATCCGCGGAAGAGCGCGACCAGCGCGCCCTGGCCTGGTTCAACGAGATCGGCACCCTCTATGAGGACGAGGAAACCTACGGCGGTGTCGATGTGGAGTTCCGCTTCGACGGCGAGGTATTCCGCAACCTGAAAACCGGTATCTTCCTGCGCGACCGCACCAAAGGCCAGGAGCAGTACCTGACCTCCTTCCACTGGTGGCGCGATGACCAGTACGACGAGCTGGGCGAGATCAAGGACGGTGAAAGCCGCTGGTTCACCGAGTGGAACGGCGAGCAAACCACCCTTGGCGGTTTGACCGCCGGCGGCGACGTGATCGACGGCTATCCGGTATTTAATGTGGCGGAGGCCTATAAGCGCTTCGATCCAACCGCGCCGTTTACCGGTGCGCGGGTGCCGGTGCTGGCCCAGACCTGGGAGATGAACGAGAAGATTTCCGCGGCCTACGTGAAAGCCGAGTTCGATCTGCAAGAGCGCATCTCCGGTGATCTGGGTGTGCGACTGGTGTACACCGACCTGGCCTCCAGTGGTTACTCCTGGCAGAACGGCGATGATGTCTTTGTCGCCGGGCAGCTGGTGGGCGGCTACGATACAAACCTCGATACCGCTGAC
Organism: Microbulbifer aestuariivivens; assembly: GCF_039545115.1. Taxonomy (NCBI): domain Bacteria; kingdom Pseudomonadati; phylum Pseudomonadota; class Gammaproteobacteria; order Cellvibrionales; family Microbulbiferaceae; genus Microbulbifer; species Microbulbifer aestuariivivens. The sequence continues at coordinate 48,507 of NZ_BAABRT010000016.1, read as the reverse complement.
AAGGAATACAACCTGCAGTGGGAAACCGTCGACCACGACTACTGGAACCTGCTGCCGAACCTGAACCTGTCGTTCATGCTGAACGAAGACATGAAGCTGCGCTTCTCCGCCAGCCGCACCATGGCCCGTCAGACCTTCAACGACATCGCCTTTCAGGAGAGCTACTCGACCCTCACCGGCAGTGGCACCCGCGGCAACCCGCAGCTGGACCCCACTGTGGCCAACCAGTATGACTTCGCCTACGAGTGGTATTTCGGCGATGCGTCCTATGTGTCCGCCACCTACTTCTTCAAGGACATCAGCAACAACCTGACCGCGACCAAGAGCATCGAGCAACGCTACGACCCGATGACCGATTCCAATATCGATGTCGAGTTCACCCAGCTGCAGAACGGACTCGGTGCGGAAGTTCAGGGTCTGGAGTTGAGCTACCAGCAGACCTTCGGCGATTTCGGCGTGGTGACCAACTACACCTACACCGACGCGCAGAGTTCCGAAAAGCGTGATCCGCTCAACAAGCCCGGCTCCGGCGTGGTGATGGGTAACTCCGAGCACATGTTCAACATCGCGCCCTTCTACGAGAGCGAGAAGTTCAGTGCGCGGCTGTCCTATAACTTCCGCTCCTCCTATCTCGACAATGTCCATTTCTATGGCAATGAGTACTGGACTGACGACTACGGACAGGTGGATTTCTCCGCGAACTACGACGTGACCGACCAGATCACCGTCAACTTCGAAGGCGTGAACCTGACCGGAGAGAAAATCCGTCAGTACCACATCGAGAAGAGCCAGCTGGCGTCCCTGTACGAGAACGACACCCGCTTTGTGCTGGGTGTGACCTATCAGCTGGACTGATCTGTTGTTCTCTCACTGAGGCCTGTTTACGGGCCTCAGGCTTCCTCGCTGGGGGGCATTTGCCCCCTTTTTTTCAGCCCATCTTTTTCATCAACCGGCACTGACCTGCCCACAACTTCAAGCAGCATTGAGACCGGTTTGTGAGCAAACGGGGTTTCAAACTTCGATGCCAACCATTTCCATCGCCAATCCGCATTTGAGCGCCCGCATTCGTCTGCGCGGTGCCGAACTGTGCAGCCTCAACGACACTGTGCGCCAGCGGGAATTGCTGTGGCGGGGAGATCCCGCGGTCTGGTCGGGCACAGCGCCGATTCTATTCCCGGCGGTTGGGCGATTGCGCGAGAGCGGTTTCCGCTACCGCGGGCAGTTTTATGACTTGCCGATACACGGCTTCGCCGCCGCGAGGGATTTTTCCATCGAGTCCCGTTCGCCGAGCGCCGTCACCCTGCGTTTGTCGGACACTGCCGCCACCCGCGCGGTCTATCCCTTCGCATTTGATTTGCGCGTGCGCTTTGAGCTGATCGAAAACACCATCCGCATCGACTATGCAGTGACAAACCCGGCCGCTGAGCCGCTGATCTTTTCCCTCGGCTCACATCCGGCATTCGCGCTGCCCGCCGCAAGCATGGGCGAGGCAGCGGCGCAGCTGCATTTTGATCGGGAAGAAGAGGGGGTTTGCCACCGCATTCGCGACGGACTGCTGGGAGATGCGGAGCCGCTATGCCTGGCAGAGCGGAGGCTTATGCTGCGGGCTGACACCTTCGCCGAAGACGCAATTATTCTGCGCAATCTGCGTTCGCGCAGGCTGTCGCTTTACGCCGCCGGCGAGCGGTTATTGACCTTCGATACCGGCGGCGCGCCGCATCTGGGTCTGTGGGCGAAACCCAACGCGCCCTATCTGTGTGTTGAGCCCTGGCTCACCACCGACGACAGCCGCGATGCGCCACTGGAGATCAGTGCCAAGCCGGGCTTTATCACCCTGTCTGAACGCGATTGTTTCCAGATGCACTATCAGGTCTGTGTATAACCAGTTAGAAAATTTCACAGCCCAGCCCAGCCCAGCCAGCGGCCGCCGGGCTTGGTAAAAAAATCAAAAAAACCAAAAAGGTCCCGATGAGGAATCCATAATGAAAAAAATAATGCTCACACTTCTTCTGGCCTGGGGGAGCCTGCCCAGCGTGGCGCAGGTGACCAGCCGCGATGCGGATGCCATTCTCGCCACTCAGCAGCCGGTCGCGGTGAATTACAATTGCAGCAGCCTGAGCTTCGATGTGCCGCCGCTGATTGTCGAAGGGCGTACCTTCGTCGAGCTCAACGGGATTTTCGCGGCTATGGGCATCGGCCTGCAGTGGGACGGCGCCACCCAGAAAGTCACCGGCAGCAAAGATGGCACCACGATTGAACTGTGGATCGGCAGTACCACGGCTTACGTCGATGGCGTTGCCGTCACTCTCGATGCCGCGCCATTTATCGCCACGCCCTACAATCGCACCATGGTGCCTGTGGCCTTTATCGCCCAGGCCACCGGCGCCGATGTGAGCTGGAACGGCCTCTGGCGCACGGTGATTATCAGTGACCAGCCCTGTACCAGCGCTTCGGACTGGCAGACTGGCTCCCTGTCCGGGGATATTGTCGATCCGACCCTGCTGCAGCCATTGGCGCTGGAGATCGATCAGCGCAAAATCTGGAAGAGCAACAACCCGGAGACGGTGGACGGTGATGGCTGGTTAATGCAGAACAGCCGCGCAGATGCGCAGAGAGGCGGCGCAGCCACGCCCCTGAGCGGCTGCTTCGACGTTTATCTGTTCCACATCAACAATTCCGGTTCGGCCAAGTATGTGCACCTGCTGGCGTCAAACCCCAACAGCAGCAGTGTGACCCTGACCGGCAGCGGCTCCATGTACAACAACAGCGAAGAACCCCTGGTAGGCATCGGCGGCGGGCTGAATTATCAGGTGGCCTATGACTGGCTGTTCGACACGCCGCGCAGCACTTTCAATAGCAGCATCCCGCCCCTGAGCGCCACCGAGCTGGTGCGTGTTCCCCTCAGCAGCATGATCGATGGACGCTACGAGCTGTGCACCGATCAGGGGGTTTATCTGTATACCGTGGCCACCAGCACCGGCGACAGCAACGATGCCATCAACCTGTCGCAAAGCGGTCGGGCGCCGGGCTATATTGCCCGACCGGACGTGGACAAATTTGGTCGTGAGGCGGGTATCTATCAGGGCTCAGGCATCAGTGCCGTGCAGGTGGTGGAGCTGCCCCAGGGCCCCGGGCATATCGCTTTTAATTTCAATACCACCAATAAAATCTACACCTACCTGCAGGACCAGACTTCCGCGGCGCTAATGCATCTGGGGGATTCCTCCGATCGCACCCACGGCAATTACGGGCATCACTACAAGGTGACCCTGCATCTCAGAAATCCGGCCAGCGTGGCGCGCACGGCCACCTTTACCTTTGCTTCCAATCTCACCGGCAGCGGGCCCTCGTTTACCTGGAACAGTCCCGCGCTGCTGAACGGACAGCTGAAAAACATTTATGTCACGCCGCAGAAGCCCGCGCAGACACTGGCCAGTTACACCCTGCCTGCCAGTGGTGCGCAAACCATCAACCTTGAGCTGTATGTGCCGGGCCTGATCACCACCAACCAGCAACTGATTGTGGAAGTGAACTGAAGCCGGCTGGGCGCGCAGCGCTGGCGTCAGCGCTGTGGGCCTTGTGAATCGCAGGTCCTTTATGCGCACCGATAGAGGTCAATATAAAGGCCGATATAGAGATCAATAAAGACAAAAGGCCGCTCACTAGCCTGGTGAGCGGCCTTTTTGTTGTGGGTTATAGCGGCTTTGAACAGCGCGGGCTAAGGCGCCGACGCGACCGCTCACTGCGGCGCGGGTTGGAACGGCCGAATTGGAACTGGCGATTGGGTCAGGCGGGAGCGCTGTCCTTGCCGTGCACTTTGAGCGCTTCGGCAAACCATTGGGTGACCAGCTCGGTGCGGGTAATGGCGGTGCCGACGGTGACCGCCCAGGCCCCCAGTTCCCGCGCGCGGGCGCTGTCGGCGGGGGTATTGAAGCGGCCTTCGGCCATGACCCGGGGGAATGCCGCCACCATTTTTTCCAGCAGGGCGAAGTCCGGGCGCTCGGGCACCTCGCCGCCGGTATAGCCGGAAAGAGTCGTGCCGACGATTTCCGCACCGCAACCGTGTGCCTGTGCGGCATCCTCGAAACAGCTGCAGTCGGCCATGGCCAGTTTGCTGTGGCGATGGATTTCGTCGATCAGCGCGCGCACTGCAGCGGGGCGGGGGCGGCGCGTGGCGTCCACGGCGATGATGTCGGCGCCGGCCTCGGCCAGTGCGCTGACATCGGTTTGCAGGGGGGTGATGCGCACGGGGCTATCGTGCAGGTCGCGTTTGACGATGCCGATGATCAGTGCCTGTGGCAGTGCCGCGCGCACCTTGGCCACCCGTCTGGCGCCTTCGATGCGCAGGCCGTCGGCGCCACCGGCGAGGGCGGCGCGGGCAAAGCAGACAACGATCTCATCGTCATCCAGGGGACCGTTGTCGACGGGCTGGCAGGAGACGATCAGCCCGCAGGCCAGTTGGCGGTCGATCTCGGCGATGGATAATTTTTTGTCGCCGCTCATGATTCGTACGCCGTTGCCAGGCGGGTGCCGTTGCGCTGCACCAGCACGTTGAAGCGATAGCGGTCGGCGCGATAGAGACTTTTGGCCAGCTCGATAATGCGGCCCTGTTCATCGTAGACGGTGCGCTCGGCGATCAATGCGGGGCTGAACGGGGGAATCTGCAACTGCGCTGCCTCTTCTTCGTTGACCACCGTTGCGCTGATCTGCTGTCTGGCCTGATCGACAACGATTTCATACTGCTCGTGCAGCAGTTCGTAGAGGGAACCGTTGCTGAGTTGGTGGATTGCCAGATCGGGAAAAATGGCCTTGGGCAGGTAGACCCTTTCTATGGCCACCGGCGCATCGTTGGCGAGACGCAGGCGCCGCACCAGAAACAGTTCGGCGCCCGGTGCCAGGTTCATCTTGCTGGCCAGCTTGACGTCCGCCTGCACCACATCATTAAACAGCAGCCTGTTGGAGGGCTTGAGCCCCAACTGGTGCATCTCCTCACTGAAAGACATCAGCTTGAGCTGGTTGGCCAGTGGTGTGGCCAGCACGAAGATACCGGCACCCTGGCGAATCTCGATGCGCTGCAGCTCTTCGAGGTGCTTGAGCGCGCGGCGCAGGGTATCGCGGGACACCTCCATGCGCTCACTCAACTCGCGCTCACCGGGGAGTCTGGTCCCCGGTGCCTGTTGTTCGATCAGCTCGAGCAGCTGTTGGTGCAGTTTCTGTTGTTTGCGCGTCATGGCCATAGGTGGGCTCCAGCGGGCGATAAACGACCAATACCACAATTTGGTCGCATAATATCATTCCAATTTTTTCAAGACCATACCAAATGGTTTGCTAGGGGAAAATAATTTGTTTAAAGTCGTGCCAACATCAACCGGAAGCCAGCCGGAAACAGAATAATGAAGACTTTCCTTTCGACGCGGTTGAGGGCTTTTCAGTCTGCATGGCTGAAGGCTCTCCTGTCGAAGCCGTTAAAGCTGATCACCCTGATCGCGCCGCTGTTGACCGCCGGCGCGGCCAGCGCGGCGACCCAGATCCAGTTCTGGACCATGCAACTGTCTCCCTTTCACGATGATTACGTGAACGGGGTGATCGCCGAGTTCGAGCGGCAAAACCCGGATATCCGCGTCAAGTGGGTGGATGTGCCGTGGAAAGAAATGGAAAAGAAAATGCTCGCCTCGGTGGCGGCGGGCACGGCGCCGGATGTGGTGAACCTCAACCCGCAGTTTTCCGCCAAGCTGGCCCAGTACGGCGCGCTGGCCAATCCCGAGCACTACCTGAGTGAAGGCGAGGTCGCCCAGTACCTGCCCAATATCTGGACGGCGAACCGCTTCCGTGGCGAGACCTTTGCGATTCCCTGGTACCTGTCCACCGCCATCACCATCTACAACCGCGAGCTGCTGCAGGCCGCCGGCGCGGAAGTGCCGCGGGATTACCGCGGGCTGCTCGTGGCGGCGCGGCGCATCAAGAGCGAGCTGGGCAAATACGCCTATTTCCCGGCCATGGATGGCAGCCGCCCGCTGGAAGGCCTGGTGGCGATGGGCGGTGAGCTGGTGGCCGGCGACGGCAGCCGCGTGGGCTTCGACAACGCCATCGGCAGCGCCTATTTCAATTTCTACCGCGACCTCTACCAGCAGGAGCTGGTGCCGCGCAATGTGCTGACCGAAGGGCATCACAAGGCGGTGGAGCTGTTCCAGTCCGGCGAGGTGGCCCTGATCACCACCGGCATGCAGTTTCTCGAAACCATCCGCATCAACGCGCCGGATCTTTTCCGCAAGGTGAGTGTGGCCCCGCAGCTGAAAGCCGATAGCAGCGCCTACAACGTGGCGGTCATGAACCTGGCGGTACCGAAGCGCTCCGCCCATAAAGAGGCCGCCTTCCGCTTCGCGCACTTTGTCACCAATAACGAAAACCAGATGGCGCTGGCGCGGCGCATTCCGTTGCTGCCGTCCACCGCCGGCGGTTATGCCGATGGCGGTTACCGCGATGACCAGGCCGAACGCCTCGGCAGCGAACCCTCGCTGTTCCAGCGCGCGCGGCAGATCTCCGCACAGCAGGTGCTGCAGGGCCAGGTGCTGGTAACACCGCTGCCCAACTACAGCAAGTTGAGAACCAGTTTCGTCTTCAACCTGCAGTCCGCCATGGTGGGGCGCGCACCGGTGGATGAGGCCCTGGCGGAAACCGCACAGACCTGGCAGCTGTTCCTGGGGAATGATCATGACTGAGCGGCACAACTGCGTGCTGGCCGCCGATCTGGGCGGCACCAAGATTCGCGCCGGCGTGTTCGGGCGCGACAACCGCTGCCTGTTTGCCCTGCAGCGGCCTACTGATGTGAGTGCCGGCCGCGACGCGGTGGTGCACTCGCTGTGCGCGGCGCTGCAACAGGCGGCTGCCTGGGCCGAGGCGCAGGGCCTCGCCGCCGCCGGCATCGGCATTTCCACCGCCGGTGTGGTGGATGCGGGCCGCGGGGTGATTGCCGATGCCACCGACGCCATTCCGCAGTGGCGCGGCACGCCGCTGGCGGCGCTTTTGCGCGAGGCGTTTGGCCTGCCGGTGGCGGTGGAGAACGATGTAAAAGCGGCGCTGTTAGGTGAATTGTGTAAGTCGGGCGAGCTTGCAGCGGACGCGGACCTGCGCCGCGGCATGGTGGTGATGCTCACGCTCGGTACCGGCCTCGGTGGCGCCATCGCCGAAGACGGGCGCCTGCGGGCGGGTCGGCAGTTCGTGGCCGGGCATTTTGGCCGCAGCCGCGTCCCGGACCCCTGGACCCCGGGGCTGATGACGCCGCTGGACGCGCTGGTATCCGGCACCGGTCTGGCCAATATCGCCAACCACCTGTGTGGGCAGGAGCAGTTCGAAAATGGCCACGAGGTACTGCAGGCGCTGGCGGAAGGCGATAGCCACGCCGCCGCGGCGCGGGATCAATTCGCCGCCCTGCTGGCCATGGTGCTGGAAAACATTTACTGGACACTGGACCCGGCCGCGGTGGTGCTGGGCGGTGGCCTGACGGAAGCCCGCGCGCACTGGTGGCCGGCTTTGCAAGCCGCCCTCGCCGCGCGCCAGTGCAACCTCCCCTTGCGGCCCGCCGCACTCGCTAACGATGCCGGTACCCAGGGTGCCGCCCAGCTTATCTGGCAACAACTCGGAGAAGGTTGATGGAAAGAAAGTTCAGCCTGGTCCCCTACCTGTTTCTGGTGCCCGCCTGTTCGATTATCGGTGCCTTTGTGCTGTACCCGATGCTGCACGCCATCGCCGCCAGTCTCACCGATTACAACATGATCACCGAATCCCGCTTCGTGGGGCTGGCCAATTATGAAAAGCTGTCCCGCGATCCGTTTTTCTGGAACAGCCTCAAGAACACCCTGCTGTATCTGCTGGTGGTGGTGCCGTTTCTGGTAATCGCGCCGATCTTTCTCGCCCTGCTGGTGAATAAATCCCTGGCGGGGGTGAAAGTGTTCCGCGCGATTTTTTATCTGCCGGTGATCACCTCGCTGGTGGTGACCGGGCTGATCTGGAAGTGGGTGTACGAGGAGCAGGGCATTCTCAATTATTTCCTTACCGCCAGCGGCATCACCGATAACCCGGTGGCCTTCCTCACCGATCCGGCCAACGCGCTGTTTTCGGTGATGGCGGTCACCATCTGGACCGGTCTCGGCTACTACATGGTGATCTATCTCGCGGGGCTGCAGTCGATTCCAAAACATCTGTACGAGGCCGCCGAAGTGGAGGGCATCTCCAAGTGGCGGCAGACCCTGTATATCACCATTCCGCTGCTCAAACCCTCCATCGCCGTGGTCGCGGTGATGTCCTCGATCGCCGCCATGAAAGTGTTCGAGGAAGTGTATGTGATGACCCAGGGCGGCCCGCTGGATGCCACCAAGACGCTGGTGTATTTCATCTATCAGAGCGCGTTCGAGGAGTTTGAAATGGGTTATGCCTCGGCGGCGGGGGTGGTGCTGTTCCTGCTGACCCTGTGCCTGTCACTGATCAACCTGCTGGTACTGAGGAAAGACCGATGAGAAGCACACCCCTTGCCATTGTCGGGCGCTATGCCGCTCTGCTGGCTGTGGCACTCCTGACCATGGGCCCCTTCCTGTGGCTGCTGTCCACGGCGCTGAAATCCGGCAGCGAAAATATTTTCCAGTACCCGCCGGCGCTGCTGCCGGAATCGCCGACGCTGGAAAATTTTTCCCGCGTACTGGCCACGCAGCCGTTTCTGCTCTACCTGAAAAACAGCGCGCTGGTGGCGGTATTGTCAGTTGCCGCCAACCTGCTGCTCGCTTCACTGGCCGCCTACCCGCTCGCGCGCATGGAGTTCAAGGGCAAGAACCTGATTTTTATCGTGCTGCTCAGCTCAATGATGATTCCGTTCCAGCTGCTGATGATTCCGGTTTACAACATCGCCATCAACCTGGGCCTGCAGAACAGTTATCTGGGCCTGGTGCTGCCACACGCCTGCACCGCCTTCGGGGTTTTCCTGATGCGCCAGGCGTTTCTCGGCATTCCCCGCGCGCTGGAGGAATCCGCCATGATCGAGGGGGTGAACCGCCTGAAGATCTGGTGGCACGTGATGCTGCCGCTGGTGAAACCGTCGCTGGCCACGCTGGCGGTGTTCAGTTTTATCGCGGTGTGGGGGGATTTCCTGTGGCCGCTGATCATTCTCGACGACCCCGGATATTACACCCTGCCGCTGGGCGTCAACCGCCTCGCCAACACCTTCTCCATGGACTGGCGGCTGGTGGCGGCCGGGGCCATTTTTTCCATTATTCCGATTCTGGTGGTGTTCATATTCAGCCAGAAATATTTTATCGAAGGCGCCATGCGCGGTGCGGTCAAGGGGTAACCAGTGGATCAGCAAGCATTGACCAGAGATGTGGCCGTCGTAGTGCAGACGCACTGGGACCGGGAGTGGTACTTCCCCCACCAGACATTCCTCGGCCGCCTGCTGGTGGTGATGGAGCAGGTGGTCGGGCAGCTGGAGTGCGGCGAGCTGCACTATTTTCTGTTCGACGGCCAGGTATCGGCCATCGATGATTTTTACCAGGAGGCGGAGCCGCAACTGGCGCGCAAGGTGCGCGCCTATGTGGCCGAGGGGCGAATCATTATCGGCCCCTGGTACATCATGGCGGACGAGTTTTTATGCAGCGGCGAATCGCTGGTGCGCAACCTGGAGCTGGGTACGGCGCGGGCCAGCGCCCACGGCAACTGCCAGAAGGTGGGCTATCTGCCGGATACCTTCGGGCATATTTCGCAGATGCCGCAACTGCTGCGCGGCTTCGGCATCGACAATGCCGTGGCCTGGCGCGGAATCGACGCCGAGCGGGCGGAAGTGCAGTGGCGCGCGGCGGACGGCAGCGCGGTGTTTACCGTGTTTCTGACCGAGGGTTATTACCAGCACCCGTTCAACACCGCCGACTGGCAGGCCAACCTGACCAGCTACCTGGACAAGATCGCCACGCGCAGTGACGGCGAACTGCTGCTGACCCAGGGCGGCGACCACCTGCTGACCAGCGAATCCCTGCAGTCGCGCATGGAGTCGTTCAACAGTGCTCAGTCGCGCTACCGGCTGCGGCAGACCACTCTGGCCGAACATATCGCGCGCCTGCGGCAAAACACCGCCGACCGGACCGCAGAGATCAGCGGCGAATTGCGCGGCAACCAGCGCGCTTTCGTGCTGCCCGATGTGCTGTCCACGCGGGTGTATCTGAAGCAGGCCAACCAGCTGATCGAAGACCGCCTCAACGGCCTGGTGGAACCGCTGCTGGCGGTCAGTGACCCGCAGCAGTACCCGGCCAATTATCTGCAGCAGACCTGGAAGCTGCTGATCGAGCAGCACGCGCACGACTCGATTTGCGGCTGCAGTGTGGACGCGGTGCACGAGGAAATGGAAGTGCGTTTCCGCCAGTTGCAGCAGCGTCTCGCGGTGCTGGCGCAAGGGGCTCAGGCGGCGCTGGGCATGGTCAACGAGCGGCTGGCCCTGCATCGCGAGGAGGGCCGCCCCAGCCCCTTCGCCGACGACAGTGACTTCAGCCTGTTCAATCCCTCCCCCAAGGCTTTCTCGGGCTGGAGCACGGTGGAAATTTTCCTCGCCGGCAACGGCGACAGTGGCGACAGTAACGACAGTAACGACGGGCTGGTGGTCGAGCGCGTCGACGGCGGCGCACTGGACGCGGTGGTGCTGAAGCGCGAGGACGCGAGCGAATTCCACTCCCCCACCGACGACTTCCCGGATTTTGTTCAGGGACAGCGCTACACCGTCGCCATTCGTACGCAACTGGATGGACTGCAGATACTCGCCTGCCGCGCACAGCGCGAGGGTGGAGCAAAACCGGCAGCGCAGGGCAGGCAAGCGCGCAAAGCCCCCAGCGCCGACAGCGTGGAAATCGAAAACGATTTTTATCGCATCGGCGTGGACGGCGAGCAGCGCCTGCTGTGGCAGAACAAGCGCGACGGGCGCATCTACCGGGACGTGCTGGCGCTGGTCAGCGAAGTGGATGCAGGCGACAGCTATAACTTCTCCCCGCTGGGGGACGCCCGCTATCGGGCGGCCATCAGCGCAGCGCGGGTGCAGCGGTACGGTGGCGGCATCAGTGAACTGCAGTTGGATTTGTGCCTGCGTCAGCCCGCCGGCCTGGATGCAGAGCGCCAGCTGCGCGAGGGCGAAACGGTGGCAAGCAGCGGTGTGCTCAGTATCCGCCTGCTGCCGGACGAGCCCATGGCCCTCTGCCAGCTGCACTGGCACAACCGCGCCCGCGACCAGCGCCTGCGCCTGCATATCCCGCTGCAGGAAAAAGCGCCGGCAAGCGCCGCCGATTCCGCCTTCGACTGGGTGCGGCGGGATACCGTCTATCGCTCCTCGGCGCCGGTGGAGGGGCAGCAGGAAACCGCGGTGGCGGTGCTGCCCACTTATTCCGCGATTAAAGCCGGCCGCGCCGGTTTTGTGCACCGCGGGCTGCAGGAAGCGGAAGTGATCGACGCCGGCAGCGAGGACCTGCTGGCCATCACGCTGCTGCGCAGTGTCGGCTGGCTGTCGCGGCGCGACCTCAAAACCCGCGGTCTCGGCGCCGGGCCGGATATGCAAACCCCCGCTGCCCAGTGCCTGGGTGAGTACGACTACGAGTTTGCCCTGAACCTGTGCGATCCGGAGGCGGTGACGCTGCTCAACAGCGCCGCCAACTTCCGCAGGCCGGTACAGAAGCTGCGCGGCCGCTGTGCGCGGGAACCGCAGACGCTGCAGTTGCACTGCGGGGCTCTGCAGGTTTCCAGCGTGCGCCGCCGCGGTACCGGCATCGAAGTGCGGCTGTGGAATCCCAGCGATCAGCCGGTAAGGGCGGATTTCGACCGCGACGGCGTCGTGCGCACGGACCTCGCCGGTGCCGCCATCAGCGCTGACAGCACAGTGGCGCCACGGCAGATCGCCACTTTCCGCATTCCCGTGGGGTTTCAACAAGATGTAGCGGCGGGAGGCCGGATCGATGACTGAACGCAATATTATCGCCCTGCCGGTGGATGGTCGCCCGGTGACCCGCGAGCAGGTGCAACTGCTCGGTCGCATTGCCGGCTGTGAGGTGCTGTGCCCGGCCGTCAGTGAGCTGGGTTATTTCCGCGAACCGGCAGACCGCAACGCGCTGGCGCGCTGGCTGCGCGAGCAGGCGCCGCAGGCGGACGGATTTATTTTTTCCGTGGATATGCTCGTCTACGGCGGGCTGGTGCCGTCGCGTTTTATCGACGATGGCGCCGCCGCGCTGATCGAACGCCTGCAACTGTTGCGGGAGTTGCGCACGCGCTACCCGGACAAGCCCATCTACGGCTTCTGCGCCACCATGCGCCTGTCCAACAACAATGAAAACGAAGAGGAAAAACTCTACTGGTCCGAGTACGGCGAGCTGATCTGGCGCTGGTCCTATCACAGCGACCGTTTCGAATGCCTCGGCGAAGAGGAAGACCAGAAGTGGGCCAGCATGGCCAAGGCGCTGATCCCGGAGGACATCCGCCGGGATTACCTGGATACCCGCGCGCGCAACTTTACCGTCACCGAACAGGTGCTGAAGCTGGTGGCGGACGGGGTCATCGACCGCCTGATCCTGCCCCAGGACGACACCGCCGAATACGGTTTCAATATTGCCGAGCGGCGCCGCCTGCAGGCGCGGGTGGCCAGCCACGGCCTCGATGACCGCGTGCTGATTTACCCGGGCGCCGACGAGGTGATTTACACCTTGCTGGCGCACCAGCTGCAGGGTCTCGGCGCGGCGGCACCGGTGCGCCTGGCCCTGAGCCTGCATCAGCCGCACAGCATCGCCGGGCTGGTGGCCCGCTACGAGGACCGGCCGCTATTGGAATCCATCCGCAGCCAGATCGCCGCCGCCGGCGCGGTGCTGGTGGAAGATATCGACTCCGCCGATGCGGTGATCGCGGTGCACAGCCGCGGTAGCGCCCAGGGCGACTGGGCCATGCAGGCGCCATTGCCGGACCCGGAGGCGCTCGATGAGCGCTGGCTGTCGCAACTGGCGGCGATCAACAAACCCGTCGCGCTGCTGGACCTGGCCTACGCCAACGGCGGCGACCCACAACTGCTGGCGGGACTGCCCATCGAACTGTCGCGGCTGCTGGCCTACGCCGCCTGGAACACCGCCAGCAACAGTATCGGCAGCCTGGTGGCGCAGGTGTGTCTGGCGCTTGGCGCCAACAGCGGCAACTCGGCCGATACAGTCCACAGCGCGCACAACCGCCACCTGCTCGCCATCCGCCTGCTGGACGATTACCTGTACCAGGCCGAAGTGCGCCAGGCGCTGCGCCGCCAGCATGTGGAAAAGCAAACCGACCCGCAAACCCTGCTGCAGAGCCTGAAGGCACTGTATCTGCAGCGCGCCCGGCAGTGGCTGCGGCAACAGCAGCTGGCGGAAATAGAGCTGGAAGATATCTACCTGCCCTGGCAGCGCAGCTTCGAGATCGGCCTCCGCACTTCGCTGGTTGGCGACAGCGCCGGGGGTGCCCTGTGAGCGTGATTGAAACCCGCGCGGCGGTGATCGGCGCCAGCCTCGGCGGCGTGCTCGCCGCCTACCAGCTGTGTTGCCGCGGAATTCCCACAGTGCTCACCAGCGAATTCGACTGGATCGGCGGCCAGCTCACCAGCCAGGGGGTGCCGCCGGACGAGCACCGCTATATCGAATCTTTTGGCGCCAGTGCCAGCTACTACCGCTTTCGCGACGCCGTGCGCGCCCACTATCTGGCGCAGCCGCAGTTTATCGACAACAGCGTCATGACCGAGGGCTGTAATCCCGGCGACGGCTGGGTGAGCCGCCTGTGCTTCGAACCCGCCGTGGCCGAGCGCTACCTGCGCGACCTGCTGCAGCCTTTTCTCGCCAGTGGCCTGCTGCAGCTGATCGAGGGCGTGCGCCCGCTGGAAACCCGCCGCGATGGCCGCCGCATTCAGTCTGTGACGTTGGTGGCAGGGAATGGCGATGCAGGGAATGGCGGAACAGGTGAAGAAGTAAGAGAGATCCGCGCCGGCTATTTTCTCGATGCCACCGACACCGGCGAACTGCTGGCGCAGGCGGACCTGCCCTACCGCCTGGGCAAGGAATCCCGCAGTGCCTTCAATGAACGCCAGGCGCCACAACAGGCGGATATCACCGATCAGCAACCGGTGACCTTTGTCGTCGCCCTGCGCAAAACCGAGCCGGACCCGGCGCACCTGCTGGCCAGGCCCGAGGGCTACGAATTCTGGCGCAGCTACCGCTTGCCCCATTACGACTACCCGCTGTTCAGCGAACACATTCCCGGCCACGAGGGTTTTTCCTCGGTGGTGCTGCCGCTGTTCGGCGATGGCCAGACCCTGGATTTGTGGCGCTACCGGCGCGTGGTCGCCGCGCACAACTGGCGCGATGCGCGCGCCGACGCGAGCCTGATCAACTGGGCGCAGAACGACTACGCCCTGCACCCGCTGCTGGACGGCGCCGGGCGCTCGATGGACGAAGTGATCGCCGCGGCCAAACAGCAGACCCGTTGCCTGGTGTACTGGCTGCAGCACGAGGCGCCGCGCAGCTGGATCGGCGAGACCGGGCAGGGTTTCCCCGAGCTGGCGCTGGCCACCGACCTGCTCGGCAGCGATGACGGTTTCGCCCAGCAGGTTTATGTGCGCGAGTCGCGCCGCATCGTCGGCCTCGACACCCTCAGTCAGGGCGATATTGAACTGCTTGGGGATGCAGCCTGGCAGCCGGCCGGCTGCGAGCGCAGCGTCGGCATCGGCCTCTACAACATGGATATTCACCCCACCTGCACCTCCGGCATGGGCAGCAATGCCACGGTGCGGCCGTTTGAACTGCCGCTGGGGATTTTTATTCCGGCGGATGCCGACAACCTGCTGCCGGCCTGCAAGAACATCAGCGTTACCCACCTGGTCAATGCGGCTACGCGGGTGCACCCCATCGAGTGGCTGGTGGGCGAGGTGGCCGGCCAGCTGGCGGCGCAGTGCCTGGAGCGCGGGCTGACACCGGCAGACCTGTATCAAGACCCCACAGAAGTCGTGGCGCTGCAGCAACAGCTCGGCGACAGCGGCATACCGCTGCACTGGCCGCAAACACTGGCCATCACAGAAACCGCGAACGGTTGAGGAAAGAGTCAATGGCAGATTTACAGCTGGCCTCCATCAAGAAAACCTTTGGCAAAACACAGACCATCCACGGCATCGACCTGCAGATTCAGCCGGGGGAGTTCGTGGTTTTCGTGGGCCCCTCCGGCTGCGGCAAGTCCACCCTGTTGCGCATGATCGCCGGGCTGGAAACCGTCACCGAGGGCAGCATCCACATCGCCCGCCGCGAAGTCACCGACCTGCCGCCGAGCCAGCGCAGAATCGCCATGGTGTTCCAGTCCTACGCCCTCTACCCGCATATGACGGCGGAACAGAATCTTAGTTTCGGCATGCGCATGCGCAGGGTGGACAAGGACGAGATCCAGCGCCGGGTGCAGCGCGCCAGCGAAATTCTGCAGTTGCAGCCCTATCTGCAGCGCAAACCCGGGGAGTTGTCCGGCGGTCAGTGCCAGCGGGTCGCCATCGGCCGGGCATTGGTGCAGGAACCGGATGTGTTTTTGTTCGACGAGCCGCTGTCGAATCTGGATGCGGAATTGCGGGTGAAAATGCGCGCGGAAATCGCCGACCTGCACCGGCGCCTCGACGCCACCATGATTTATGTCACCCACGACCAGACCGAGGCGATGACGCTGGCGGATCGCATCGTGGTGCTGCGGGATGGCCGCATTGAACAGGTGGGCGCGCCGATGGCGCTGTACGCCAATCCGGCCAACCGGTTTGTGGCCGGTTTTATCGGCTCGCCGAAAATGAACTTCCTGCGCACAGGCCTCGGGCAAAGTTGCGGCGAACAGGTGACCGTCACCCTCGCCGGTGACGGCGGCGCGGCGGATTTCACCATCCCGTGTACCGCCATGCCCTCCAGCCCCGAAAGCCTCATCCTCGGCGTGCGTCCGGAGCATATCGATCTCGCCGATGACAGCCCGCTGCGGGCGACGGTGAAAACCGTGGAGCGGCTCGGCGCCACCAGTTATCTCTACTGCGATCTGGCGGGGCAGGAACTCTGCGTCGAGCATCACGGTGCCGGCCTGCCCCGCGCCGGCACAACGGTGGGCCTGCGGCTGCAGTCGTCACAGCTGTTCCTGTTCGACGGCAACGACAAGCGTATCTCGGCGGACAAACCGGTAGCGGAGGCGCACTGAGGATGAAAAGGATAGACGCTGTGCACCGGATACTCACTCTATGGCTGGCCTTTGTAGGGCTGACTTTTGCCGGCAGTATCGCCGCCGCCGAATCAGCGGCGGCGTCACCGCGGGATCAGCTGCCGCAGGCGGTGCGCGGGGTCTGGCTCACCAATGTGGCCAGCGATGTGCTCTACAGCCGCGAGGGGATCGAGCGCGCCGTGGCGCTGTGTAAAGAGCTGGGCCTCAACACCATCTTCGTGGTCACCTGGAACAAGGGGCAGACCCTCTATCCGTCGCAGGTCATGGAGAATTTCACCGGCGTGGCCATGGACCCGGCGCTGGACCCGCAGGGCGGCGGCCGCGATCCTCTGCAGGAAGTCATCGACGCGGCACACGCACAGGGCATCAAGGTGATCGCCTGGTTCGAGTTTGGTTTTGCCTCTTCCCACAATGCGGCCGGCGGCCGCATCGGCGAGCTGAAGCCGCACTGGAAGGCGCTCAACAGCCGCGGTGAGCTGGTCACCAAGAACGGCTTCGACTGGCTCAATGCCCTCGACAGCGAGGTGCAGGACTTTATGACCTCGCTGGTGCTGGAAGTGGCCAGCCGCTATGACGTGGACGGTATCCAGGGCGACGACCGCCTGCCGGCCATGCCATCTGAAGGAGGCTATAACCCGGGTGTGGTGGCCCGCTACCAGCGCGAGCACAATGGCGCAAAGCCGCCGCAGGACAGCCAGGAGCCGGGCTGGGTCGACTGGCGGGCGAACATTCTCAATGACTATGCAGGCAGCCTTTACCGGCAGGTCAAAGCCGTGCGTCCGGACCTGATCGTGTCCTTTTCACCCTCCATTTACCCCTGGTCGAAGCGCGAATATCTGCAGGACTGGCCGGCGTGGCTGCAGGCCGGACATGTGGACCTGTTGATTCCACAGGCCTACCGTCACGATCTCGCTGCCTATGAAGCCACGTTGCAGCAGACCCTGGCGCTGGTGCCCGAGACCGAGCGGCAAAAGTTTGCCCCCGGAGTGCTGATCCGTGTCGGCGATCAGCTACCGAGCCAGGCGATGTTCAGCGGGATGCTGGCCGCCAACCGCCGTGCCGGACTGCTGGGCGAGGTGTTCTTTTTTTACGAGGGGCTGGCGCCCTTTGCCGATGCCATCCGCGCATCCTATCGCGCCCAGCCGGTGCGCTTTCCCGAGCTGACCAAGACAAAGGCTGCACCGTGATGAAAGTGGTTTGCTTTGGCGAGGCGCTGGTGGACATGCTCTCAAGCGCTGACGGCAGTTGCGGCAATCAAAATGGCAGCGCCGGCGGAGCTATAGAGCAGTTCCAGAAATTCCCCGGCGGCGCGCCCGCCAATGCCGCCGTGGCGGTGGCCAAGCTCGGCGGCGATGCCTATTTCGCCGGCATGCTGGGGGAGGACATGTTCGGTCGCTTCCTGCTGCAATCGCTGCAGCGCGAGGGCGTGCATACGGATTACGTGCGCTTTACCGCTGCCGCCAAAACCGGCCTCGCCTTTGTCTCGCTGGATGCGCAGGGCGAGCGCAGTTTCGAGTTTTACCGCCCGCCGGCGGCGGACCTGTGTTTTACCCGCATGGACTTCCACCCCGACACCTTCGCCGGAAGCGGCATTCTGCACCTCTGCTCCAACAGCCTGACCGAGGCCGAGATCGCCGGCACGACGGGCTACGCCATCGAGCGCGCGCGCGCGGCGGGCTGGCTGGTGAGTTTCGACGTGAACCTGCGCCACAACCTCTGGGCCGGGGGCAGGGCGGACCGGCAGCGGGTGCAGACCGTCGCCGCCATGGCGGACGTGCTCAAGATGAGCGCGGAGGAATTCGATTATCTCAGCGCCGGCCGCTCGGATTACCAGCGCGAACTGCTGCGCAGCGCGCAGCTGCTGCTGATCACCGATGGCGGTCGTCCATTGCGCTGGCACAGCCGCGGCGGTCAGGGCAGCGTGACGCCACCGCCGGTGACCACCGTGGACGCCACCGCCGCCGGCGATGCCTTTATCGGCGGCTTTATCTATCAGCTGGGCCGTCAACAGGTGGCCGCAGACACACTGGGCCAGTGGCTCGATGGCAGCGGCTTTGCCGAGGCGCTGGCATTTGCCTGCCGCTGCGGTGCCCACGCCGCGTCCCTGCCGGGCGCTTTCCCGTCCCTGCCCAGCCAGGAATCCCTCGCGGCCATGTTTACACACAGGAGTTGATATGCCGGATTTCAAAAGCGCGGAATTTCTCCAGCAGCACATTGACAGCATTCTGGCCTTTTACCGGCCCAACGTGGTGGATAGCGAGCGCGGCGGCTTTCACCAGAACTTCTTCGACGATGGCCAGGTCTTCGACCCGGGTTTCAAGCACCTGGTCAGTTCCACGCGCATGATCTTCAACTACGCCAGGGCCTATCAGCACAGTGGCGACCCCGCGCACCTGGCCAAGGCACAGCATGGCCTGGATTACCTGCGCAGCGCGCACTGGGACCCGGCGCGGCAGGGTTATCACTGGCTGCTGCGGGACAATGTGCCGGAAGACCAGACCAACCACTGCTACGGTCTGGCGTTTGTAATCCTGGCGCTGTCCACCTGTGTGGAGATCGAGCTGCACGGCGCCCGCGACGATCTCTACCGGGCCTGGGAAATATTGAACCGGCACTTCTGGCTCTCGCATGCCGGCCTGTATGCCGATGAGGCCACGCCGGACTGGCAAAGCGTTAGCGACTACCGCGGGCAGAACGCCAATATGCACTGCTGCGAGGCGCTGCTGGCCGCCCACGCCGCCACTGGCGACGCGCAGTTTTTAGACCGTGCGTACACCCTCGCCAACACCGTGGCGGTGGAGCTGGCCGGCAAGGCCGGCGGTCTGGTGTGGGAGCACTACACCGACAAGCTGGAGGTGGACTGGGACTACAACCGCGACGACCCGAAAAACCTCTACCGCCCCTGGGGTTTCCAGCCCGGTCACCAGACCGAGTGGAGCAAGCTGTTGCTGCTGCTCTACCGACAGCGGCCCGAGGCGTGGATGCTGAAGCGGGCGCGGGAGCTCTTCGACCGCGCGCTGGAAACCTGCTGGGACAACGAGTGCGGGGGCATCCTCTACGGCCACGCCCCGGATGGCAGCATCTGTGATGACGATAAATATTTCTGGGTGCAGGCGGAGACCTTCGCCGCCGCCGCGCTTCTGGCCGAGGCCACCGGCGCAGAGGTTTACTGGCAGTGGTACCAGCGCATCTGGCAGTACTGCTGGCAGCACTTTGTCGACCACAGCCACGGTGCCTGGTACCGGCTGCTCAACAGTCGCAATGAAAAATACTCGAACGAAAAAAGCATCGCCGGCGGCAAGTGTGATTACCACACCCTCGGCGCCTGCTGGGAGGTGCTAGAAATCCTCCGCCGCGCTGGTGATTGATCCGTGGGCTTCTATGCCGGTGGCGACGCCGCCATACAATTTCTCGGTTGTCACAGTATCGATAGTGCCGGCCACCGGCGCTTCTGCGGGCCGGCGGCGCGCATGCGCCTGCGCTGCCGCGGCGACCGTATTGCCCTGCACCTCGATGCCGACGGGGTGCACTTTGATCTGCTGATCGATGGTGAAAAGCAGTGGCTTTCGCCCAGGGGCATGACTCCAGCCAGCATGTTGGCCGGGGCCGAGCCTGGAAGCCAGACCAAAGGCGATAGCAGTGCAGACTGCGCTTCATTTGTGGGTATTGCGCGCGGCGTTGTCACCCTGCCACTGCCCGCCGGTGTCGAGGTGAATGTGGAGCTGCGCCAGCGCTCGGAAAGTGCCGGCACGCCCATGGTGCTGCGCGGAATCGAGATCGGCGCGGGCTGCCTGCTGCCTGTGCCGGCAATGCCGCCACAGCAGCAGCGCGCGCGTATCGAATTTATCGGCGATTCCTACTTTGTCGGCTACGGCAACCTGTTGCCCGAGCAAGCGCCGGAACGCGATGGCCTGCCGGCGGCCACCGTCTCCAGCCACACCGACTCGCAGCGGGGCATGGCGGCGCTGTGCGGCGACGCGCTGGCGATGGACTGGCGAATCAGCGCGGTCTCCGGCCGCGGCCTGGTGCGCAATTACGCCGGCGTCGGCGGTCGCTGCATGCCGGAAATTTATGCGCAGACCCGCGGCATGGGAAAGAGCGGGCAGAACGCAGCAGCGCCGGCGCGGAACGATTTCCCGGCGGATATCGTCGCGATCAATCTGGGTAGCAACGATTTTTCCACATCCTTACACGAGTACCGCACCGAGCCTTTCGCCGATGCCGGGGCGCTGGCGGCAGCCTGGTGTCGCGCCTTGGAAGACTTCCTCGCCGACCTCAGCCGGTGGCACGGCGAGCCGCTGTTCGTGCTGGTGGGGGTGCCGCACCCTGAATCCCCCCGCCAGCGCCAGCTACTGCAGCAGTGGCTGGCGGAAGTTGCGGATAATCCGGGATTCGGCAGAGGTATCCATTATTGTGAGCTGCCCTCTGTGCCCTTGCATGGCTGCGACGCGCACCCGGGGCTTGAGGGGCATGCCGACTGCGCCCGCCATTTGGCGGCATTTATCCAGCAGCTGCGCTGATACAGGGAAACGCGGCGGCAGCTGCCGCCGTAGTGATTCTCACAGTTCGCCCCGAACGTCTTTCTAACCCTTTTTCTACCCGATCCTTGCCGCACTTTGCTGGCGGAGTTTTTCCAGGCTCCGCTTGCCCGGTGCTTTTTTGTGCGCTGTTTTTTTACCCTAAGTTGCCAGGCCCAGTGCCCCTGTGGCCCGGGGCGGATATTCAAAACTTATTCACAACCCTATCCAGAGAATATGTGGGTAACCGTTTTCCCGGCTGCACAAAAGCGGTGCGCCATAGTCGGGCCGGGTGCATGCCGATCGCGACAAATACCCGCGCAGGCACATGGGGAAGTGCTGGGGAGATGGATAGGCAGGTGGGTAAGAGAAAACATGAGAAGACGGCGGCGCGGGTACAAAGCCGGTGCGGGGAAGAAGGTGGTGTGATGGGGCCAATTATTGGCAGAGCGACCCGGCAGTGGCACCGGGGTGCCGCTGCCGGGTATTGTACGTTGGTTCAGCCGGGCAGATGCCGCTTCAACGCGCTGCGTCTGCAAGAGAGCCGGCTGCGCCAGCAGAAGCCGCTTAAAGCGGGATAACGGTTAATAGAGCTGCACAAAACCGTTAAAGCGGATAGTCCCGCTTGCGGGCCTCGCGGCAGTATTCGATCACCGCCTCGACCTGCTCTTCGGCGAGGCCGACATAGCTGCTGGCATCGAAGAGCCGGTCCAGTTCGTCGGCGCTGAAGTGCGGGCCAATATCCTGCGACGCCTCGATGGCCTGGCGCAGACTGATGTTTTTATCCATCGCCTCCACCGCCAGCTCGTGCAGCACGCCATTGGCGGTGGTCTTGCCGATCTTGTCGGCCAGCGCGAAGGTGACCCGCTGCGAGAGGATCAAGCCGCGGGTCTTGTCGAGATTCGCGGCCATAACCTCCGGGTTGACCTTGAGATTGCCGAGCAGTTTGCGCGCGGCGTAGAGCATCTCATCGAATTCGATGGTGATTTCCGCCAGCAGATTATTGGTGCGCGAGGTGTTGTCGCGCTCGAAGACGTTGACCATGTCATCGGCGATCACCTGCGCGGTGCGCGGAATCGTGCGCGCATAGAACACCAGCGCCTCGGATTTGCTGGGATTTTTCTTGTGCGGCATGGTGCTGCTGCCCACGGCGGTCTTGATGCGCACTTCCTCGGTTTCGCCGATATCGGTCATCTGCAGCAGGAACAGCTCATTGCCGATGCGGCCAAAGGACTTGCTGATCAGGCCCAGTGTGAGCGCATACTCCGCCAGCACATCCCGCGATCCGTGCCAGTCATCGGGGTAGGGCGCCTGCAGGCCCAGATTGCGGGCGAAGGCGCGCTCCACCTCGATGCCCTGCTCGCCGAGGCCCACATAGCTGCCCACGGCGCCCTTGAGAATGCCGGAGTGCAGCAGGCGGCGATGCACCTCTTTAAGACGCTCGATGTTGCGGCGGTTTTCCCCCAGCCAGGTACTGACCTTTTTGCCGAAGGTGATCGGCAATGCGTGCTGCCCCAGGGTGCGCCCCACCATGAGGGTGCTCTTGTGCTCGGCGGCGAGCCGCATCATCACTTTTTCCAGGCCGCGCAGCTGGCGGATCAGCTCGCGGGTGGCCTGCTCCAGTTGCAGCACCAGCGCGGTATCGTAGATATCCACAGTGGTCGCGCCGAAGTGCATATACTCGGCGGCTTCGGGTTTCAGTGCGCGCTGCCAGACGTTGAGCAGCGCCACCATGCGGTGGCGCACCAGTGAATACTCGTGGGCGAGGTCTTCCTGGGTGACGTAGCGGGTGCTGGCTTTGGCGCTCATCTCCTGCGCCGCCCAGCGGGGAATAATGCCCGCTTGCGCCTGCGCGGTGGCGAGGGCGGCCTCGATGTCGAGTACCTTTTGCGTCTCGTTTTCGGCCGAGAAAATCTCCTCCACGGAGAGGTTTTTTTCTCCGGCGGCAGCGACTGCCGCTGCGCCGGCGAGCCAGATATAGGCCCCGGCGCTAAGTAATTTGCGCATGACTGCCATTGTGGATCGGGCTCCTGTCATGGTTATTTCATGGGTTTGTTGGCAAGGCTTTGTGTGGTTGCCGCTGGTTTAGCGGTTAAACCCGGGCGCCCGGCCAAGCCGAGCGCCAGCGGATATAGCCGAGCGCCAGCGGATATAGCCGAGCGCCAGCAGGCGTAGCCGGGCGCCAGCGGGTTCAGCCGAGGACGCGCGGCGCCCACAGAATGGCCACCAGAGCCAGCAGCAGCATGCTGAACAGGTTCAGCGCCACGCCGGCACGCACCATCTGCGGAATGGTGAGCATGCCGGAGGCGTAGACGATGGCATTGGGCGGCGTGGCCACCGGCAGCATAAACGCGCAGCTGGCCGCGAGCGTCACCGGCACGCACAGCAGCAGCGGCGAAATATCCGCCTGTATGGCGATGGCGGCTACCGCCGGCAGGAAGGTGGCGGTGGTGGCCAGGTTGCTGGTGAGTTCGGTGAGGAAGATCACCAGTGCGGTGGCAGCCACCACCAGCGCGATCACGCCGATGGCGGATACCATCGACAGGCTCTCACCGAGCCAGGTGGCCAGGCCGGAGCTTGACACCTGCGCGGCCAGGCTGAGGCCGCCGCCAAACAGCACCAGCACTCCCCAAGGGAGGCGGCTGACATCCTGCCAGGTCATCAGCTGTGCCTGTTTGCTGTCGCCGCTCGGCACCAGAAACAGCAGCAGCGCCGCCGCCATGGCGATGCCGGTATCCGACAGCCCCTCGATGCCGAAGGCCGTGGCCAGCGGCCGGCGCAGCATCCACGCCAGCACCACCAGCGCGAAAATAATCGCCACGCGGGCTTCGGGCCTGCTCATCGGGCCCAGGTCCTGTCGCAGCTTCTGCAGGTGCTGTTTGACCTCATCGCTTTCGGGGATGTCCACCCGGTAGATCCAGCGGGTCAGCAGCAGCCAGCCAACCGGCAGTAGAATCATGGCCACCGGAACGCCGATCATCATCCAGCGCGCAAAACCGATCTCGATGCCGTAATTGTCGGCGAGGAAGGCCGCCAGCAGGGCGTTGGGCGGCGTGCCAACCAGGGTCGCCAGGCCGCCGATGGTGGCGGCGTAAGCCAGCGCCAGCAGCATGGCGGTCTGGAAGTGGGACTTGGCCCGCTCCGACAGGCCGGCCACATTCTCGACGATGATCGCCGTCACCGAGATGGCGATGGGGAACAGCATCATGGTGGTGGAGGTGTTGGTCATCCACATGGACAACAGTGCCGCCACCAGCATGAAGCCGCCGATCATGCGCTTGCCGTCGGTGCCGGTGCGGCTGAGGATCATCAGCGCGATGCGTTTGTGCAGGTTCCAGCGTTCAACCGCCAGCGCCAGCACGAAGGCGCCCATAAATAGGTAGATGATCGGGTTGGCGTAAGGGGCGGTGGCCTCTTTCATGGTGCTGATGCCCACCAGGTCGAAAGTGGCGATGGGCAGCAGCGCGGTGACCGGCACCGGCACCGCCTCGGTGGCCCACCAGGCGGCCATCCACAGGCCAATGGCGGCCACTTTCCAGGCCACCGGATTCATGGTGGTCTGATAGTCGGCCAGTAACATCATCAGCGCGAACAGGGCGGGGCCGAGTATCAGGCCGATACTTTGGTAGCGGGCTATCTGCGCATTGCCGCCGCCGCTCGGCAACGTTTCGGCAACGCTTGGGGAATTGCTCATGGAGTTTACCTCGGAAGTGTGCGCGGACCGTCACCGCCAGTATCCCGCAGCATTGCACTGCGGGCTACCGACGGCTTAACACCGGAGTGTGAAGGCCCGGCTTTAGAAGCTGGACTTCAGGCTCAGGTAGTAATAACGGCCGTAGTCGTTGTGGGCGTCGGAGAAGTAGCCGAAGTAGCTGTCCGCCAGCGGCGCGCGCTCATCGGTCAGGTTCTTCACGCCCAGGCGCACACGGTTGCTGGCACCGGCATAGTCGAAGCGGTAGTCGACGGTGGCATCGTAAGTGGTCATGGACGGGATGTTATAGCGGATGATTCCACCATCTTCGCCTTCCAGAGTCAGGGAATCCTGATAGAACTCGCCGACATTGAAGCCTCTCAGGGAGGCGCCGAACTGGTCGTAGCGCCAGCTCAACTGCAGGGAGTGGCGCTCTTTCTGGTTGCCGTCCTTGCCGATCAGATTGGCGAAACCGGCCACCGGGAAGTTGGCGGGGATATCGCCGTTCTGCTGCGCCTCGACCAGTACCGCGGCATCGCCGCCGGCATCCTGCTGGAGCACCTTGGTGAAGGAGCCGTTGTACTTCACGCTGAACTCACCGAAGTCGGTATACAGGTCGTAGTAGACGCCCAGGTCCCAGCCGGCCAGGGTGCGGGTGTCCAGGTTGGCGTATTTGTCGTTGACCGAGTCGATGGTGCCGGCGGCACAGATGCCGGCGGCCTCGTAGTAGCCCGCCTCGTCCGGATCGATCTCGCCGCGGTTGACCGCGGAGTTACCCACGGCATCGCAGTTGGCGGTGCCGTTCTGCAGGCGGTAGTAGAGATCCAGCAGGGTGTGGTTCTCCTCGCCAAACAGGCCGATGGTGTCTTCCTTCTCGATGGTCCAGTAGTCCGCGGTGATGGTCAGCCCGTCCAGCGGAGTGAACACCAGGCCGGCGGAGGTGTTGATGGATTTCTCCGCCTCCAGCTCGTCGCTGCCCTCGGCGATACGCTGGATGGAGTAGGTGCAGTCGAGCACGTCCTGACCCGGGTCGCCGCCGTTTTCCGCCGCATACACGCAGGCCCAGTCGGTGGTGGTGCTGTTACGGGCGATGATTTCTTCGTTGATGGTGACCAGGTTGGGCGCGCGGAAGGCCTGCGACCAGGACCCGCGCACAAGCAGCATCTCACTGGGACGGTAGCCGAAGGCCGCCTTGCCCACGGTGGCGCTGTCAAAATCGGAGAAATTCTCGTGGCGCAGCGCCAGCTGCAGGTCGAAATTGTCGAATACCGGCACCTGCAATTCACCGAACAGGGAGGCCACGGTGCGCTCGCCGCTGTTGTCCGGGGTCGGGCTGGAGTTCACCACATCGGAGACGAAGGGGTAGGTATCGCCATCGGCGTCGGTGAACTGGATGGTGCCGTCGAGGCGGTCATCGCGGTCGTCGATGAAAGATTCCTCGCGGTATTCGAAGCCCGCCAGAGCCGCTACCGGGCCCGCCGGCAGATTGAACAGGGCGCTGTTGGAGAACTTCACGTCGAAGCTCTTGAGTTCGCTCTCGCTGTCGCGGCGCACGTCGATCAGGGCGCGCTCGATATTGCTGTCGACACCGCCGCTCAGGGGGTTGTAGGCATCCAGAGTGGTGTCGTTGAGGGCTTCCTGCATCAGGGTGTTGGAGACCCGGTTGCGGGTCACGTCGGACTTCTCATCCTTGTTCCACAGCAGCGCGGTTTCCCAGTCCCAGTCGCCGTAGGTGCCGCGCAGGCCCTGCAGCAGGCGGAAGTTTTTGCCGTCGTTGTCGACGATGCGCGGTACCTCGGCGAAGCGATAGTTATCCAGCGTAAAGTCCACGCCGTAGGGGTTGTAGGGATTGTCGGCGGAGAAGATCAGCTCGGAAGTTGAGAAAGAGGCGGTCGGGTGACGGCGCATGGTGGTGGAGGAGCTGTACAGGCCGACTTCGGAGAAGCTCTCCATGCCGTTGGCCAGTTCGTGGTTGACGAATACGAACAGGTTGCTGCGCTCCAGCTCCGAGCTCACATCGCGGAACTCGTTGAGGTTGTAGCGTTCGGTGCCCTGGCCGTCGATGGCGCCACAGACATATTCGTTGATCACATACTGGCAGCGCTCGTCGCCCAGCGGGTAGACCTCCATTTCACCGCGACTGTCGGTGACGCCAGAAATGCTGCCGCTGACCATATCCAGCTGCGGATAGAGGGAGTTGGCGCTGTCGTTGCGGAAGTCGGTATCGCCATACCAGGGGGAGCCTTCCGGGACGCGGTCGCGCATGTCGGAGTCGGCCCAGCGCGGGTCTTCCGAGGCGGCGATGCGGTCGCGCTGGTAGTGGTTGAAGAAGGCGCTGACATTGGTGCGGCCGCCGTTGAAGGTTTCGCCCCACTCGATGGCCAGATTCTGGGTGTCGCGCTCGAAGTTGTCGTACTCGGTGTGCTTGACGGAGATGCTGAAGCCGTCGAAGTCGTCCTTGAGCACGTTGTTGACAACCCCCGCCACGGCGTCGGCGCCGTAGATCGCCGAGGCGCCATCGCGCAGTACTTCCACGCGCTCAAGGCCTGTTGTGGGCAGCACGTTGGAGTTGGCGGTCACCACCGGCACAAAGCTGCCGCCCACTTCTTCGGTCTGGTAGGCCGCGGCATTCACCACCCGGCGGCCGTTCAGCAGCACCAGGGTGTTGCCGGTACCCATATTGCGCAGGTTGAACGCGCCGATATCACCGCGGGCGGAGTTGACGCCACCGCTGATGCTGGCGGCCTCGTTGAAAAAGTTCTGGCCGTTTTCCGGGATCAGCGCCAGCAGCTCCTCACCGGAGTCCACGCCCATGCTGGCGATGTCTTCCGCGTCGACAACGGAAACCGCCAGCGCTTCGGTGATCTGCGCACCCTTGATCTGGGTGCCGACCACGGTCACCTGTTCCAGGGCTTTGCCGTTGGTGTCTGGGGCTTGGGTGGTGCCGGCTGCGGCGGCCTGTTCCTGAATGGCCAGGGCCAGCGGGCTCAATAGCATGCCGGAAAGCAGCATCATGGATCGCTTCATGGGTTTCTCCCTCATCGTCAGATTGCTCATTTTTCGAGCAGTTTTATTGTTAGAGTCGGTATTTTTGGTTTACTTCTAACAAGCTCAACGCATGAGGCGCGAAAATCCCCTATTGGAAAGTGATTATTCGCCGTGAATCTGGAACTGTTCGGTGGCGGGCGTCGGTGGGTTGTGGTGGGCTGGATGAGAACCCGCGGCATCGCTGGTGACGCAGGGGCTGTCCGCAGTGCAGGTATTGCCCGGGTTACCGGTGGCGGCGGCGGGCCCCTGCAGCGT
The DNA here is from genome assembly GCF_039545115.1 of Microbulbifer aestuariivivens. Classification (NCBI taxonomy): domain Bacteria; kingdom Pseudomonadati; phylum Pseudomonadota; class Gammaproteobacteria; order Cellvibrionales; family Microbulbiferaceae; genus Microbulbifer; species Microbulbifer aestuariivivens. The sequence goes on along the minus strand of NZ_BAABRT010000016.1, from coordinate 20,751 downwards.
CAGCGCCAGTATCAGGCCAGCGGCAATCAGTACCAGGGCGAGCACGGATTGCCAGTGAGGGGCATGGATCTGGGCGTACTGGGTAACCGGCGGTTGTGGCGGCGGGCTCACCTGCGGAAAGATCATCACCCGCGGCGCGTGGATCTGGCCGCGCATATGGGAAAGGGATGCCACGCGGGCATACAGCTGCGACAGCTCCTCAAAGGCCCAGCGGTGCAGCGGGTCCTCATCCAGCCAGGCCGCCAGCAGCTGCTGTTCATCCAGGCTCACATGGTCTGCATCCAGCCGTGCCAGCCAGGCGGAGGCCTGCTCCATCACATCCTCGGGGATGCCGATACAGAGCCATTCATCCAGCTGCAAGTCGGATCTCCTCGCTGCCCTCCGCGGCTGCTGAATCGGGCTGGGCGCCTGTGCTGGCCACCAGATGTTCGCGGCACAGGCGCATGCCCTTGGCCAGGTGGTTTTCCACCGTCTTGGGAGAGATATCGAGGATGCGGGCGATTTCCTCGTGGGAGTGGCCGTCGATCTTGCGCATCACAAACACCTGCCGGCATTTGGGCGGCAGCGCATTGATGGCCGCCAGCAGCGCGCGCTGCTCTTCGTCGCGGCTTACCCGGTTCTCCACCGCGTCCTCCTGAATCGCCGGCTGCGGATGGTGCTGGGCGGCCATGCCATGCTGCTCCACCACCTTCTGGTGGCGCAGTACGCTGATGGCCAGGTTGCGGGCCACACGGAACAGGAAGGGGCGGGGCTCCAGCCGGCGGTCTTCCTCAAGCGCCAGAAACAGTTTCAGGTAGGCTTCCTGCAGCACCTCTTCCGCCTGGGCCGGTTCCAGCATGCGGCACAGGCTGGCCAGCAACTGCTCATGGGTCTCTCCATAGAGGGCGTTGACCTGCTGCTCGACACTCGGGCCGGGCCGCAACAGGCTCGCGGCAAAGCTGGAGAAGCGAAAATTGGAGAAAATACCGTTAGACATGGGCGCCCTTGATTATTTTTCTAGGTGCGCGCATCAGCGCTGAGGGGCAGATACTAGCATGCGCCCCACCGGAAGATGTACCTTATCGGCACGTCCGTGCCACTGACGCTGGGCAGAAAGTATACGATTTGCCGCTGCAGGCTGTGCAGAGCAGCGCCGGCAGCGCGGTATATGCCGGTTTGCCATAGTCATAGCTATAGGCATAGCCATCGCGCACGGGCGAAGCGAACCCCGCTGGATTCAACCGGAAGTAACAATCATGCATATAAAGAAGAGGGTGCTGCTGCTGGCAGCCATCACATTGAGCGCCTGTGCAACAAAGCAGCCGCTGCCGCAGAGGGCCATTGTGGAGCCGAAGCTGGTCCACCAGGCCATCGAAACGGAGCAGGCACTGGATGCCCGCGAGGGCGTCGCCATCGAGGCTGGCGCGGAATGGTTCAAGGTCGTGCCCGGGCGGATTCCGGTTATTATCACCGCGCCCCACGCCACCCGGCCGCTGCGCAATGGCAACCGCCGTTTCGCCGATGGCGGTGGCACCGCGGCCCTGGCCCTGGCCGTGGCGGAACTCACCGGCGCCCATGTGATATACACCACCCACGAGGGCCCCTCGGACCCCAATTATTACGATGACAACGACTTCAAGCGCGAGCTGGCCCGCCTGATCGGCGAAGTGCGCCCGCGCTATGTGCTGGATATTCACGGCAGCCACGCCTACCGCCCCTTCGACCTCGACTTGGGGACCATGGGCGGCCGTTCCCTGCTGGGGCAGGAAGCGCTGCTACATGAGCTGATCGCCAGCCTGCGCGCAGAGGGGTTGGATAACCTCTCCTACAACTACTTCGGCGCAGCAAAAAGTGAGACCATCACCAAGTTCGCCTCCGGCCTCGGCGTGCCGGCGGTGCAGCTGGAGGCAAACACCAACTACCTCTCCCCCTCCGCAGGCAGCGTGCAGGCCCAGCGTTTCTCCCAGCTGGTGCAGGCGCTGACACGCTATATCCAGCGCGGTTAATCCACTGCAAATAGTCCAGTACGGCTAAGTGGACAGCCCACAAGGCGAGAATGGGATGTGTCGCAGTGGAGGCATGTCCCAAATAATTAGAATTCGCAGAATAATCCTAGCCAGAGTAAAATTATTGTGTCTTATTCATTATGTCGAAAAAATACCTGATGACCTGTAAAGCATACTGAATGCTTAGCACAGTGGACGCATTGGGATCTGTATCCGGTATATGGGGAAGTCTAGCGTTAAAATTTGACTCTGATCTTATTATGCTAATTATTTTGAATCTGATTCTGGCCCTAATTGCCTCTCGCGCCCCCAATTACTGAGAGAATATGTTCACACTTATAGGTTATAAAGTGGGGTAGGCTGAAGTCTAATCCTAAGGGTTTTTTATGAAGCTTATGATAGTTCTTGGTTCTCTACTAATAGTTGCACATCTTGTATATCAGCAAATTGGACCTCATTCAGTTAATCAGCCTAGAGGGGTGGAGACTCCGGAAAAAATAGGATCTCCAAAAGTGCCCACTAATCTGAAAGAGGCTCAGGAATTCGACACAAAAATTAACGAATACATAAGCCAACAAAATGAAGCAAGGGTGGCTGAGATTGAGGGTATGTCTTCTCAGTAAATCCTATGAAAAATAGCGATTATAGTATTTTTATTGGCTTTCTGATTTGGGGCAATACCTGGCTTTCTAAGCAGAAATTAGGTTGCCAGGTTTTTGGTACAGGATATCGTTACCCTGAGTTGATTTTTTTATTCAAAAACTATTGCTAGTTTTTAGTGGTCTCTTGTGAAGTTAGAAGATTAAAGGCTAGAAATACAAAAATCTTGGTTTGTGTTTCTAAGAGAGAAATTTTTGTGAGTTAACATTAACGTAAGGTAATTGAGAAAAGAGCAGTATGATCATCTCCCATAAGTATAAGTTTATTTTCATTAAGACTAACAAGACAGCTGGGACGTCCATAGAGATAGGGCTTTCCAAGTTTTGCGGGCCTGACGATATTATCACCCCGATCTCCCCTGAGGATGAAGAGATTAGAAGGAGATTGGGTTACCCGGGGCCACAAAATTACAAAAATCCAATATGGAAAATGTCATTTAAAGATGCGGTGGATTCTGTATTCAAGGGTAAAAAAAGACCAAAATTCTATAATCATATCTCAGCGCAAGAGGTCATAGATCTCATCGGAAGAGAAAAGTGGGACGATTATTATACTTTCTGCTTTGAGAGGAATCCTTGGGATAGAGTTATTTCCCAATACTACTGGGTCAATAAGTCAGAGCCGAGACCGGAAATGCAAGAATTTCTAAAGTCGACAGCAATTGAGAGGTTGAAGCTCAAGGGGTATGGGAATTACACAGTCAATGGCGAGGTTGTTGTTGATAAGGTATGCAAATTTGAAAATCTCAGCGAAGAGTTAGATCAATTTAGAACTCTAGTGGGGTTGCCAGAGAAAATTGAGTTACCGAAAGCAAAATCAAAATACCGGAAAGACAAAAGGGATTATCATGATGTCTTCAGTGAAGAAGATAGGCGTTCTATTTCAGAATTGTTTCGTGATGAAATTGATTTGATGGGTTATCAGTGGTGAGTTTGCCGGGTTAGAAAGATAGAACGAAAAGTTGGGGGCAGGATAATGTTATGGCCCCCATTTCAGTGCAAAGTGGCAACAACCCCCGCCCCTGCTTGCGATAAGTGTGAAAGCGATTCAGGATGGCGATGGGCTGGCTGCCGGCTTCTTCTTCGGCAAAACCATTGACAGGTAAAAATGTGAAAACAGGGGTCAGAGCAAGATTTTGACTCAATTTTCATCACAATATGTAGGCTAAAACCCCCGGCGCAGTATCAATGCTCCACGCTGCCCTGCGGCCAATAGCGCATCACCACAATATCCCGCCCCTGTTTACGATAGGTGTGAAAGCGATCGAGGATGGCGCTGGGCTGGAGGCCAGCTTCTTCTTCGACAAAACCCAGTGACTGGTAAAAAGGGATCAGGTGTTGGTAGGGGAAGGTGAATGTAGGTTGGTTGTAGGCTTCCGCCATGCTGTTTAGCAGCAGGCGCGCCACGCCCCGGCCACGAAAGTCGGCTACCACCGCGACGCCGGCGAGGAGCTGGGCGTCGCTGAGCTGGCGCAGATAGCCGCAGGCGATGATCTTCCGCTGTTGATCGCGGACCACCGCACAGGGATCATTGCGCCGCGCTTTACCGCGAAATTTATGTGTGCGGTAAAATTTATTGGCCAGCGGAATCTCCAGTTCGGAGAGCCAGTGCATCGCGAAGATTGGTTCCAAGGCCTGTACCCGAGTCTATTGTGGGGGTTGTTCTACCGTCAGTTATGCCGCGCCAAACTTGCCCCACCTGCCAACGCCCGCCGAATGTCTGTTACTGCGGCGCCCTGGTGCATATCGCCAGCCGCATCAGGGTGCTGATCATACAGCACCCCCTTGAGCAGAGGCATCCGTTCAATACCGGCCGTATGGCCAATCTGTGTCTGGACAATAGCGAGCTGGTGGTGGCGGAGCAGCTTAACGATGCGCAGCTGGCGTCTTTGCAGGTGCCCGGGTCGGCGCTGCTCTATCCGTCACTCGACTGGCTGCCGCGGGTGCAACAAATTGTTGCCGGTGACGCGGCGGCCCAGAAACTGAAGCAGCTGGTGGTTATCGATGCCAGCTGGCGCAAGTCGAAAAAGATGCTGCATTTACAGCCATTATTGCAGCGGCTGCCGCGAGTCAGCTTTGAAGGCGCGCTGAACTCCAACTATCAGGTGCGCCGGTCTTCCCTGCCCAACAGCCTGTCTACCATCGAGAGCATCGTGATGGCGCTGGCGCAGCTTGAGCCGGAGCAGGACTTTGCGCCGCTGCTGCTGCCCTTCGAGAAGATGATTGCCTTGCAGCGAAGCAGCTTTTAAGGCGCAGGCCAGTGTGGGCCCCGGATTAAATGCGTCGGGAATTGGCAACGCGCGGACTCGGCTGTCGCTATCGGGGATAGTGCCTGACCCTTACCCTGACCCTGACCCTGACCCTGACCCTGACCCTGACCCTGACCCTGACCCTGACCCTGACCCTGAGCCTGAGCCTGAGTCAGACTCAGACTCAGACTCAGACTCAGAGACGCCAGGTTGCCGGTGCGGTCACTGTGCCGGCGCTGTTCCACTCGGGCCGCAGGGGCGCAGGAACACCGCGAGGGTTGCATCGACGGGAAGACGCGGCGGGGGGAAAACTGGATAATGCCGCGCTCAGGCTATGTGGCCGGCCAATCTCTCCAATCCGGGTGTCTCCTCCATGGAAATCAACGTCAACTTTCTCGATAACCTGCGGCTGGAAGCCAAGTTTGACGACTTTACGGTCATCACCGACCAGCCCATCCGCTACAAGGGTGACGGCTCGGCCCCCAGTCCGTTCGACTATTTCCTCGCCTCTTCCGCACTGTGCGCGGCCTACTTTGTGCGGGTCTACTGCCTGGCGCGGGACGTTCCCACCGACAATATTCGCCTGTCGCAGAACAATATCGTCGACCCGGAAAACCGCTACAACCAGATCTTCAAGATCCAGGTGGAGCTGCCGGAGGATATCTCCGCGAAGGATCGTCAGGGCATCCTGCGCTCCATCGATCGCTGCACGGTGAAGAAGGTGGTACAGACGGGGCCGGAGTTCGAGATCGAGGTGGTGGAAAACCTGGCGGAAGATGCCCAGGCACTGCTGATGGTGAAGCCGGATGCCGAGCACCGCACCTTTATTGAGGGCAAGGATCTGCCGCTGGAGCAGACCATCGCCAATATGACCAAAATACTGGCGGACCTCGGCATGAAGATCGAGATCGCCTCCTGGCGCAATATCGTGCCCCATGTGTGGTCGCTGCATATTCGCGATGCGGCCTCGCCCATGTGTTTTACCAACGGCAAGGGTGCCACCAAGGAGGCGGCCCTGTGTTCGGCGCTGGGGGAATTTATCGAGCGCCTGAACTGCAATTTCTTCTACAACGACCAGTACTTTGGCGAGGAGATCGCCCACAGCGAGTTCGTGCATTATCCCAATGAGCGCTGGTTTCAGCCCGGTGCGGGCGACGCGCTGCCGGCAGAAATTCTCGATGACTACACACTGGCGATCTACAACCCGGAGGGCGAGCTTGGCGGCTCCAACCTGATCGATACCAATTCCGGGCGAATTGACCGCGGCATCTGCTCGCTGCCGTTTGTGCGCAGATCGGATGGCGAGGTGGTGTATTTCCCCTCCAACCTGATCGAGAACCTGTTTCTCAGCAATGGCATGAGCGCCGGCAACACCCTGGCGGAAGCGCAGGTGCAGTGTCTGTCGGAAATTTTCGAGCGGGCGGTAAAGAAGGAAATCATCGAGCAGGAAATCGCATTGCCGGATGTGCCGCAGGAAGTACTGGCGAAATATCCGCATATTGTTGAAGGCATCGCCGAGCTGGAAAAGCAGGGTTTTCCCGTCCTGGTCAAGGATGCTTCGCTGGGCGGGCGTTTCCCGGTGATGTGCGTGACGCTGATGAATCCGCGCACCGGCGGCGTGTTCGCCTCCTTTGGCGCGCACCCGAGTTTCCAGGTGGCGCTGGAGCGCAGCCTCACCGAACTGCTGCAGGGGCGCAGCTTCGAGGGCCTGAACGATGTGCCGCCGCCCACGTTCAACAGCATGGCGGTGCAGGAACCGAACAATTTCGTCGAGCACTTTATCGACTCCACCGGCGTGGTGTCCTGGCGTTTCTTCAGCGCCAGCGCGGAATACGAGTTCGTGGAGTGGGATTTTTCCGGCGCGCACCAGGACAGCAACCAGACCGAAGCCGAGCGGCTGTTGCAGATACTCGACGATATGGGCCGCGAGGTGTATATGGCCGAGTACGACGACCTGGGCGCGCCCGCCTGTCGCATTCTGGTGCCGGGTTATTCCGAGGTCTATCCGGTGGAGGACCTGATCTGGGACAACACCAACAAGGCGCTGGATTTTCGCGAGGATATCCTCAATCTGCAGCGTCTCAGCGACAGTGCGCTGGAAGCGCTGGTGGAGCGCCTCGAAGAGAGCCAGCTCGACAACTACGAGACCATTATCAGCCTGATCGGTGTCGAGTTCGACGAGAATACCGTGTGGGGCCAGCTGACGATTCTGGAGCTGAAACTGCTGATCTATCTGGCGCTGCAACGCCACGAAGAAGCGCTGGAGCTGGTGGAGATGTTCCTGCAGTACAACGACAACACCGTTGAGCGCGGGCTGTTTTACCGGGCGGTGAATGCCGTACTGGAAATCGCTCTGGACGACGAACTCGAACTGGGGGATTACCTGCAAAACCTGCAGCGTATGTTCGGAGAAGAAGTGATGCAGGCTGTGGTGGGCTCGGTCAATGGCACCCTGCGCTTCCACGGCCTGACGCCGACCAATATGCAGCTGCAGGGCTTGGACAAGCACCTGCGACTGATCGAGAGTTATAAAAAACTGCACGCGGCGCGGGCGGCCAGGCACCAGTCAGCGTAGCAATTCAGCGGATCAATGGAGCGCGCAGCCCCGGGGCGCCGCGGCGCGTTACAAGGTGGTTATCCCACCCCGACCTACCACACCAGCTTGTCTGTCAGGTCGATAAACCCGGTAATGGTCAGTCTGCCGCTCGCCGGTTGATCGGAAAGCGGCTCGCCATTTTCCACAATGCCAGAGTGCAACAGGCTGGCGGGGTAAAAAGCCACGCGGTTGAAGCTGGCTTCGACTTCGCCGATGCGCTCGTACCACTGTCCGCATTCGCTGGCATAGCCCGGCTGCACCTGTTCAAGGTGCTTACCCGCCTGCGCCTGATAGGTACTGATGCGCTCATCGAGAATATTTTCAAAGCCGCTTTGCCGATGCCTGAAAAGCGCGGTGCCATGGAAGGGTTTGTCGCAAAGGTAGTGCAGCATGGCCAACTGGCGCCCGTTGGTGGCATCGAAGTGGGGCAGGGACTGGATGGGCAGCAGGGCTTGCGGCGGTTTGGTGACCATGGAAAAACAGCAGAAAGCATTCTGAATCTGTGCGCTCGCGAGCCCTGCGCCGGTGTCCAGCCCATAGGCCTGTTGCAGCGCCGCGCTGACTTTTGCCAGCAATGGGCCCAGGTAATCCGCCGGCACCTGGGCGCGCATGCCGGGGTAGTAGGGGTTTTCCCGCAGCCACTGGCCCCGCTGGGCCATTTCCAGCAAAAGCTCGGGCTGGGGATGGGCATTGTCGATAACGACAATGGGCGTGCGCTCGGCGCCGAGCCGTTCAATGGAGGCCTGCATCTTACAACCGCATTAAAACTTTCGGCCTGATTATGCCTCAGGAAAAGCGGCTTGGCAGGTATCGGCAGGTGTGGCGGGGCAAGCGAAAAAAGCCCGCCGGATGGCGGGCTTGGTGGGTGACGGATTCAGTGATGAACCTTGATGATGCGCACGGCAACGGCCGTGAGCGGTTGCCCTAGAGGCTGGCCGCTTCCGCGGCGGCTGTCGGCTGCGCTTCGCGCTGCGCGGTTTTTTTCACATATCCGTCCTCGTCCAGCTCGACAATGGGCATGTCCAGCGCTTCGATCTCTGCGCGGATACTGGTCGCATCGCCCACGATCACGATGGCCATGTTCTGCGGTTCCAGCATACCGGTGATGACCTTGTTGACGGTCTTGCGGTCGGTCTCCTGCAGGAGGGCGTTCTGCTGCGAGCGGTAATCCAGCGGCAGGTCGTACTGCAGGATGCGGTTCAAAAGCCCCAGTTTGGCGGCGGGGGTTTCATAGTTGCGCGCTTCCTGCTGGCCGATGGCGGAGCGCAGGTAATTGAACTCGGCTTCGCTCATGCCCGCGCTGTCGAAGGTCTCAAGCTCGGTAAGCACTTCCCTGAGGGCGTCGGCAGTGGCTTCCTTTTTCACCTCGGAGCTGAACAGATAGATGCCCACATCCGGCTCGCCCATCAGGTAGGTGCGGGCGCCGTAGGTGTAGCCCTTGTCTTCGCGCAGGTTGAGGTTGATGCGGCTGTTGAAGTTGCCACCCAGAGGGAAGTTGCCGAGATAGGCGAGGAAGTAGTCGCCCAGCGCATCGTAGGGCATGGCGTGCTGGCTGAGCCGCAGGCTGGACTGGGCCGCGCCCTCCTTGTTGACCAGATAAACGGTGCGGCCTTTGATTGCCGGTTTGTGCAGATCCAGCGGCGCGCGGGACGCCGCACTGACTTCCAGCTTGGCCAGCCCTTGCAGTGACTCGACGATGGTGGCGTGCGGCAGGCTGGTGCTGACGGTCACGCCGCTCAGGTGCGCGGGGAAGTGCGCCGCATAATAGTTTTGCACGTCTTCCAGGGTGATCTCGGCAACCGTGTCCGGCAGGCCGGCGCTGGGGAAGCTGAGCGGGTGCTCGGGGCCGCGCATCACCGCGCCGACGGCGCGGGTGGCGAGGCCCTGCGGGGTCTTGCGGGCCTGCTGCAGGCCTTCGATGGTCTGCTGCTTGATGCGGGCGAAGTCCTCTTCCGTAAAGGCCGGCTTGAGCATGCGCTCCATCATCAGCGGCATGGCCTTATCGAGATGCTTGGCCAGCACGTTGAGGGTGACGGTGGTGTCGTACTGCCCTGGGGTCACGCTGATCCAAGCGCCGAGGCGCTTAAGCGCTTCGGAAAATTCGGCGGCGCTGCGTTCGGTGGTGGCCTCTGCCATCAGGCTTGCCATCAGCGCGGTGAGGCCGGCCTTGCCGGGGGGCTCGTCACGCTGGCCCACATCGAACACCGCGCACACGGTGACGGTAGGCGTTTCATCGTTTTGCACGCTGAGCAGGCGCACGCCGTTTTCCAGTTTGCCATCCTTAATCGTCGGCAGTTCCACCTGTGGGTTGACGCCGGCTTGCGGCTGCACGCTGCGGTCGAAGTCGTCCTGCACCGGGCGCAGGGCCAGGGCCTCGTCCTTGTCGCTGTAGCTTTCCGGAATGGAGCGTTTCCACTCATAGTTCTGCTTGGCGGCGGCCAGCTCGGCCTTGCCGTTCGGCACCACGCTCAAAATCACCGCCGGCTTGTCGGCGATGTACTGCTCGAACACGCGGGTCACGTCAGCGGTTTTCACCGACAGGTAGGCCTGGATTTCCTCATCGATTCCCTTGGGGCTGCCGGTGAAGGTCTCAAACGCGGCCAGGGTGGATACCTTGCCGGCCACGGATTGCAGGCCGAATACCCGGCCGGACTCGTAGCCGGCCTTGAACTTGGTCAGGTCGTCTTCGGTGACGCCGCGCTCGGCGAACTCGGCGAGGGTATCGCGCACCGCCTGTTCCATTTCCGCCAGAGATTCGCCGGAGGCGGGATTCTGGATAACGATAAACCACATCTCACAGGCCAGTTCCTTACAGGAGTGGGACACGCTCGCCTGTACGGCGCGGCCAGTCTGCACCAGGCGCTGGTAGAGCATGGAGTCCTGACCCTGGCCGAGGATCTGTGCCGCGGTATCCAGGGCCGGTTCGTCCGGGTGGCTGTAGTGCACGGTGGGAACCATCATCGCCAGCGCGGGCAGGTGGATGTTGTCCTCAAGGGTGACGTAGCGATCGGATTCGAGGCTGGCGGGCAGTGGAGGCAGGTCCTTCACCTCGGGGCCGGCGGGAATGGGGCCGAAATACTTCACAACCCATTCGAGGGTTTTGGCTTTGTCGATATCGCCACCGATGGTGAGGGTGGCGTTGTTGGGGCCGTACCAGCGCAGGAAGAAGCGCTTGAGGTCATTGAGGTCGGCGCGGTCCAGATCCTCGAGCCAGCCGATGACCGGCCAGGAGTAGGGGTGGCCGTCCGGATAGGTGGCGGCCATCAGGGTTTCCAGCGCGCGGCCATAGGGGCGGTTATCCACCCGCTGGCCGCGCTCGTTTTTCACGGTCTCGCGCTGTACTTCAAATTTTTCTTCGGTGACCGCGTCGAGGAAAACTCCCATGCGGTCGGACTCCAGCCACAGGACCGTTTCCAACTGGTTGGCCGGCACCGTTTCGTAGTAGTTGGTGCGGTCGGTGTTGGTGGTGCCGTTCAGGGTGCCGCCGGCCTCCTGGATAATGCGGAAATGCTCCTCATCGGCGACGTTCACCGAGCCCTGGAACATCATGTGCTCAAAGAAATGGGCAAAGCCGGAGCGGCCGGGATCTTCGCGGTTGGAGCCTACGTGATAGGTCACGTCCACATGGACCAGCGGGTCGGAGTCATCCTCGTGCAGTACCACGGTCAGGCCGTTGTCGAGTTTGTACTTGCTGTAGGGGATGGCGATACCGGCGCTGTCGCCGGCATCAGTGCCAGCAAATGTTTCGATGTGGGTCACGCCGCCGGGCAGTGCGCTGGCGGAAGCCGTTGAGTCCGGGTCGGTGTCATTGGGGCTTTTGCTGCAGGCGGCGACCAGCGCCGCTGCCACGGTAAAGAGTAATGCCAACAGGGGACGTTGCATGTGGTGATGACTCCCTTCGGGTGCTCTGTAGACGGAGTGTGGGTAGTTATAGTCTGCTTCGATCCTAACACAGCGAAATGGAACAGCGCGGCAATAGGCGCCGGCTCTGCGCCGGGAGGCGTCTATTCATCGCATCGCGGTTAATTAGTGTGACGGGGATGGGGTTTCCGCGCGCGAAGTGGAAGGAGGGAAGTAAGTGAGGGAAGTAAGTGAGACAAAGGAGTGGCGGGAATAAAAGCGGAGCGCCATCGGGCTGGCCGCTGGCAACAGGCAAGATGCTCAGCGATGGAGCCGGAAGCCCGGAGTTCATGCGGCCGAGATTCACAAAACTGTGAACCCACTAAGGCAGCCAAGAAGCGATGGGGAAATTCTTGTCAGCTGTTGGCTGTTACCGGATGGTTTTGAGAGACAGGTCAATACTATTGAGGGGGTAGAGGCAATAAGGAGAGGGAAGTGCTTTTGCCGGGAAAGCTGATAAGATCGAACACCGCAGTTTTGCCTGCAAGTGCGGCAGCAGTAGATTGGCCTGAGAACGAAGGAGTCCAGCAAGTGTCGGAGATGGTGATAAAAAAATTTTTGCAGGATTTCTGTGATAGCGATGAGGGCATTCATTTCGCCATGGTGGTTTCCGTCGATGGGCTGATGATTTGCCATCACGGAGATGTTGCTGATACAGACCTCTTCGCCGCGCTCTTTCTGGAATTGAAAATCGTCTGCGAAAAAATTGTCGGCCAGCTGGATCGCGGGAGCATTGAAGAGATTTATATCCGTTCCAAATCTGGCGGGGTGACCATATTGCCGATATTCGACCGCGGTTATCTGGCCTGCCTGTCTTCGGCAACCATCAATGCCGGTAAGGTGCAGATACGGTCGTGGAAATACATCAAGAAGATTTACGACAATCTCTGACCCGCACGGCAGCCGCTGCACACGCCGTCCCGGCCGGTGCTGTCAATCAGGTGTGCAGAGATCGGCAGGGGCTGTATGCCATTTGTCGGTGTTTAAATACGGGCACAGCGCTTTTTTGCGATGTACCCGCAGGCATGAAGAGCGCTCTGCCGTTGGGAATATCGACAGATGTATCCGCTCAACATACAGCACTCCATCTGGGCATGCCGTAAGCGTAGCCGCGCTATTCCTGATTCATATTTTTCAGGAATCGCGCAGCTTGCGCCCCATTATACTCCAGACAGAGGAGACCTTCTTCGTAGGGTGATCAGGGGCTGATGCCCAGGCTCAACCGATTCTCTGCTCGATCTGCACCGCGGATCTGCGCGCGCTCAGGAAGATTTTGCCAAGGTTGACCGTTGGTTTGGCGGCGACGGCAAGCACCTTGTCCTGACCGGCGCGCACCAACAGCATCAGTCCCTGATTGCCTTCAACCAGCAGTTGCTTCATGGAGCCCCGTGAAATTTCATCGGCGGCTCTTTCGGCAAGCGCGAGCAGCGAGGCACACATCGCCGCGAAACGCTGCTCATCGGTTTCCTTGCCCAGGACTGCACCGATGATATAGCCGTCCGTGGTCATTGTGGCTGCTGCTTCGATGTCCGCTGAGGAAGCTTGCAGCTCTCTTAGAATCGAGCGGGCCACACTGGCCATGGGGTGTTGTTCTTCACCGGAATGGTACAAGGCGTTCATCGGTCACAGAATCCTGGGTTGTTGTCTCTACAAAAAAGCTGTCAGTGAGCTGACGATTAAAGTGCAGCCTCAACACCGGGTAACGCTGCGCGCGCTTTGGTCAGCGCCATCCCAAGGTTGGCAGAGCGGCGGCAGACAAAACACACTACGTGGTTTTGCTCGGTGCGGGTACGCATAAAGATGTGAATCAGATTGTCGCTGTTGACGATGATTTCCTGGAAGTAGTGGTAGTCGTCCAGGTCCAGGCCGCGGGATTTTTTGAACATGTTTTCGATGGTGACCACGTTGGGGCCCTGGAACAGATCCGCAGTGGCTGCGGCGAGCATTTCCAGTACCTCATCGGGGTGAGAATCGACGGTCTTAACGCCCACCAGCATGCCGCTGGTGAGGTCTACATAGCCACCGGCCAGACACTCGGGGATGGTGGAAAGCGCGGCCTGGATGGCTGAATCTAGGTTGGACATGATGTACTCCTGTTGTTGCTTTTACTGCTTATAAAAAGGTTGCTCCTGGCTTCATCCAGGAAGCTTGCGAATTTTTCCAGAAAATCCACCTGGCACTCGGACTGAACCCATCTCGGTTCTATATGCCTGACATTCTCGAGCGCCTCGAGGGCGCTATGTCCCTGCCAGATTCGGTAGGCGGCGAGGATGGTGCCGGTTCTTCCCAGGCCCGCTTTGCAGTGCACGGCGACCACATCGTCGCCTGCGCAGAGAGCGTCAATTTTTTCGCACAACTCGATGGCCAGAGGGATGGGCGGTGCCTGCATATCCGGAATTGGCGCCCAGATATTGCGGATGCCAAATTCGGCCATCGATTCTGTCTCAGGGGGCGTTTTCGTCAGGGTGATCAGGGTGGTGACACCCACGCGGTTGAGCGCTTTCAGGTCGTAGGCGATGTCCTGCACAATGCCCGGGCGTGGAGTGCCGGCGAGTTTGCCTTTGATCAGCCATAGAAAACCACGGGGGCCGAAACTGTCGCTGACATAGCGCGCTTTTTCGATCGGCACCGGTGCCGGTGGCAAGGAGTCCGGCGCAAGGGTCTCGGGGGGTGCGCCCGGCGACGCCACCGAGCAGGAGCCGGTGCGCACAAAGGATTTTGCCGCCGCGCTTGTGGGTCGGCCCAGAACAGTGTGGGTATCACCGGCTTCCTGAATAACGCCGCCGGCAATCAGAATGGATTTGCCACCCAGCCGGCGTGCCTGTGCCTGGTTATGCAGGGCGATAAATATGGCCCTGCGGCGACCTTCGGCGGCGATGTAATGCAGCAGCAATTCGGCCGCATGCTCATCCAGCCCGGTGGTCGGCTCATCCAGAAGCAGCAGGCGCGGCCCCGGCGCCACCAGGCGCAAGATCGCCAGGTGCCTCTGCTGGGCGAGATCGAGCTGGATGACCGGTTCATGAATACGGCTTACCAATTCTCCCAGGCCCGCACCTTCGAGCAGGCGACAGGCAAGCTCGCGCTGCTGCTGCAGGGAAAGCGTGGAGCGCTCGGGCAATTCCGCGATCAGGTTGTCCAGAATACTGGCCATCATCAGCCGCGCATTCTGCATGGTGAGCGCGGGGCGGGAATCTTCGCCGAGCGGTTGTCCCAGGTAACGGGCCGAACCCCAGGTGCCCAGGCGCGGGTTGGCATCATTGAAGCCGGCCAGGGTGCGCAGCAGTGTCGATTTGCCGGTGCCGCTCGGGCCCAGCAAAACCGTAATGCCGCGATCCGCAATCTCCAGGCTGATATCGCTGAGTACGGTTTTATCGCCGAAAGCAACGCCAAAGTGCTTCAGGCTTAACAGGCTTGCATCGGCGGGTTTCGCGTTTAAACCGCTCACCTCTTTATGCTCGGGTCAAGCATGACCAGTAGGGCCTGCAGCAGTGCGGAAATGTCATCGCGCCTGCGCGCGTCCACCTCGAATACCGGTGCGCGAATCCCCAGCTGCATGAGCTTGTCGTTGTACTGTTTGAGGTTGGGCTGTGTCTGCAGGTCCATACGGGTGACCCCAACCGCAACCGCGTTCTCCCGGATAAATTTTGCAAAGGCGCCGAGATAAAATTCCATATCCGCGAGCGGATCATCGGCGGCGTTGTCGATCAGCAGCACCAGCCCCAGCCCACCGATGGTCAGCACTTCCCACATAAAGCTGAAACGCTCTTGCCCGGGAGTGCCATACAGGTGAATAGCCTGGCCATTGCCGAGCGCCAGCCGGCCGTAGTCCATGGCGACGGTTGTGGTCTCTTTGCGCAGGGAAACGTCGTCACTGGCGCGACTTTCGGTGCTCACCACCTCGACGTCGCTGATGGTGCTGATGGCCGTGGATTTGCCGGCGCCAACCGGGCCGGCGAATATAATTTTGTATTCCATGAACTTCGCTACCGTATGGACAACCGCTCAAGTAGGGATGACAGCAGTGCGCGCTGGCGATGGGGCTTGAGCTGTGGCTCGCTGATTTCCCGGTTGACCGCGCGGGTAAGCCCGGCCGCGTGTGCGGCGCTGTAAACCTGGTAAACCTCAGCGGCGGGAATTTTCAGCAGGCGCGAAGCCAGGTAAACAGAGGTGGGGTGCTGGTAAAATATGGCCAGAATCCTGAACGCATTGCTCGTTGTGGGCAGCCGTGTCAGGTTCGGCCAGCGCTTTAATTGCACGACGTCACTCCAGTGACATCCCTGCAGAAGTCGGCCATTAGAGCCATAAAAAGCTGCTTGCCAGAGAAGCTCCTCCGCATCGCGTGCCGCCGGGTTTTCTGCCAGCAGATCGGTTTTGGATGACAGGACGCTGACCTGCACCCGCTGGGGAGGCTGGCGCAAAAAATCAGCGAGGTCTTGAGTGTCGGCGAGGAATCGTCGGCTGGAGCCGGAAAAAGTCAGGCTGCCAAGGCCGGCGGCTTTTACGTGGATATTCTGCGAGTACGACAGGGCACGGCTAAAAATATCAACAAGACAGTCGGCAGGGCTGAAAAAGTCCACCGTCAACTTCTCTGCAGGGTCAGGCATCATTGTATCCGGCTTGCTCGCCCAGTAAGAGCGGCCGTAAGTGATGACCTGTTTTTTTGTCACTGCTTACCGCCAGTTCTTACCTGCAAATCCCTGCAGACTGTGTTGCCATTCCCTGTAATGTTTTGGACGAGATGACTTTAGTTTTATTCAAAATGTGCTGCGGATCATAGGCGCGTCAACCTGCTTATGCAATAGCGAATTATTCCTTTTCCAAAAAAATCACGAATAAAAAATTGGCCAAAAATATTCCGGGAATTTCGCTTTTTTAAAAGGGCTATAAGCCGCTCACTGATGCGCAGCCTGGAGAAATTCTTGATGAATTTTTTAGCTCTCTGTCAGTAACGCTAAAAAAAATCGTTGCGCTGAAGACCTTAACTTTAAGATGGGTATTGCAAGTGAGAGTCTTTCTTTTTCTCAGTGATATTGAAACAGGGTTCCAGTTTTTGTTGCTATCGCAGACTTTGGTTGTCTTTCCCGGCGTGTGGTGTCCGCGAGTAGGAACTTAGGCCAATCAGTCGCGCTGGCAGAATTTCTGCACCGGAAAAACACGCCCGACTACATTGCCTGAACAGTCACGTCATTCTGTTCACGCAGATTGATCATTCCTTCCTTGTAAACGCATTGTCATTACGGGTTGCGGTGCGCAGCAGATCACCTGAATGCCTATCGTGGCCGCTTTATTTGCGACCGGCAGTTCACGTCACCTTGCATCCTGGCCCGGCTGTAATCGGCTCAGCCTGTGCGGGGGGGGCGCGCAATTCCGAGCGTTAGCGGGGCGCAGCCCGCCGGCACTGGTCGTGCAGTTTGGCTTTGCATCTTTCTTGTCGAGCTGCCGGCATCACCGGTGTTTAATCTTTGGTAGGTGTGCCAATCAACGGGTCGAGCACCGGATCTGTCAGTGGATGAACCGGCAAGGAGCCGGCAGCGCTCACTTGCAGCAGTTATGAGTGGACTGCGGGGAGGGTGTGTATGGAGGGTGTGCGTGGAGGGACTGCGCGGGGAAGGCGGACCATTGCGTTGCGTTCAGGCATAAAAAAGGGGCAGCGATGCTGCCCCTGAAAAGGAATGACAAGATGGCGTTTTACTGGATCACCAGGTACCCCAGCTGCTCAGTGGTATGCCAGCGCTCCTGGTTCGACAACTGGTCCTCATCCACCATCGGTGCAATGCTGGTGGAGGTGGTGGCATCACGCAAAACCGCCCAGCTGCCGTCTCCCCCATCCATACCCGACTGGCTCAGCAGGGTTGCCTGTGGGGCCGCAGGCCCTGAATAGGCGTAGGTGACGGGGGTATTGAATGGCCCGCCTACGGTATCCGCGCCCAGGCCCGCCACCAGCTGGTGATCGTTCACCGAGGCGCTACCGGCCTGCAGTACGATGTAGCCCAGCGTTTCAGCGGCGCGCGCGGTGTCGGGGTCTTCACCCACATGTTTACCGAGATAGATGGAATCGGTTGTGGCCGGGTTAGTGCGCTTGGTGCCGCGGTTCCAGAACACCGACCAGCGGCTGTCGTTGTAAGTGGTCACCTGGCCCAGAACCACTGGACTGCCATAGGTGTTTTGCGGCGTGAATGATTCACCGCTCCAGCTGCCCTTGCGGTCGGTAACGGTACTGTTGAAATGCCCCGCTTCCATGAGGATGCCGTGGTCGGCGACATTGTAGACACCGGCCTCGACCACCACAAAGTGCACCGGCAAAGACACCGGGCCGCTGAGCCCATCGGCACGCTGCAGGCGGATATCGAACTGGTTGCCTACTACGTTCTTAAGCCGCACCACCACCGGCACAGAATTCGCCGGATACTGGGGAGTGGTCACAACCACCGGGTCCACATAAGTCCGCGGCAGGGTCACGGTCAGCCAGGCAGTACTGCTGACCGATGGCAACATTTCCGCGTGCAGGAAGGGATTGCCCGGATCGCTGTGGTCGGAAGGGTCGGTACCGGCCACAAACTCCTCGAGGTTGCTGAGGGCATCGCCGTCGAGATCAAGCGTGGCATCGGCGGCGCTCAGGCGGTCGAGACCGTACTGGCTTTCCCAAACGTCCGGCATGCCGTCGTTGTCGTCGTCCGTATCCGCCATATCGCCAAGACCGTCCTGATCACTGTCTTGTGACTCAGCGGAATCCAGCGGGAAGGCATCGGCACCATCCACCACGCCGTCACCATCGGTGTCGGGATTGAGCGGGTTGGTTTGGCCGGCGTGCTCAACGCCATCCACCAGCGCATCGCCATCGGTGTCTTTGTTGGCGGGATCGGTGCCGACCTGAAACTCCTCGAGGTTGCTGAGGGCGTCTCCGTCGAGATCAAGCGTGGCATCGGTGGCGCTTATTGGGTCGAGCCCGTACTGGCTTTCCCACACATCCGGCATGCCGTCGTTGTCGTCGTCCGTATCCGCCATATCGCCAAGACCGTCCTGATCACTGTCTTGTGACTCAGCGGAATCCAGCGGGAAGGCATCGGCACCATCCACCACGCCGTCACCATCGGTGTCGGGATTGAGCGGGTTGGTTTGGCCGGCGTGCTCAACGCCATCCGCCAGCGCATCGCCATCGGTGTCTTTGTTGGCGGGATCGGTGCCGACCTGAAACTCCTCGAGGTTGCTGAGGGCGTCTCCGTCGAGATCAAGCGTGGCATCGGTGGCGCTTATTGGGTCGAGCCCGTACTGGCTTTCCCACACATCCGGCATGCCGTCGTTGTCGTCGTCGGTATCCGCCATATCGCCAAGACCGTCCTGATCGGTGTCCTGCGATTCAGTGGAATCCAGCGGGAAGACATCGGCACCATCCATCACGCCGTCACCATCGGTGTCGGGATTGAGCGGGTTGGTTTGGCCGGCGTGCTCAACGCCATCCGCCAGCGCATCGCCGTCGGTGTCTTTATTGGCGGGATCGGTGCCGACCTGGAACTCCTCGAGGTTGCTGAGGGCGTCTCCGTCGAGATCAAGCGTGGCATCGGCGGCGCTCAGGCGGTCGAGCCCGTGCTGGCTTTCCCACACATCCGGCATGCCGTCGTTGTCGTCGTCGGTATCCGCCATATCGCCAAGACCGTCCTGATCAGTGTCCTGTGACTCGGCGGGGTCGAGCGGGAAGACATCCGCACCATCCATCACGCTGTCACCATCGGTGTCGGGGTTCAGCGGGTCGGTTTGTAAGACGTACTCCTGGCCATTTTCGAGGCCGTCGCCATCGGCGTCGCCATACTGGCTGCCGTCGTCGATCAGCGGGTCGCTGCCGAGCAGCTGCTCAAAACCATCCGGCAGCGTATCGCCATCGGTGTCAGGGTTGGTGGGATCAGTGCCCAGAGTAAACTCGGCGAGGTTTTGCAGCTCATCGCCATCGGCATCTGCGGCGGCATCGTTGTTGAACTCATCGAGGCCATACTGCAGCTCCCACCAATCGGGCATGCCGTCTTCATCTCGATCCCCGAACTCGTCAACCAGAGGATTGGTCCCGGCGGCATACTCGTAGCGATTGCTCACTCCGTCGTGATCGGGATCCTCAGCGCCATCCCCAGCCCAGGATCCGGACAAGCCGTAAAACGCCTCATAGGCATCCGGCATGGAGTCGCGATCGCTGTCACGCTGGTAGCGGCTGTCGAGTGGGAAACGATCGTCGCCATCGAAATAGAAGTCACCATCGGTGTCTGCATTTCTGGGGTCCGTGCCGAGCTGGTATTCCTGCAGCGGTGTGAGCTGGTCGTCATCGCCTGCGTAAAGGTCACTGGCATCCCGGAGATTGTAGGGGTCGAAGCCATGGGCCAGTTCATAGGCGTTGGGCAGGCCGTCGCCATCCGTATCGAACTGATAGGACGGGTTGAGGGGCGCCACATCGAGGCGGTCGTCCCGGCCGTCGCCATCGCTATCGACATTATCGATGGCGGTACCGGCGGTAAACTCGTCCAGATTGGAGCGCCGATCCCCATCGCAGTCGCTGCCGCCGTCCGCGGGGTCATAATCAGAAAGGCAGCCTGGGTGTGCCTGCTCGAAAGCGGTGGGCAGACCATCACCGTCGACATCATCGCTGTAGCGGGGGTCGGCCGGGAAGGCGTCAACACCATCCACCACGCCATCACCGTCGGTGTCGATAAAATCCGGCCGGGTGCCGGCTGCGAACTCCTCGAGGTCGCTGAGGCCATCGCCATCGCTATCGTCATTAATACCGGCGGGGAAGTAGGGTGACAGGGCGTGGCTCTCCTCCCAGGCATCGGGCAGACCATCTTCATCACTGTCGTGGGCGCGAGTCGGATCCAGAGGCCACAGGTCTTCTCCATCCGGCACGGAATCGCGATCGGAATCGAAGCTGTCTGGACGGGTGCCGGCAGCGAACTCCTGCCAATTCAGCAGTCCATCGCCGTCCAGATCCTCACTGGCATCGCCATGGTACTGGTCCGAGAGCCCGAAACGCTCTTCCCATTCACGGGGCATGGTGTCGCGGTCATCGTCACGGGTATAGCGGGCATCCAGTGGGTAGCGATCGAAGGCATCCCATTCACCATCATGATCACTGTCGCGGTTACGGGGGTCGGTCCCGAGCTGGTACTCCTCAAGGTTGGTGAGCTCGTCTCCGTCGTCATCGCCATAGGCATCAGCGGGTTCATAGTCGCGGAAACCATGCGCGGCCTCATACCCGTCCGGCATGCCATCACCGTCCTCGTCGAAGCGGTAGCGGCTGTCCAGTGGCGCAATATCCGCGCCGTCGATCACACCGTCGCCATCGGTATCCACCACAGAAGGATTGGTGCCGGCGAGGTATTCCT